>NZ_JBHVMH010000001.1:0-338562 GCF_042797035.1 Cellulosimicrobium sp. NPDC057862
GTCGTGGCGGGCCTGGCGGGAGCCGCGAGGAACGAGCGGCGGATGGTAGACGCGGCACCACCACCCACCCCGACCACCCAGGGCGACCACACGCCTTCGAGCAAAAGAGCCACGGCTCTACCTAGCGCGACCACGGCTCTACCTCGCACGACCACGGCTCTACCTCGCGGGACCACGGCTCTACCTCGCGGGACCACGGTTCTACCTCGACCGACCACGGCTCTACCTCGACAGACCACGGCTCTACCTCGCGCCGTCGTACCGTGGGAGGCGTGCCCACCGACCCGACTCCCCCGCGCTCGACCGATCCCTCGACCGCGTCCCCCGCGCACGTGGCGACGTCCTCCGCGGACCTGCCACCCTCGACCGTCCCGACCCTGACCTCGCGGCTCGCGTGGCGCCCGAGCCAGCCGCCGCCGTCGGGGACGGAGCCGGAGCCGCCGCTGGGGACGGCCGAGGACGCCGTGCAGCTCCTGCGCGGGCTGCGGGTCACGGCACTGACGGGCGCGGGCCTGTCCACGGACTCGGGCATCCCGGACTACCGCGGCCCGGACTCGCCGCCGCGCAACCCGATGACGTACCAGCAGTTCGTGCAGGACGAGGCGTTCCGCCGCCACTACTGGGCGCGCAACCACGTGGGCTGGCAGCACGTGCACCGCACGCAGCCGAACGCAGGTCACCGCGCGCTGGCGCGGCTGGAGGACGCGGGCGTGCTCGTGGGGCTGATCACGCAGAACGTGGACCTGCTCCACGAGGACGCGGGCAGCCGGAACGTCATCGACCTGCACGGCCGGTACGACCGCGTGATCTGCCTCCAGTGCGGGCGCGTCATCTCGCGCGAGCACCTCGCGGACCGGCTGACGGCGCTGAACCCGGGGTTCATCGAGAGCATCGGCGACGTCGCGGACGTGGAGATCGCGCCGGACGCGGACGCGGTGATCGAGCAGACGTCGCACTTCCGCCCGGCGCCGTGCGAGTTCTGCGGCGGGGTGCTGAAGCCGGAGATCGTGTACTTCGGGGAGAACGTGCCGCGCGAGCGGGTCGACCGGGCCTACGCGATGGTCGACGAGGGCGACGCCCTGCTCGTGGCGGGCTCGTCGCTGACGGTGATGAGCGGGCTGCGGTTCGTGCGGCACGCGGCGAAGGCCGGCAAGCCGGTCGTCATCGTCAACCGCGGCTGGACGCGCGGCGACCCGCTCGCGACGCTCAAGGTCGACGCGGGCACCACCGAGACCCTCACGACGCTCGCCGCAGCCCTCCCCCGCTGACGCCGAGCACGACCGGAGCCCGCGTCGAGCACGACCGGGGAGTCGCCATCCGCCCGATAACGACCCTCAGGTCGTTCTCGGCGGGGCGCGGCGCTCAGCGCTGGGCGGCGAAGAAGTCTCGCAGGAGGCGGCCGCACTCGTCCTCGCGGACGCCGCCGACGACCTCGACGGCGTGGTTGGCGCGCTGGTCGCGCACGAGGTCCCACACCGAGCCGGTCGCGCCGGCCTTGGGGTCCCACGCGCCGAGCACGAGCCGCTCGACGCGCGCGAGCACGAGCGCCCCGGCGCACATGACGCACGGCTCGAGCGTCACGACGAGCGTGCAGCCCTCGAGCCGCCACTCCCCGAGCGTCGCGGCGGCCTGGCGCAGCGCGAGCACCTCGGCGTGGGCGGTCGGGTCGCCGGTCTCCTCGCGCCGGTTGCGACCCACGCCCAGCAGCCGCCCGTCCGGCCCGACGACGAGCGCCCCCACGGGCACGTCGTCGCTCGCGAGCGCGTGGGTGGCCTCGTGGAGCGCGAGGCCCATGAGCGCGTCCCAGACCTGGTGGCGCGCCGCGACCGTGTCCGGCGGGAACGTCCCGTCCGCCCACGGCAGGTCGAGCCCCCGCGGCCCCGGGGTGCCGCCGGCCGCCGTCGCGCCCCACCCGGGTCCCCCGGTGCCCGACGCCGGCCCCTCGCCCGGGTGGGCGGGGTCGCCGGGGTGAGCGACGTCGTCGGGCACGGGACCTCCGAGGTGTCAGCGGCACGTCGCGCCATGCCGCGACGAGGTGCTGACCGCCCGGTGGTGCGGAGAGCTGCCAGCGCCTCACCAGGCTATAGACCGGTGTGGCGCTGACAACTCGCGGACGGCGGCCGGTTACCGGGCGGTACGGGAGGGCCCGCGGTCGGATACCGTTGTCGCCATGCGCCTGCACGTCGCCGACCACCCGCTCGTGGCCCACAAGCTGACCGTCCTGCGGAACAAGGAGACGGCGTCCCCGACGTTCCGGCTCCTCGTCGACGAGCTGGTCACGCTGCTCGCCTACGAGGCCACGCGCGACGTGCGCGTCGAGCCGCACGAGATCGAGACGCCGGTGACGACGACGGTCGGCGTGCGCCTCGCGGAGCCCCGCCCCCTCGTCGTCCCCATCCTGCGCGCGGGACTGGGGATGCTCGAGGGCATGACGCGCCTCCTGCCGACGGCGGAGGTCGGGTTCCTCGGCATGCAGCGCGACGAGGAGACGCTCGAGGCCGTCACCTACGCGAACCGCCTCCCCGACGACCTCACCGGTCGGCACGTGTTCCTCCTGGACCCGATGCTCGCGACGGGCGGCACGCTCGTGGCCGCGATCGACTACGTGTTCGCGCGCGGTGCGCGCGACGTCACGGCGGTCTGCCTGCTCGCGGCTCCCGAGGGGATCCAGGTGCTGGAGAACGCGGTCGGCGACCGCGTGGACGTCCACCTCGTGGTCGCCGCGGTCGACGAGCGCCTCAACGAGAAGGCGTACATCGTCCCGGGCCTCGGCGACGCCGGGGACCGCCTCTACGGCGTCGTCTGACGCCTCCCACCTGCCCGGACGCGCGCGACCTACACCGGTCGCGCTGCTCGTCGCCGGCACCGGAGCCCGGAACGCGAGACTCCTCGGGTCCGCATGCTGAGAAGTTCCCGGGCTCCTCTTGGCGTACCGCGCGGTGCGCTGCCATGCTCGCTCCCGTGAGCACCACGACCCGTCCCGCGAGCACGCCGTCCGGCGCGCTCCTGGGCGCGGTCATGTGCGTCTGTTGTCAGGCCTGAACCCTCTCCCGCACCTCGGTTCAGCCCTCGACCCCTGCCGACCCGCCGGTTCCCCGGCGACGCCGTCGGCCCGACGCACTCGGAGCCACCCATGACGCTCACCGCTACCCGTCCCGCCCGCCGCACCTCGACGCGCGCCGCCGCACCCCGAGTCCTCGCACCGCAGCGCCCCGCCGCGCCGCACGCCACGGTCGCGCCGGCCCGCCCGGCCGCACCGGACGTCGCGCCCCGCCGCAACCCCGGCTTCGTGCTCTACGTCGGCGTCGACGCCGCGCCGGGCGAGCAGCCGCAGGCACAGCTCGTCGAGCTCGCCGAGGCCCTGGGCGAGCTCGCCCGCGACTGGCTGCCGAGCGCCGAGACGTACACGGCCCTCGCGCTCGCCGAGCCCACGACGGCGACGTCGTCGCCCGTGCAGGACATCGCGGCGTTCCGCGAGCGGCTCGCGACGCTCTCGCCCGTGCCGCGCGTCGTCATCGACCCCGCGGGCCGCACCGTCACGGTCGAGGGCCGGTCCGCGCGCCTGACGTTCCGGGAGCTCGAGCTCCTGTCCTACCTCGCCCGCACGGCGCACCGCGTCGTGACGCGGGCCGAGCTGCTCCAGACCGTGTGGGCCGACCACGAGGTCGCAGCGGGCAGCCGCACCATCGACGTCCACGTGCGTCGCCTGCGCGAGAAGCTCGGGCTGGAGCACGTCATCACCACGGTCCGCGGGCTCGGCTACCGGTTCGACCCGCAGACCCCCGTCGTCCTCGGCGGCACGGGGGACGCCGCCTGAGGACCAGCGCTGCCGGGCCGCGGTCGACGTGGGGGTACGTGGGGGACCGCGCGCCCGGCAGCGCAACCCCGTCCGGGGTGCCCAGCATCCCGGCGGCAGGCCCCGGGGCGACGCTCCTCGCCGGGCGCGGACGCCCGCACGGCGATACGTTCGGCCCATGCGCACAGTCATCGCGGGAGGTCACGGCCAGGTCGGCCGTCGCCTGGCCCGGACCCTGGTGGAGCGGGGTGACGACGTCGTCGCCTTCGTGCGGTCCGCCGCGCAGATCACGGACCTCACCGAGCTCGGCGCGCACGTCGCGCTCATCGACCTCGAGAAGGACGACGCCGTCGCGGTGTCGTTCGAGCTGGAGGGTGTGGACGCCGTCGTGTTCGCGGCCGGGGCCGGTCCCGGGAGCGGCGCACCGCGCAAGGACACGGTCGACCGGGCGGGCGCGGCGCTGCTCGCCGACGCCGCCGAGCGCGCGGGCGTCGGACGCTACGTGCTCCTCTCGTCCCGCGGCGTCGAGGCGGCGCACGCCGACGAGCGGCCCGACGACGTCGACGACGTGTTCTGGGCGTACCTGCGCGCCAAGGCAGCGGCCGAGGACGACCTGCGCGCGCGGACCGACCTCGCGTGGACCATCGTGCGCCCGGGCCATCTCACCGACGACCCCGGCGTCGGCCTCGTCGCGCTCGCGCCCGTCGGGGACGGCGACAGGCCGCGCGGCAAGCGGCGCAAGCCCGGGGCTGCCGTGGGCGAGAGGTCGGACGTGACGCGCGACGACGTGGCGGCCGTCCTCGCCGCCGTCGTCCACGAACCGCGGTCGGCGGGCCTCGTGCTCGACCTCGTCGGCGGCGACCGGCCCGTCGACGACGCGCTCGCCGACGTCCTGCCGTAGCCGAGCCGCCTCACCCCGGCGGCGTGGCCGTCCGGGCGTCGACGACCGTCAGCCCTCGCCGCAGCGCGAGCCGCGCTCCCAGAACAGCCCGAGCGGGTCGCGGTCCGGTCGCACGAGGACGCTGGCGTTGCGCGCCGTGTAGTTCCAGCCGCGGTAGGAGACCTCGGCGTCGTGGCCGTACCAGACGCCCGCCTCCCACTGCGGGGAGCAGGCGGGGGCCGCGGTGAAGTCGTCGACCCTGAGCTGCTCGGTCCACCTGCCCGCGTGGACGACGTAGGACGCCCCGGACCACGGCGCCTCGCCGAGCTGCTCCGTGCGCCGCTCCCCGGCCGCGACGGTCCACTCGCCCTTGGCCTGCCCCGTGACGCGGAACGTCACCGGGACGTTCGAGCCCGAGTTGTCGAGCAGGACGGACACGGCGCGATACGAGTGACCGCGCGCCGCGTCGTAGTACGGGTCGCCGAGGACGAGGCTCGCCGTCGGCTGCTCGACGGCGCAGTCGACCGCGTCGAAGTGCTCCGAGAGGGTCTCCGTGAACGACACCCCGAGCACCGTGCGCGAGAGCTCGAGCTCGACCTTCCCGGCCTTGACGGCGAGCGCACCCGCCGCGACGTCCCCGCGCACGCTCGCGCCGGGGGCGACGGCGCCCAGGTCGCGGTCGCCGAACGGAGTGCGCGCGACGACGTGCATCGCCTCGGCCGAGTCGTTGCGCAGCCCGACGGTGAGCACGACCCCGCCCGTCCCGGGGGCGCACTGCGCGGACACGGTCGGGACGGCCGACCAGTCCGGCTCGTAGCGGTCGCCCTGGTACCTCGCCGTGAGGCGTGCGTCCGTGAAGGCGGCGCCGAGCACGGTGCGCGACTGGCGGAACGTGACGGAGCCAGGCTTCACGTCGAGCGCGCGCGTGTCCACGGTGAACGTCGCGGTCGCACCGGGCGCGACCTGCCGCACGGGCACCGAGTCCCCGTAGCCCGCGGCCGACATGACCACGTCGATCGTCTCGGGCGAGTCGTTGGTCAGCGTGCCGACGAGCTTGACCGAGCCGTCCTGCCAGCGCGCGTCGACCGTCGCGGACCGGGCCCACTCCGGGCTGTACTCGAGGGCGCGGTAGCGGGCCTCGACCGTCTCCCGGCCCGGGCCCGACGGCGCCGCGCGCTCGACCGTGAACGTCGCCGTCCCGTCGGGGACGGACAGCGCCTTCGCGTCCACGGTGAACGTTGCCTCGGCACCCGGCGCGACCTCAACCGGCGCGGCGTCGCCGTGCGGCGTCGACATCCCGACGCGGAGCGTCGTCGCGGCGTACGGGTTGTGGAACGTACCGGTCACGACGGACGTGCCGACGCCGGCCCCGGAAGCGACCACCCAGGAGGTCTCCGCGTCGGCCGCGTGCGCGACCTTCTTCCAGTCGAAGCAGTCGACGGCAGCGACCTCGTGGCTCGCGAGCGGCGTGCCGTCGGCCAGCACCGCCAGCCGCAGCGGCTCCCGGCCCACGCCTCCGGGCACGTCGACGGTCACGGCCGCGCCGCCGTCGACGCTCCGGGTCACGTCCTTGCGCCCCTCGACCGAGAAGACGACCGGGACGGTCGAGCGCGTGTTGTCGTAGCGCAGCGAGACCGTCGCGGAGGACAGCTCGGTCTTCGGGTCGAGCACGCACTTCCCGACGACCGGAGAGCCCACGGCGGGTGCGTGCCGGACCGCGTCGTACGAGGCGGTCACGGAGTGCGACCGCGCGGACCCGTCGAGCCGCGTCGCGTGGAGGACGACCGTGCCGGCCGCGACGTCGCGCGAGCCCGTGTCGAGCGTGAGCGTCACCGTCTCGCCCGGTGCGACGTCCACGGCCTTCGTGACGCCCAGCGCGCCGCCGTCCATGGTCACGCGCAGCGACGTCGCCGCATGGCCGTTGCGGAGCTCGCCCTGCACCACGACGGACCGGGCGTCCGCGGACCACTGCGCCGTCGCGGTGCCCGTCACCGACCACCGGAAGCAGTCGACGGCGTCCACCGTGCGCGTGCCGAGGTCGCGGCCGTCGGCGCGCACCGTGTAGGCGGCGGCCTGCGCCCCGGCGCGCGGCAGGTCCACGACCTGCATGGCCCCGCCCGCGACCGTCGCCGTCAGGCCCGGCCGGCCGTCGACGGAGAACACGACCGGAAGGGTCGACGCCGAGTTGTCGTAGCGCAGCGTCGCCGTGGCCCACGACGTGTCCGACTCCGGGTCGAACCGGCACTGACCGAGCGAGGGAGCCGGGACGGCGGGGGCGATCCGCTGTTCCTCGAGGAGTACGGGCAGCAGGCTCTGGTAACCCTTGCCGTCGCCGTCGCCGTCCTGGTGCCAGCGGTACTGGCGCAGGACCGCGTTCCCGCGCACCGTCTGGGCCAGTCCGGTGTCGAGGACGAGGTCGCCCGTCTGGCCGTCGGCCAGGGGCGTGATCGCCGCCGAGTCCGCGATCCCCGACCACGTGTCGTTGTCGGGCGCGAGCAGACGCACGTCGACCTTCTCGCCCGTGCCGTTCGCGACGCTCGCCGTCCAGCGGACCGTGCCGCCGTCGTTGTCCGCCGCGACGCGCACGTCGGCAGCCGTGAGCCACGGCGGCGGCGTCCAGCAGTCGAGCGCGTCGAACGACCCCGCGTCGAGGCGGTGCTCGAACGTCTCGCCCGCGACGGTCGTCGAGAGCACGACGGCCGCACGCCCGGCGGGGTAGCGCACACCGTCGTCGACCTGGACCTTCACCTCCTGGCCGAGCCGGACCGCGGCCGCGGTCGCGCTCGAACCCGCCGCCTCGACCGTCACGTCGAGGCCGTCGTACGACGTGGTGTTGGTGTACGTCGCGACGAGAGACGCGACGTCGGCCTCCTCGGTCGCCGTGCACTGCGCCACGACGCCGCGGAGCGCCCCGTCCTCCCCGCGCAGACCGTCGGCGGCGCCTCCCCAGTAGTCGTCGACGGCCGGGTCGACGGACGCGGTGCCCGAGCGGACGTCACCCGCCGTCGCGTGGACCTGGAGGTCGGGCAGGTCGTCCGGGACGGTCTCGAGGTCCGCGAGCAGACGCACCGGGACGGCGACGGTCGCACGCGGGGCGAGGGTTGTGCCCGACGGCGAGGCGCACGTCACGTCCCCGTCGCCTGACTCGCAGCTCCAGCCCGTCGGGCCGCCGCCGACGAGGCTCAGTCCGTCCGGGAGGTCGACGGTCACGCGCGGTTCCACGGCAGGCCTGTCGCCGCTGTTGCGCAGGGAGAGCCGCAGCGTCGCGTCGCCCGGGTTGTCGAACGCGAGCGTCGGGTCCGCGGTGACGCGCAGCTCAGCTCCCCAGTACGCGACCTTCGTGGGCGGGAACGACCGGTGCGACGGCTCGATGCCCTTGGCACGCAGCGACGCGGCGAAGGCGTACTCGCCGCCCGAGTCGGCACGGACCTGCACCGCCAGGTCCTGGGTCGCCCGTGGCGCGAGGATGCCGACCGAGCACGTGACCAGGCTCGTCCCGTCCGCCTGCGGCACCGCGCTGCCGCAGGGGAGCGAGGCCGTCGACAGCGGCCCGCCGACGGCGGTGCCGCGCGCGACGAGCGACGAGCCGGGGGTCGAGACGCCCTCGGGGAGCGTGAGGTCGACGAAGACCTCCTCCGCCGCTCGCCCGCCGGTGTTCGACGCGGTGATGACGAGGTCCGCCGGGACTCGTGCCGCGAGCGAGACCGGGGCAAGCGACAGCTCGAGCGCCGCCGGGGCGGGCTCGGGTGTTCCCGGGTCCGTCGGCCCGGGCGTCCCGGTCCCCGGGTCGGTGGGCGTCGGCGTGCCGGTGCCCGGGTCCGTGGACCCGCCCGGCGTCGTCGTGCCCGGCGTCGACCCGACCGGGGTGGAGCCGTCCGTGGGCGACCCGCCGCCGGTCCCGGTCGTGTCTCCCGTCCCGGCGGCGGTCTCGTCGGTCGGGGCGGGCGGGATGTTCGTGGGCGACGTCGGGTCGGTGGTCGGGTCCGGCGTCGTCGTGGTCTCCGTGGTCGGTGACTCGGACGGAGACGGTGAGGTCTGCGCGGTCGGGGTGGGCGCGGGGTCCGGCGAGAACACCCCGAGGGCACCCGCGACGCCGAGCCCGGCGACCGCGAGCACGCCGACCGTGACGGCCGCCGCGGCGAGCGGTGCCGAGGTGACGAGGGCGACGAGGCCGCCGGCACCGGCCGCGGCGAGCGCGCCGCTGCCGGCCGCCGCACCGCCGGCCGCGGCCGCTGCGCCACCGACGGACGCCGCGCCGGCCCCGACCGCGCCGCCGGAACCACCGGCCGCGCCCGCGGCGGCACCCGCGCCGCCGACTGCACCGGTCCCGGCCGCGCCTCCACCGGCGCCCGCACCCGCACCCGCCCCGCCGGAACCACCTGCGGCAGCGGAACCACCCGCCGATCCCGCGCCCCCGCTCGACGAACCCTGGAGAGCGGCACCGACGCCGCCGGCGACGGCCGCGCCGCCGAACGTCGGGAGGGCCGTCCCGACCAGGCCGAGCGCGCCGACGCCGAGGACCAGCGGGGCGATGACGGCGCGCATGCCGTGCGACACGTCGCCCAGCTCGAGCACGAGCGCGCGGCACTCGCCGCAGCCGTCGAGGTGAGACTCCACGCGCGCCGTCTCACGCTTGGCGAGCCCGCCGCGCACGTACGATCCGAGGAGCGCGTTGACCGTGCGACACTCCTCGGCGGGGACGGACGTCAGGTGCTGCTGGAGGTACGCCTGGCGCAGCCCCTCGCGCGCCCGGTAGGCGAGCGCGGAGACGCCGTTCGCGGTGAGGCCGAGGATCGGCGCGATGTCCGCCGGCGAGAGGTTCTCGACCTCCGTGTACCAGAGCACGGCGCGCCACCGCTCGGGGAGGTCCTGGTAGGCGCGCGTCACCGTCGAGCGCTCGAACCCCTCGAGAGTCGGATCCTCCGTGGACGCCATGGGTCCGAACGCGGACTCGAACGTGCGCTCGTCGTCGGTCGGCTGGGTGCGTCGAGCGCCGTTGACGAGGTCGTAGGAGAGGCGCCGGACGACCGTGAAGAGATAGGCGCGGAAGGTGACGTCGGGCCCGCCCCCGCCCTGGAGCACGGACAGCGTGCGGGCGAACGCGTCGGAGACGACGTCGTCGGCGTCGGCCGTGGACCGGACGTACTGCCGCGCGACCGTGCGGGCCGCGGCGGCGTGGCGCTCGTACAGCGCGCCGTAGGCGCTCGTGTCGCCCTCGCGCACGGCTGTGATGAGCTCAGCGTCGCTGAACGCCTCGCTCCACACCCGTTCCTGCGCCTGCGTCATGTCACCCGCCCCGGAGACCGCCCCGATCCGAGGCGTACGGTGGCCATAGTAGACGCCCGTCCAACTTCGGGGCAGAGGGCTTCCGACGACGGAACGGTAACGGCCGGAGTCGTCCCCGTTCGCCCCATTTCACCCCGGACCCGGCGTCCTGGAAACTTCTTCGCCGACCCGCGTCATGGATCGGCCGCTCGCCCGTCTCATCTACATGGACCACCTCCACGGGTACACCGTGCCCGCTCCCGACGCCGTGCGCGAGCGCTGGCGTCGGGCGAGCGCCGAGAGCGTCTGGCTGCGACCGGGCGACTGGTACCACCCTGCCGTCGACGCCCTGGTCGAGGCGCTGTGCGAGGAGCGGGACGGGACACCGGCCGCCGAGCGGCTCGGCCGCGTGCGGGCCGAGGCGGGCGTCGGGATCGGCGAGGCCATCGACGACGTGGTGTGCCTGTACCGGGCGCACGACCGCGAGCCCGGGACCGACCTGCTCCGCGCGGTCGCGGTCGGGTGGTCCGACGGCTACGAGGCGACCCCCGTGACGCCCGAGGTCATGGACCCCGAGTCCGGTCTCGCGACGTCCCAGTACCTGGCCCAACGGCTCCGGGAGACGTACGGCGTCGCGCAGCGCGCGGGCGTCGACGCCGCGGCGACGCACGGCCTGCTCGTCGTGGACGTCGCGCTCGACCACCTGACCGGGTGGCAACGGTTCGCCCGGTCGGCCGCGATGGGCCGCGCGCTCACGCACACCTTCGGCGACGGCCATCCCATGGCCTCCCTCGGCAACGGGCTCTTCGTGGTCCTCGGAGAGCGCGGCGCCGACGACGACACCCTGCGCACCGTGCTCCGCCACAACATCGAGCGCACGGGCCTCGCGCTGGGCGTCACGGCGATCCTGCGCCGACCTCCGCGCGTCTGGCTCGAACCGCTCCCCCGCACCCACTCCGCCGCCGTCCAGCTCCTCGACACGCTCCAGCGCTGACAGCACGACGACGCCCCGGCCGCGCGGGCGAGCGCGCGGTCCGGGGCGTGTCGTGTCGGGGGCGTCTACGGTCCGCGTCAGCGCGGGGTGAACGTGAGGCAGTCGGCCTTGTCCTCGCCGGACGCGCCGGCGCCCACGCGGATCGACGGGGCCGAGCACTCGAGCGAGGAGTTGTGGACGCAGTCGGTGCGCTGGCAGGCGCCGACGTGCGCGAGCACCTTCTCGAGGCCGCCCTTGGTCCCCAGCGGGATGAAGGTCGCGCACTCCGCGTCGCCCGCGTGACCGGCGATGGTCACCGCGCCGGCGTGGCACCCGTGGTCGTGGTTGTAGCCGCAGCCGTCGATGGAACACTCGACGACCTGGGGCATCTCCGTGAGGCTGCTCATCGCGATCTCCTGTTCTCCGAGGACCCGTGGGGGGCCGGGCTTCCGTGTCCACGGTATTCCCGGAATTGCACGATGTATAGCAAGGAAGGCCTTGCTAAGAAATGCAGGAATAGCGCGTAATTAGCGCACGACATTCTTGCGGAAATGCGTGACCAGGGCCGATGCCCCGGACCCTCGTCAGGAGGGCAGCAGAGGCGTAGCGTCGGCTCATGGCCCCTTCGCTCGGCGCGCCGCTGTTCTCGGGTGCCGACGCCGACCTGTACGCGGTCGGCGCCGACCGCGTCCTGCGACGCTCGCGCTCGGGGGCCGACACGGTCGGCACCGCCGAGGTCATGCGCCACGTCCGTGGCGCGGGCTTCCCCGCCCCGCGCGTCGACGCCGCGACGGACGGCGACCTCACCATGGAGCTCCTGCGCGGGCCGACCCTCCTCCAGTCGATCCTCGGCGGCCGGACGTCGCTCGCCGGATCCGCGCGGATCCTCGTCGCGCTGCACGACGCGCTGCACGCCGTCCCGCCCCCGGCGCCGCACGAGCCCGCGTACGCGGCGCTCACCGCGCCGTCCTTCGCGGCGCTCGACGCGCCTTGCGGGTCGCCGTGCGTCGTGCACCTCGACCTGCACCCGGCGAACGTCGTGCTCACCGCCGACGGCCCGGCCGTCCTCGACTGGACGAACGCCCGGCTCGGGCCTGCCGGGCTCGACCTCGCCGTGACCGCCGTCGTCCTCGCGGAGGTCGCCGCCGACGAGGACGACGAGCTCGCGCCGGGCGCGCGGGTCCTGCTGGACGCGTTCCTCCATCTCGCCGACCCGGTGCTCCTGCGGCACCTCGACGCCGCCGCGCGGACCCGCGCCGCGGACCCGGGCCTCGATCCCTCGGAGGTCGCGCTCGTCCCCGCCGCCGCGGCGCTCGTCGCGCGCGAGGCCCGCCGGAGCTGAGCCCCGGGCGGAACGGCCGGGGTCAGGACCCCGCGTCGTCGGGCCGGGGCCGCCAGATGACGAGCGCGCGCGCCTCGCCGTGCTCGACGAGCGTCTCGCGCAGGGCCTCCTCGACCCCGCGGCGCACGCTGCGGCCGCGCGGCACGACGACGACGTCGCCGCTCGCCGCGGCGGCGAACACCCGGCCGCCGGGCTCGACGCGCGCGGAGAGCGCCTCGATGCGGCGCTCCAGCCGCTCGACCTGCGACTCGAGCGCGAGGATGCGCTGGATGCCCGCGAGGTTGATGCCCTCGTCGTGGCTGAGCCGCTGCACCTCGAGCAGCTTCGCGACGTCGCGCAGCGAGTAGCGCCGCCCCCGGCCCGGGGTGCGGCGCGGCACGACGAGGCCGAGGCGGTCGTACTGGCGCAGCGTCTGTGGGTGCATGCCCGCGAGCGCCGCCGCCTGGGAGATGACGAGGACGGGCGCGTCCTGGTCGACGTCGCTCGCCCGGCCCGGGTTCGCACCGTCCGCGGTCATGGTCGAGGGCCTCCTCACGCCGCTGCTCAGACGGCCGCGTCGCGCACGAGGTCGGCGCGCACGTCCTGGCCGTCCGTCTCGGCGGCGAACGTCTCGACCGCCTCGCGCGCGGCCTTCGAGAGCTTCTGCGGCACGGCCACCTGGACGGTGACGAGCAGGTCGCCGGTCGACTTCGCGGTCTGCACGCCGCGGCCCTTGACGCGCAGCGTGCGGCCCGACGGCGTCCCGGCCGGGACCTTGACCTTGACCGACCCGCCGTCGAGCGTCGGCACGCTGATGGTCGCCCCGAGCGCGGCCTCGGCGAACGTCACGGGGACGGTCGCGCGCAGGTTGGTGCCGTCCAGGGAGAACACGGGGTGCGGGGTGACGTGCACGGTGACGACGAGGTCGCCGTCGGGCCCGCCGGCCATGCCCGGGCGGCCCTTGCCGCGCAGCCGGATCTTCTGGCCGTCGCGCACGCCCGGCGGGATGCGCGTCGTGACGTTGCGGCCGTCGACGGTGAACGTCACGGTCGAGCCCTCGACCGCCTGGCGGAACGGGAGGGTCGTGGCCGCGGCGACGTCCGAACCGGCCCGCGGGCGGGGGCCGCCGCCGAACTGCTGCGCGCCCGCGCCGCCGAACATCGACCCGAGGATGTCCTCGAAGCCGCCGCCCTGGCCGCCGGTCGAGTACCGGACCCGGGTGCCACCCGGGCCGCCGCCGCCGAACATGCCGCCGAACACGTCCTCGAAGCCCGCGCCCCCGGCGCCGCCAGGGCCCGCGGAGAAGCGGGCACCGCCGCCGGCCATCGCCCGGATCGCGTCGTACTGCTCGCGCTCCTTGGCGTCCGAGAGCACGGCGTACGCCTCGCCGATCTCCTTGAACTTGGCCTCCGCGCCCGCGTCACCCTGGTTCTGGTCGGGGTGGTACTTGCGCGCGAGCTTGCGGTAGGCCTTCTTGATCGTGGCGTCGTCGGCGTCCTTGGGGACGCCGAGCGCGGCGTAGAAGTCCTTCTCCATCCAGTCCTGTCCGGTCACGGCGCCTCCCTCCTGTCGGTGGTCGTGGTCCTGGTCCTTCGTGTCGTGGCTGCTGCTGCCGGTGGGTCTGCTGCTGGTGATCCTCGCGTGCCCGACGGCGGAGCGCACCTCCGCGCCGGAGGTGCGCCCGCGCCGTCGGGCACGAGTGGAGAGGTGGCTACTGAGGGCCGACGACCGAGACGCGCGCGGCGCGCACGACCCGGTCCCCGATCCGGTAGCCCGGCTCGATGACGAGGTTCACCGTGGTGGTGGTGGCCTCGGCGTCGGGCTGGTGCATGAGCGCCTCGTGGACGGTCGGGTCGAACTCCTCCCCGACCCTGCCGTAGCGCTCGATGCCGAACTTCTCCAGGCTCGCGTCGAGCTTCTCCGCGATCGCGGCGAACGGGCCCGTGAGCTCACCGTGCTGACGCGCGCGGTCGATGTCGTCGAGGACCGGGAGGAGCGCGGTGAGCACGTCCTCGATCCCCTTCGTGCGCGCGGCCTCCTGGTCGCGCAGCGACCGGTTGCGGTAGTTCGTGAAGCTCGCCCGCTCGCGCTGGAGCGCGTCGAGGTGCTCGGCCGCCTCGGCCTTCGCGGCCAGGACGGCCGCGTCGACCTCGGCCTCGTCGGACGGCTCGAAGTCGAGTCCCGCGAGCGGGTCCCTCTCCGCGTCGTCACCTGCCGAGCCACCGGTGGAGCCGGCGTCCGCGCCCTCGCGCGGGCTGCCGGCCTCCGGGTCGACCTTGCGCTTGTCCGTGAAGTGGAACGGCTTGTCCTCGGGGCCCTGGCCGGGCTCGCGCCCGGCCTGCTCCTCGGGGCCCCGGTCCTCGGGGGACGTCACTTCTTGTCGTCCTCGTCGTCCACGATCTCGGCGTCGACGACGTCCTCGTCCGGAGCGGACGTCGCGCCCGCGGCAGCGGTGGCGTCGTCCTGCGCGGCGCCGGGGTTGCCGGCGGCCTGCTCCTGCTCGGCCGAGGCGTAGAGCGCCTGGCCGATCTTCTGCGCGGACGCGACGAGCTTCTCGTGCGCGGTCTTCACGGCGTCGGCGTCCTCGCCCTCGAGCGCGGACTTGACCGACGCGATGTCGGCCTCGACCTCGGTGACGACGTCGGCCGGGAGCTTCTCCTTGTTCTCGGAGACGAGCTTCTCGGTCGAGTACACGAACGCCTCGGCCTGGTTGCGGGTCTCCGCCTCCTCGCGACGCTTCTTGTCCTCGGCCGCGTGCTCCTCGGCCTCCTTGACCATGCGGTCGATGTCGTCCTTGGGCAGCGCCGAGCCGCCCGTGATCGTCATCTTCTGCTCCTTGCCGGTGCCGCGGTCCTTGGCGCCGACGTGGACGATGCCGTTCGCGTCGATGTCGAAGGTGACCTCGATCTGCGGCACGCCGCGCGGGGCCGGCGCGATACCGGTGAGCTCGAACGTGCCGAGCGGCTTGTTGTCGCGCGCGAACTCGCGCTCGCCCTGGAAGACCTGGATGAGCACCGAGGGCTGGTTGTCCTCGGCCGTCGAGAAGATCTCGCTGCGCTTGGTCGGGATGGCCGTGTTGCGCTCGATGAGCTTGGTCATCACGCCGCCCTTGGTCTCGATGCCGAGGGACAGCGGGGTCACGTCGATGAGCAGGACGTCCTTGCGGTCGCCCGAGATGACGCCGGCCTGGAGGGCCGCGCCGACGGCGACGACCTCGTCCGGGTTGACGCCCTTGTTGGGCTCCTTGCCGCCCGTGAGCTCCTTGACGACGTCGGTCACGGCCGGCATGCGGGTGGAGCCACCCACGAGCACGACGTGGTCGATGTCGGAGACGGAGACGCCCGCGTCGGAGATGACCTTGTGGAACGGGGCCTTCGTCCGGTCGAGGAGGTCCTGCGTCATCTGCTGGAACTGCGCGCGCGTGAGCTTCTCGTCCAGGTGGATCGGGCCGTTCTCGCTCATCGAGAGGTACTGCATCGAGATGGTGGTGCTCGTCGCGGACGAGAGCTCCTTCTTCGCCTGCTCGGCGGCCTCGCGCAGACGCTGGAGCGCGATCTTGTCCTTCGACAGGTCGACGCCCGAGCTGTTCTTCACCTGCTTGATGAGGTGCTCGACGATGCGCTGGTCCCAGTCGTCGCCGCCGAGGCGGTTGTCGCCCGACGTCGCGCGGACCTGGATCGTGGAGAAGTCGTCCTCGTCCTTGCCGACCTCGAGGAGCGAGACGTCGAACGTGCCGCCGCCCAGGTCGAAGACGAGGATGAGCTCGTCCTCCTTGCCCTTCTCCAGGCCGTACGCGAGCGCGGCCGCGGTGGGCTCGTTGACGATGCGCGTCACGTTGAGGCCCGCGATCTGCCCGGCGTCCTTGGTCGCCTGACGCTCGGCGTCGTTGAAGTACGCCGGGACGGTGACGACCGCGTCGGTGACGGGCTCGCCCAGGTACTCCTCGGCGTCGCGCTTGAGCTTGCCCAGGATGCGCGCGGAGATCTCCTGCGCGGTGTACTTCTTGTCGTCGATCTCCACCGACCAGTCGGTGCCCATGTGGCGCTTCACCGAGCTGATGGTGCGGTCGACGTTCGTGACCGCCTGGCGCTTGGCGACCTCGCCGACGAGGACCTCGCCGGTCTTGGAGAAGGCGACCACCGACGGCGTCGTGCGCGACCCCTCGGCGTTCGCGATGACGGTGGGCTCTCCGCCCTCGAGGACGGCGACCACCGAGTTGGTGGTGCCGAGGTCGATCCCGACTGCTCGTGCCATGTGTGCTGCCTCCGTTGTGGATGGGGTGCCCGACGGCGCACGCGCGCCCGGTACACCGGGTTGAGTCTGCTTCACTCAAGGTAGGCACGCGGTGCGCTCGCGCGCAAGCCCGCTCGCCAGAACTTGAGTCCACCTGGCTCAACCTTCACTCAGGGCGAACTATTCCCCGCTCGTGGCGGCCGCCCGTGACCGTGCCCGCTGGCGCTCGCGGTGGAGCGCGTACTCCTCCGACCAGTCCGTGGCCAGAGCCATGTCGCGGCGGCGGACCTCGTCGACCGAGAGCTCGACGGGGAATCCCCAGGTGTCCGCGAGCACGAACAGGTCGCCCCCCGTGACCGTCGCGCCCCGGAGCTTCTCGAGCTCCCGGAGACCGCGGTGCACCGTGCGACGGAAGCGTGACTCCTCGTCACGGAGGACCGAGCTCAGCTCCTCACGCCGCGCGACCAGGCCCGGGTAGGTGTCGCCGTACACCTCGGCCACGACGGTGACGAGGTCGTCGGCGAACCGGTCGTCCAGGCCGAGGTGGAGGGCGTGCACCACGGCCCGGCGGACGAGCCGCCGCAGGACGTACCCGTGCGCCTTGTTGCCCGGGCGGACCCCGTCGGCAGCGAGGAACGTCGCGGCGCGGACGTGGTCCGCGATCACGCGGAACGGCCGCGGGTCGTCCTCGTACGCGCGACCGCTGAGCGCCTCGAGCCGGTCGACCAGCGGGCGCAGGAGGCTCACGTCGAACACGTCGGGGGTCGCCAGGGCGGCCGCGGCGATGCGCTCGAGCCCGCCCCCGAAGTCGATGCTCGGCTCGTCGAGGAGGACGAAACCTTCGCTCGTGCGGCGGTAGCGCATGAACACCTGGTTGCCGATCTCGACGAACCGTCCGCCCTCGCTCGCGGGATGGGGCTCACCGGTCGACCGGTCGTGGTGCTCGGGGCCGAGGTCGTAGAAGACCTCCGAGTCCGGCCCGCAGGGGTCGCCCACGGGCGTGCCCTCGAGCCCGCCTCCGCGGCTCCACCAGTTCTCCTCGGCGTCGTAGAGGAAGACGCGACCGCCGCGCATCCCGTCACGGTCGCCGTCGGCACGGGACCCCACGTCCACGAGCGGTGCGGCGATCCCGTGCTCCGCGAGCACCGTGACCCAGGCACGCGCCGCGTCGTCGTCACGAGGGATCCCGTGCTCGGGCGACCCGCGGAAGCACGTGACGTACAGGCGCTCGAGGTCGACGCCGACGTGCACGAGGAACTCGACGAACCAGCGGACCTGCTGCTCCACGTCGGCAGACCCCAGGCTCCAGTTGCCCAGCATCTCGAAGAAGGTCGTGTGCCGCCGGTCTCCGACCTCGTCGATGTCCTGGGCGCGCACGCACGGCTGCGAGTCGACCAGGAGGGCCCCCGAGTCGTGCTCCTGGACACCCAGCAGGTAGGGCATCAGCGGCTGCATCCCGGCACCCGTGAACAGCGTCGTCGGATCCTCGCGCAGCACCAGGGGCGCTCGCTCGATCACGGCATGCCCTCGGGAGGCGAAGAACTCGAGGTAGGCCGAGCGGATCTCCTGGGCGTTCATCTCATCGACCCTAGGGACCGCGCCCGACGCCTTCCAGGGCAATACACCACCCCGGAAGGCCTCCCCGGCCCTACAGCAGCTCGACGTCGTCGGCCTGCGGCCCGCGGTCGCTCTGGCGGATCCCGAACCGGACCCGGTCGCCCTCCTCCAGGAACGTCTCGTCCCGCAGGACGGAGACGTGCACGAACAGGTCCTCGCCCCCCGCGTCGGGCGTGATGAAGCCGAAACCGCGGTCCGCGTCGAAGCGCGCGACGGTGCCCTCGCCCCCGCGCGCCGGCCTCCCGGACCCGCCCGGGCGACCCGAGCGGTCCGCGCGGCCCTGGCGGTCGGGACGACCACGGTCCGCCGACGAGCGCCCGCCTCCCGAGCCGCGCACGAGCTGCACGTTTCGAGCGTTCGGTCCCTTGTCGCCCGCGACGACGTCGTACGTCACGCGTGCGCCCTCGGCGAGCTCGGTCAGCCCTCGGCCCAGGGCGCTGACGTGCACGAAGACGTCGTCGCCGCCCCCGTCGGGGACGACGAAGCCGAAGCCCTTGACGTCGTCGTACCAGGACACGGTGCCGTCCGCGCCGTCGGTCGCGGGCTGCGCGGCCTGCGCCCCGAGCGGGAGGAGGTGGTCCGCCTGCGGCCCCTTCTCCCCCTCGACGACGAGGAACGCGACCCGCTGCCCCTCGGAGACCACGCCGCCCCCGACGATGGCAGAGCTGTGCAGGAAGATCTGGGTGCTGTCACCGTCCGGCGTGACGAAGCCGTAGCCCTTGGTCGGCTCGTACCAGGCGACGGTGCCGAGCACGCCCAGGGGCGCGTCCGCGGCCCGGTCGCCCGTGACGCGGACGCGGCGCGCCTGCGGCCCGCGGTCGCCCTCGCCCACCTCGAACTCGACGACCTGCCCCTCACGGAGCTGCTTGGGTCCGTCGTCGCCGACGATCTCGGACGCGTGGACGAACAGGTCCTCCGCCTCGTTCCCGAGGTCGATGAAGCCGAACCCTCGGTCGGCGTCGAACCATCGGACAGTTCCCTGGGGCACGGAGTACTCCTCGTCTTGGCATGCAGTGCTGCCACCCATTGTCCCCCAGGTCTCGGTGCCCCACCGCGCGCCGCCCTTGACGAACCGCTGCCGGTGCGGGTTCATAAGGAGTGCATCGTTAAGTTCCCTGAGAGTTTGATTCGACCTGCAACGGAGCAGACATGAACAGACTTCGCACCGCCGCCGCGGCACTGGCCGTGGCCCTCGTCTCCAGCCTCGCCCTGACCGCCGCCCCCGCCTCCGCCGAGGAGGTGCTGGCCAACGGGGGCTTCGAGTCGGGCACGCTCAGTCCCTGGACCTGCTCGGGATCGTCCGGGGCCGTCGTCTCCACCCCCGTGCGGACGGGGACCAAGGCGCTGCAAGGGACCCCCGTGGGCCTCGACAACGCGCGCTGCACGCAGTCCGTCCCGACCGTCGCCGGCACGCAGTACACCCTCTCCGCCTGGGTGCGCGGCAGCTACGTCTACCTGGGCGTCGACGGCGGCACCTCGACCTGGACCCCGAGCGCGGCGGACTGGACCCGCCTCACGGTGACGTTCACCGCCCCGAGCAGCACGACCCGGGTCTACCTCCACGGCTGGTACGGCACCGGCGCCTTCCAGGCGGACGACGTCTCGCTCCAGGGCGCGGGCGGCCCGCCGCCCGTCGTCCCGGGCACGCCGGGCACACCCGTCGCCGGGACGGTGACCTCGACGTCGGCGGCCCTCTCGTGGGGCGCGTCGTCCGGCACGGTGACGGGATACCGCGTCTACGAGGGCAGCACGGTCGTGGCGACGTCCACGGGCACGTCGGCCACCGTCTCCGGGCTCGCCGCGTGCACCCCGCACACCTACTCCGTGGCGGCGTACAACACCGCGAGCGAGTCACCTCGCTCCGGGAGCGTCTCGCTCACGACGGCCGGGTGCGGGACGGGCGTCCCCGGCGCGCCCACCGCCCTGCGCGTCGCGACGACCGCCGACACCTCGCTCGGCCTCGCCTGGACGGCCTCGACCGGGACCGTCACGGGATACCGCGTCTACGAAGGCACGACCCTGCGGACGACCGTCACCGGGACGAGCGCGACGCTGACCGGGCTCGCGGCCTGCTCGAGCCACACCTACACGGTGCGCGCCTACAACGCGACGGGCGAGTCCCCGCCCGCCACGGTGACGGGCTCGACGAGCGGCTGCCAGACCGGCGCGCTGCCGAAGCACCTGCTCACGGGGTACTGGCAGAACTTCGTCAACGGGGCCACGCCGCTGCGGCTGTCGGCCGTCCCGACGTCGTACGACCTCGTCGCGGTCGCGTTCGCGGACGCCGTCCCGAGCACGCCCGGCGCCGTCACGTTCGGCGTCGACCCCGGACTGTCCGCCGCGCTGGGCGGCTACACGAACGACCAGCTCCGGGCCGACGTCGCGACGCTGCACTCGCGAGGCCAGCACGTGATCCTGTCCGTCGGCGGCGAGAAGGGCACGGTGTCGGTCGGCAGCTCGGCCGCGGCGTCGGCCTTCGCGACCAGCGTGATCGGGCTCATCGACACGTACGGGTTCGACGGCGTCGACATCGACCTCGAGAACGGGGTCAACCCGACGTACATGGCGCAGGCGCTGCGCCAGGTCCGGGCGGCCGTCGGGCCGGACCTCATCATCACGATGGCGCCGCAGACCATCGACATGCAGTCGACGGGGAGCTCCTACTTCCGGCTCGCGCTGGACATCAAGGACATCCTCACGATCGTCCACACGCAGTACTACAACTCCGGCACGATGCTCGGCTGCGACCAGATGCAGGCATACGGGCAGGGCACGGTGAACTTCCTCACCGCGCTGTCGTGCATCCAGCTCCAGAGCGAGCTGCGACCAGACCAGATCGCGCTCGGCCTGCCGGCGACCACCCAGGCGGCGGGCGGCGGGTACGTGAACTCGTCGGTCGTGAACAACGCCCTGAGCTGCCTCGCCGCGGGCACCGGCTGCGGGAGCTTCGTGCCGCCCGCGCGCTGGCCCGACATCCGCGGGGCGATGACCTGGTCGATCAACTGGGACGCGAGCAACGGGTACGCGTTCGCGAGCTCGGTGGACGCCCACCTGGCGAGCATGCCGTAGCCCCACCGCCCTCGGGCGATTACGGGAGAAGTGGCCCCTCGGCGCGTGTCCCGGGGGGCCACTTCTCACGGCTCGCCGCCCCGGGGTCGCGCGGCCACGCTCCTGGTGGCCTGCCTGACGCGGCCCCGCCGAGGGACTACGCCTTCACCGGCTCCGGCTCCTCGTCGACGGACGGCTCCTCGCCGGAGCTCGGCTCGTCCTCCGTGTCCGGCTCCTCGCCCGGCGTCGGCTCGTCGCTCGACGTCGGCTCGTCGCCAGCATGCGGCTCGTCGCCCGCGTGCGGCTCGCCCTCAGTGGGCGTCGCGTCGTCGGCGAGCGTCGCGTCGTCGGCGGGCGTCGCGTCGACGGCGGGGGTCCCGCCCTCCGGCCGGTCGCCGTCGGCGGCGGACTCGCCCTCGGGCTGCGCGCGACGTCGTGCGCGGCGCCGGACGAGCAGGAGGACCACGCCGGCGAGCGCCACGACGACGAGGAGGACGCTGCCCGCCCCGAGCCAGGGCGCGGCAGCGGCCCGGGACGACGCGTCGCCGGCCGCGACCGCGGCATCGTCCAGCCGACCGTCGTCGAGCGCGGCGCGGGCGTCCGCAGCGGAGCCGTCGACGTCCAGGAGCAGCTGCCCGAGGTCCGCGAGCGGGCCGCCGGCCGAGGCGTCGGCGACCGCGTCGCCGACGGACCCGACGACCTCGACCGCGCGCGGCAGCGCGGTCGCGAGCGCCGCGTACTCCTCGGCGCTCTGAGCGCCTTCGTACTGCTCGCGCACGGCGGCCGGGTCGGGCAGCCCCGCGGCGCGGGCGGCCTCCTGCACCTCCCCGGCGGCCACCGCGGCGTCGGGACCGATCGCGGTGCGGGCCATCTCGGCGTCCTCGAACGCCCAGTCCGTCATCGCGGCGCGCAGGCCGGCGGGCGGCGACCACGCGGCGTCCGCCGCGTCGAGCGCGACGTACGCCTCGCGGGCCGGGGCCCGCGCGTCGAGCAGGGCGGTCTCGTCCGCGTCGGCGACCCACGTCCGGTACGTCGCCTCGGCTCCGGCCACGCCGCCGCGCACCTCGACGAGGTCGAGGAGACGACGGCCGTCCGTCAGGCCCGGGTGGTCGAGGATGCCGGGCACGTCGTAGGCGCTCTCGCCCGCGTACGCCGCCGCGACCAACGGTCCGAGGGCGTCGTCGTCCAGGCCACCGACGAGCTCCGACATCGCGGTCCACGCCGCGGCGTAGGCGTACTCCTCGGCGGCGCCGGCGCCGCCGTCGAGGTCGACCTCCTGCCAGGCGGCGAGCGGGACGGCGTCCGCCGCGTCGCGCGCGGGCGCGGGCCGCTGCTCCGCCGCGCCCCCGGTCTCGGCGGCCACGCGCTGCCCGACCACCTCGGCCAGCCCCTCGTACACCCACCGGTCCGCGAACCGGTCCCCGGCGAGCCACGCGTGCGAGAGCTCGTGGAACAGGAGCCCGGCGTCGAGGTCCTCGGGGATGACGATCTCCCAGGAGGCGGAGTCGAACCACGCGTACCCGAGCACCCCGGGCGACACGTCCTCGCGGATCCGCTCCAGGCTGCCCGGCCACGGCATCCCCACCGCGCGCTCCAGGGCGGGCATGCCGGCCACCACCTGCTCCTCGACGAAGCCGCTCCACTCGGTGTCGCCCGGGAAGCTCTCCAGCACGAGCTCGTTCCCGCCGACGTCGACGCTCGTCTCGTCGGCCTGCGCGGGGTCGCGCAGCGACACGAACGCCCAGGTCCCGTAGTCGTCCGTGCTCTCGGTCGCGCGGTGGGTGCGGGTCTCCCCGTCGAGGATCGGCTCGAAGCCGTCCCACGTGCTGTCGAAGTCCATCGACGTCGGGGTGGCGATCTCGACGGTGACCTGCCCCGGGTCGCCCGCCGCGTTCACGGCGAACGTCGCGTAGCCGGGCCCGACGCGCGTGTACCCCTCGGAGCGGATCGGCTCGCCCGGGATCGTGTAGGACCACTCGACGGTCCGCTCGCGCCCGTAGTTCAGCGGGGAGAACGACACCCCGGCGATGCGGGTCGACGGGTCCTCGGTCGGCTCGAGCGTGACCGGGAGCGATGCCCCGCCGCTCGTGGCGGTGACGTCGGTCGCGCCCGCCGGGACGGGGATCCCGTACGCGTCCCAGTAGTAGACGTACTGGGCGCTGGCCGGCTGCTCGTTGCGGATCGTCGTCGTGACCGTCACGCGGACGGGCCCCGAGCCGTCGACCTCGTACCGCGTCCGCGAGGTCTCCGACAGCCCGTCGCTCGTGTCCGCGAACGCGGCCGTCGGCGCGCCGAGGAGGACGGCGCACACGAGCGCGACCCTCGACCCGGTCCGCAGCGTCCGTCCAGCCCGTCGCACCCGCCCTGCCACCACCCCTGCACCGCCGTCCTCGCCGTAGCGGACAGCCCGTCTCCCCGTGCGACGGGGCCGGTCGACGACGACCGGGAACGGGACACCGGCGGGAACTGTACCCGCTCGCGGACGGCGCGCCGACCACTCCCTGGGACGGTCGTCGACACCTTCCGGACACCTTGCCCTGGCACGCTGTCCGGGTGACCACCACCCCGGGCCGGCCCTCGCTCGTGCGACGCCTCGGCACGACGGACGCGGTCGTCGTCGGGCTCGCGTCGATGATCGGCGCGGGCGTGTTCTCCGCGTTCGCCCCGGCGGCGGCCGCCGCGGGCACGGGGCTGCTCGTCGGGCTCGGCCTGGCGGCGGTCGTCGCGTACGCGAACGCGACGTCGTCGGCCCAGCTCGCGGCGCAGCACCCCACGTCGGGCGGCACGTACGTGTACGGGCGCGAGCACCTCGGCCCCTGGTGGGGGTACCTCGCCGGGTGGGGGTTCGTCGTCGGCAAGACGGCGAGCTGCGCGGCCATGGCGCTCGTCCTCGCGGCCTACGCCGCCCCGCCCGGGTGGGAGCGCCCCGTCGCTGCCGCGGCCGTCGTGCTGCTCACGGCCGTGGGCTACCGGGGCGTGACGCGCACGGCGCGGCTCGCGCGCGCGATCGTCGCGGTGGCGCTCCTCGCGATCGCGACGGCCGTCGTCGCGAGCCTGGCGGGCACGGCGCCCGCGTGGTCCGGGGTGCTCGACCCCGACGGCGCGCACGGCGGCTGGTACGGCGTCCTCCAGTCCGCGGGGCTGCTGTTCTTCGCGTTCGCGGGGTACGCGCGCGTCGCGACGCTGGGCGAGGAGGTGCGCGACCCGCGCCGCACGATCCCGCGCGCCGTCCTCGTGTCCCTGGGGGTCGTCGTCGTGCTCTACGCGGTCGTCGCGGTGGTCCTGCTCGCGGTGCTGGGGCCGGACGGGCTCGCGGCGTCCGCGGCGCCGCTCGCCGACGCGGTCGCGGCCGGCTCGTGGGCGTGGGCCGGCCCGGTCGTGAGCGTCGGTGCCGTCGCCGCGAGCGCCGGCGCCCTCCTCGCCCTGCTCGCGGGCGTGAGCAGGACGGGGCTCGCGATGGCACGCACGGGCGACCTGCCCGGGTGGTTCGCGGCCGTGCACCCCGTGCACCGGGTGCCGCACCGGGCCGAGCTCGCGGTCGGGGCGGTCGTCGTGGTGCTCGTGCTCACGACGGACCTGCGGGGGGCGATCGGGTTCTCGTCGTTCGGCGTGCTCGTGTACTACCTGGTGGCGAACCTGTCCGCGCTGCGCCAGACCGCCCCGCACCACCTGTACCCGCGCGCGCTCCAGGTGCTGGGCGCGCTGGGCTGCGTCGCGCTGGTCGTCACGCTCCCGCTCGCGAGCGTCGCGGCGGGAGCGGCGGTGCTGGCGGCAGGCGTCGCCCTCCGGGTGGTACGCGTGCGGTCCTGACCGCGAGATCGGCCCGCCCGTCACCAGATCGACCTCCCGAGGGTCGACCTCGGGCGTACGGGTCGATCTGGTGGCTCGAAGGATCGGCCCGTCACGCGGCCCGGTCGAACCAGTCGAGCGCGAGCTCCCCGACCGGCCCCGGGGCGTCGTCGGTGATGAAGTGCGCCGCATCGTCGACCCAGGCGAACTCGATGCGGTCCGCGTAGCGCTCCGGACGGCGGCAGATGCGGCCCATGAGCTCCTCCGTGGTGGGGTAGTCGCGCCGGCCGTAGACGACCAGGGTCGGCACCGTGAGCCGACGACGACGGTAGGCACCCCCCATGATGCGCAGCGCCTCGGGCAGGATCATCCGGCGGGTGAGCGGACGCACGGCGGCGTCGATCTCGGGCCGGCGCAACGGGGCCAGGTGCGCGTCGACCGTCGCCGCGGACATCGGCCGGGCGGCATACCGCGCGGAGAACGTCCCGCGCAGCGAGGCTCCTGGCCTGTGCCAGATGAACGGCGGCAGGTGCTGGAAGGCCGGCAGCAGCCGCGGGCTGAAGGTGAAGAAGCCCGGCGGGACGGAGAGCTGCACGGCGGTGCGGACGCGCTCGGGGTGGTCGTAGCAGAGCTGCATCGCCGTGATGGCGCCCATGTCGTGGGAGACGAGGTGGGCACGCTCGACGCCGAGGGCGTCGAAGAGCGCCAGCAGGTCGTGGAGCCGGGTCTCGCGCTCGATCCGCGGGTCGTCCGCGGCGGTCCACCCGGCGCCACGGAGGTCCGGGCACAGGACGCGGTGGCCGGCGGCGGCGAGGACGGGAGCGACCTCGTGCCACTGCCACCAGTGCTCGGGGAAGCCGTGCAGCAGCACGACCGGGTCGCCGGTGCCGATGGTCGCGACGTGGGTGCGCAGGCCGGGCGTCTCGACCACGAGGTGGTCGAAGCCCGGTGCGTCCGGGAGCGGGGGCGACCATGCGGGGGCGCCGGCGGGACGGGTGGTGCGGGGCTGGGGCGTAGTCATGACGACTCCTTCGTGCGAGCGACTACTATGTTCATAGTAGATCGGTCGCGAGAGGGAGTCCATGGCCGCAACCACCCGAGAACGAGCGCTGGACGCCGCCGTGGAGGTGCTCGGAGAGGACGGCGTGCGCGCGCTGAGCCACGCGCGGGTCGACCGGCGCGCCGGCCTCCCGCCCGGGTCGACGTCGAACTGGTTCCGCACCCGCCGCGCCCTCCTCGCCGGCGTGGTCGACCGGATCGCCGAGCAGGAGCGCGCCGACTTCGACGTGGCCGCGATGCCGGCGATCACGAGCGCCGACGCGCTGGTCGACGGGCTGTGCGCCATGACCGAGGCGCAGTCCGGGCCGTTCGCGGCGCGGACCCGGGCGCGCTACGCCCTCTTCCTCGAGCTCTCCGGCGACCCCGAGCTCGGCGAGCCCCTGCGGCGGCAGCGCCGCGCGTTCGAGCGGTGGACCGAGCAGATCGTCACCGCCGTCGGCATCGCCGACCCCGTCCCGGCCACCCGGGCCCTCATGGCCCTCGGCGACGGGCTGCTCCTGCACCGGCTCACCGTCGACCCCGGCCTCGACCTGCGCCCCGCCATCGAGCGCGCGGTCCGCGCCCTCGCGGGGGCGTGACCCGGCGTCGTTGCGCCCCGCCGCGAGATCGACCCGAGCGGCCGAGATCGACCCTCAGGAGGTCGATCTGGCGACGGGCGGGTCGACCTCGGCGTCAGGATTCGGGTTCCGGGGGTGCGCCCGTGGCGTCGTCGGACTCCACGACGCGCGACGACTCGCCCTCCTCGCCCGCGGCCGGCAGGCCGCGCTCGTCGGGCGCGTAGTAGCGGCCGGTGTAGCGCGGGCGCAGGAAGTTCTCGGTCGTGAGGACGGCGTCCACCTCCTCGGGCGTGAGCAGCCCGCGCGCCACGACGACGTCGCGGACCGATGCCCCGGTCCGCGCGGCCTCGGCGCCCACGAGGTCGCCGTTGCGGTGCCCGATGATCTCGTTGAGGTACGTGACGATGCCGATCGAGTCGAGCACGTGGCGGCGGCACACCTCGACGTTCGCGGTGATGCCCGAGACGCACTTGGTACGCAGCGCGACGCACGCGTTGGTGAGGAGGCGCAGCGACTCGAACATGGCCTGCGCGAGCCCCGGCTCCATGACGTTGAGCTGGAGCTGGCCCGCCTCTGCCGCGTGGGTGATGGTCACGTCGTTGCCCATGACCTTGAAGCACACCTGGTTGACGACCTCGGGGATCACCGGGTTCACCTTGGCGGGCATGATCGACGACCCGGCCTGGAGCTCGGGCAGGTTGATCTCCCCCAGCCCCGCGCGCGGCCCGGACGAGAGCAGGCGCAGGTCGTTGCAGATCTTCGAGAGCTTCGCCGCGAGCCGCTTGAGGGCGGAGTGGACCGCGAGGTAGGCGCCGTTGTCGTAGGTCGCCTCGACGAGGTTCTCGGCCGGGACCGTCGGGAGACCGCTCACCTCGGCGAGGCGTCGCGTCGCGACCTTCGGGTACCCGGGCGGCGTGTTCAGCCCGGTGCCGATCGCCGTCGCGCCGAGGTTGACCTCGAGCAGCAGCTCGCCCGCGACCTCGAGGCGCCGGATCTCCTCGCCGACGTTCACCGCGAACCCCGCGAACTCCTGGCCGAGGCTCATGGGGACCGCGTCCTGGAGCTGCGTGCGGCCCATCTTCAGGACGTCGGCGAACTCCGACGCCTTCTCGTCGAACGCGCGCTCGAGCCGGCGGACCTCGCCCTGGAGCGCGCCGACGAGCTCGTGCACCGCGAGCCGGAAGCCCGTGGGGTACGCGTCGTTGGTCGACTGCGAGCGGTTGACGTGGTCGTTGGGGTTGATGACGTCGTAGCGGCCCTTCTCGAACCCGGCGAGCTCGAGCGCGAGGTTGGCCACGACCTCGTTGGTGTTCATGTTGACGCTCGTGCCCGCACCGCCCTGGAACACGTCCACGGGGAACTGGTCCAGGCATCGGCCGTGGTCGAGGATCTGGTCGCACGCGGCGACGATCGCGTCGGCGACGTCGCGCTGGATCGTTCGCAGCTCGCGGTTCGCGAGCGCCGACGCCTTCTTGACCATGACCATGCCCCGGACCATCTCGGGGACGTCGCTCACCGTGGTCCCCGAGATCTGGAAGTTCTCCATCGCCCGCACCGTGTGGACTCCGTAATACGCGTCCGCCGGGACCTCCTTCGGTCCCAGCAGGTCCACCTCGGTGCGTGTCCGTTCGCTCGACATGCCCCGACCGTAGCCCCGCCGGACCGTCCCGCACGCCCGGGGCGCGTCAGCCCACGGGCTCGTAGGCGAACCGGTCCACGCGCACGACGGACGTCGTCGGCCGGCCCTCGCTCGTCGCGTGCACCCCGAGCCAGAGCCCGAGGAACCCGCCCGCCGCGGTGCTGTCGAGCGTGCGGCCGTCCACCGTCGCGACGGGCTCGAGCGGGCCGCCGGACTCGTCCCCCGCCGGACCGGCGACGAGCCCGTAGTCCTGCCCGCGCACGCGCAGCCCGACGGCGACCGGCTCGCCGGGCGCGACGCCCACGGTGGTCTCGCCGACCACCTCGTCCGACCCCGCCCGACGGTGCACGGCGACGACGCGGCGCGACTCCCCCGGGCCGCCCTCGACGAGCAGCCGCACGTGGTCCCGCTCGGACTGGCGCACGACGACGCCCGCCCGCTCCCCCGCGACCTCGGGCACGCGCAGCGTGACCGTCACGTCGACGTCGCGGTGCTGCTGGCGCACCCCGAGGAACGCGGGCACGCCTCGTTCGGCGAGCGTCGCCGGACGCACGGGCAGCGCCCAGCCCTCGCCCGCCGGGGCCGCGACGTCCCGCGGCACGGCCCGCACCGCGCACCAGCGTGGGTCGCCCGGGCCGACGACGCCGCTCGCCCCGCCCTGGATCGCGGGCCGGGGCGCCGCGCCCGCGAACGGGACCTCCACGACGTCGGGCACGCGGCCCTCGCCGGGCGCGAGGACGGGCCAGCCGTCCTCCCACACGACGGGGACGAGGAACGTCTCGCGCCCGAGCGGGTAGTGGTAGCCGCCGTAGACGCGCATGGCGAGCAGCACGGCCCACCACGTGCCGTCGGGCGCCTCGACGAGGTCGGCGTGGCCCACGCCGACGACGTCCGCGCCGCGCCCGAGGTGGCGGTGCGTCAGCACGGGGTTGGCCTTGCTGCCCTCGTACGGCCCGGTCACGGAGGAGGCGCGCGCGACGGACACCGCGTGGTGGAAGTCCGTGCCACCCTCGGCCGCGAGCAGGTAGTACGAGCCGTCGACCTTGTACAGGTGCGGCCCCTCGGCCCACACCGCGCCCCGCACGGCCCCCGTCCAGACGACGTGCTCCGGGCCCACGAGCGTGAGCGTCGCGAGGTCGAGCTCGCGCACCCACACCTCGGTCTGGTGGAACCACTCGGGCTCGGCCGCGAGCCGGGTCCCGTGCAGCCACGCGCGGTCGTCGTCGTCGAAGAAGATCGACGGGTCGATCCCGGCGACCCGCTCGCCGCCCTCGTCGCGCAGCCACACGGGGTCGGACCACGGCCCGGCGGGGTCGGTCGCGGTCATGACGAAGTTGCCGCCGCGGGAGTCGTCCTCCGGGTCCACGAGCGTGCACACGAGCCAGAACGTGCCGTCGTGGTGGCGCAGCGTCGGCGCGTACAGGCCGCCCGACGAGCGGATGCCGTCGTAGTCGAGCTGACCCGACCGGTCGACGACGTCCCCGACGTGCTCCCACGTCGCGAGGTCGCGGCTGCGCAGCACGGGCAGGCCGGGCAGGTACTCGAACGTCGAGGTGACGAGGTAGAAGTCGTCACCGACGCGGCAGACCGACGGGTCGGGGAAGCATCCCGGCAGTACCGGGTTCGGGACGAGGGTCACGCGCGCTCCCCCGCCTCGACCCGCTCGGAGACCTCGACCGCGACGAGCCGCTCGTCCGCGGCCGTGACCTCGTGCACCGGCCCGGTGACGGCGAGCGTCGCGCGCGCGGTCGCCGCGCCGGGCACGACCCGGCGCTCGGCAGGGGCGGACTCGTTGACGATCGCGCCGCCCGTCGTCGACCCGAGGTCGTCGGTCCCGGGCGCGGCGTCGATCGCGCCGGCGTGCGCGCCGACCCACACCTCGACGTCGCCCGGCTCGACCACGCGCGCGAGGCGGCGGTCGGAGAACGCGAGGCGCGTCGTCGGGACGCGGAACGTCACGCGGCGCGACTCGCCCGCGGCGAGGTCGACGCGCGCATACCCGAGGAGCTGCGCGACGGGGCGCGGCACGGAGCCCACGACGTCGCGCGCGTAGAGCTGCACGACGTCCGTCCCCGCCACCGCGCCCGTGTTGGTCACGGTGACCGCCGCGCGGAACGTCCCGCCCGCCGCGACGGCCGGGTCGACCTCGAGGTCCGCGTACGCGAACTGCGTGTACGACAGCCCGAACCCGAACGGCCGCACGGGCGTCGGGTCCGCGGACGTCACGTCCGACGGCCCGCCGAGCACGGGGTGCAGGTAGGAGAAGGGCTCCGCCCCGCCCGCGCGCGGGAGAGACACGGGCAGGCGGCCCGAGGGGTTGACGTCGCCGACGAGCACGTCGGCCACCGCGCGCCCGCCCTCCTCGCCGGGGAAGAAGCCCTGCACGACGGCGGCCGGGCGGCCGGGGGTCGCGCCGTCCGCGCCCGCGTCGTCCCCGAACGCCCAGCCGATCGCGTACGGACGGCCCGTGAGCAGCACGAGCACGACGGGCGTCCCCGACGCGACGACCTCCTCGACGAGCCGCCGCTGCACGCCCGGGAGCTCGAGCGACTCGACGTCGTTGCCCTCACCGACCGTGCCGCGCCCGAACAGCCCCGCCTCGTCGCCCACGACGACGACCGCGACGTCCGCGGCGCGCGCGGCGTCCACCGCCTCGGGGATCCCCGAGATGTCGGAGCCGTCGACCGCGCAGCCGACGGCGTGCGCCACCTCGGCGCCGGTCGGGGCGAGCGCGTCGCGCAGCGACTCGAGGACCGTGGGCAGCGCGATGCCGGCCGGCGTGCCGGGGTGGTGCGCGAGCACGTGGTTGACGAACGAGTAGCAGCCCATGAGCGCCTCGGACGAGTCCGCGTTGGGCCCGACGACCGCGACGCGCAACGGGGCGGACGGCGCGCCGTCAGCGCTGTCGCGGCGCCCACGCACGAGCGGCAGGACGCCGTCGTTCGCGAGCAGCACGAGCGACTCCTGCGCGAGGCGGCGCGCGGTCGCGCGCTGTCGCGGGGTGTCGAGGTCGATCGCCGTCGGCGGCTCGTCGGCGTAGGCGGCCGGGTCGAGCAGGCCGAGCTCCTCCTTCTGGTTGAGGAGGCGCAGGACGGCGCGGTCGACCCACGCCTCGTCGAGCGCGCCGGAGCGCACGCGCTCCGCGAGCGGCGCGAGGTAGGCGTCCCCCGTGGGCAGCTCGACGTCGAGGCCGGCCTCGAGCGCCTGCGCCGCGGCGTCCCCGCGGTCGGCCGCGACGCGGTGCATGACCTCGAGGAACGCGACGCCGAAGTAGTCGGCGACGACGACGCCGTCGAAGCCCCAGCGTTCGCGCAGGATCTCGGTGAGGTACTCCGTGCTGCCGTGCAGCGGCACGCCGTCGACGTCGACGTACGACGCCATGACCGACCGCGCGCCGCCGTCGCGCACGGCCATCTCGAACGGCGGGAGGTAGACGTCGGCGAGCTCGCGCGGCCCCGCGCTCACCGGCGCGTGGTTGCGGCCGGCGCGCGAGCCCGAGTACCCGACGAAGTGCTTGAGGGTCGCGTGCACGCCCGCGTCCTGCAGGCCGCGCACGTACGCCGTGCCGACCGTGCCCACGAGGTACGGGTCCTCGCCCACGCACTCGTCCACGCGGCCCCAGCGCGGGTCCCGCACGACGTCGAGCACGGGCGCGAGGCCCTGGTGCACGCCGAGCGCGCGCATCGACTCCCCGACCTCGCGCGCCATCTCCTCGACCAGTGCCGGGTCGAACGACGCGCCCCACGCGAGCGGCGTCGGGTACGTCGCGGCCTTCCACGCGGCGAGGCCCGTGAGGCACTCCTCGTGCACGATCGCGGGGATCCCCAGGCGGGTCTCCTCCTTCAGCCGGCGCTGCTCCGCCCACAGCCACGCGGCACGCTCCGCGGGCTCGACGGGCCGCGTGCCGTAGACGCGCGTGTAGTGCCCCATGCCGTGCCGCGTGATCTCGGCGAGGCGGCCGCCGTCCTGCTGGCCCGCCGTCATCTCCGACTGCATCGGGGCGACGGTGCCGTTCTGGTCGAGCCAGTAGCCCACGAGCTGCGCGAGCTTCTCGTCGAGCGTCATGCGGGCGTGGAGCGCACGCACCTGCTCGGAGACCGTGGGCGGCTGCGGCGAGGCCGGGCGCGGGGTGCGCGGTGCCGGGGTGGTCGGCTCCGGGGAGCCGGTGAGGGCCGTCGGGACGGCAGGGACGACGTCGGTCACGGGACCGTTCTCCTTCGATGGTGGCCCTGCCCCGCGCGCGACGCGGGGCAGGGACGGGTGCGCGGACGAGCGGACGGTCAGCCCTTCACGGCTCCGGAGAGCCCGCCGACGATGCGCCGCTCGAACAGCGAGAAGAAGACGAGCGCGGGGATCATCGACAGGGACGTGAAGGCGAGCACGCGGGCGGTGTCCACGGAGTACTGCGACGCGAACGCCTGCACGCCCAGCGGGAGCGTGTACGACGTCTCGTCGTTGAGGATGAAGAGCGGGAGCATGTAGCTGTTCCAGCTCGCGACGAACGCGAGGATCCCCACGGTGATGACGCCCGGCAGGGACAGCGGCACGACCATGCGGAAGAAGAAGCCGAGCCGGCTGGCCCCGTCGATCGACGCCGCCTCCTCGATCTCGCGCGGGATGGCGCGCAGGAACGGGACGAGGATGATGACGGTCGTCGGGAGGGCGAACGCGATCTGCGGCAGCACCAGGCCGCCCACGGAGTTCATCAGCCCGAGCGAGCGGATCATGATGTAGAGCGGGGTGATCGCGACGGTCATGGGGAACATGAGGCCCGCGGCGAACAGCGCGTACAGCGCCCCGCGGCCGACGAACGAGTAGCGCGCGATGACGTAGCTCGCCATGAGGCCGAGGACGACGACGCCGAGGGTCGTGAGCAGCGCGGCGACGAGCGAGTTCCCGAGCTGATGCCAGAACAGCGAGCTCGTCAGGACCCCGACGTAGTTGTCGAGCTGCCACGGGTCGGGCAGGCCCGACGGGTCGGCCGTGATCTGCGCGTTCGTGCGGAACCCGCCGACCACGATGTACGCGATCGGGGCCAGGCACACGCCGACGAGCAGCCACGCGACGACGTAGGTCAGGGGGCCGCCCCGCCCGATGCCGGAGCCGCGCGGCTCCTTCGGGAGCTTGGCGCCGGGGGCACGCTCGGGCGCGGGCGCCGCGGTGACGGTGGCCATCACTTCTTCCCTTCCGTGATCGCGCCCTCGGTGTCACGGCGCAGGACGTACCGCTGGTAGACGAGGGCCACCGCGAGCGAGATGAGGAACAGCACGACGGCGACCGCGCTGCCGTACCCGTAGTTCCCCGCGTTGCGGCCGTTCGCCACCATGTAGGTCGCCATGGTCGACGTCCCCGCCGTCGAGGCCACGTACTGGCCCCAGATGATGTAGACGAGGTCGAAGAGCTGGAGCGAGCCGATGATCGACAGGAACGCCCAGATGCGGACGGTCGGGCCGAGCAGCGGGAGCGTCACGAAGCGCTGGGTCTTCCAGTACGACGCGCCGTCGATCGCGGCCGCCTCGCCCAGCTCGTCGGGGATGCCCTGGAGGCCCGCGAGGAAGAGGATCACGGCGAAGCCGATGTACTTCCACGTGATGATGAGCAGCAGGGTCCAGATCGCGACGTCGGGGTCGGCGAGCCAGTCGACCGTGAGGAACCCGAGGCCGATGCGCTCCAGCAGGTCGTTCACGGCGCCCGTGGTCGCGAGCATGAGGCTGAAGCCCGTCCCGACGATCACCTCGGACACCACGTACGGCACGAACACGAGCACGCGGATCACCGAGCGGCCGCGGATGCGCCGGTTGAGCATGAGCGCCACGACCACGGCGACCGGGCCCTGGAGCACGAGCGACATGATGACGATGAACGCGTTGTGCCCCAGCGCCGCGAGGAACTCGGGGTCGCGGAAGATGATGAGGTAGTTCTCGAACCCGACGAACTCCGTCGGCGGCCCGAAGCCCTTCCACTTGAAGAACCCGTAGTACGCCGCCATCACCACGGGGACGATGACGAAGGTCAGGAAGACGACGAGCGCGGGCCCGGCGAGCACCGCGATCTCGGCCCGCTGGCCCCAGCGCCCGCGGCGCGGGCGGCGGGCCCGCGCCGCGGCGGCCGGGGGCGGCTGCACGGCGCCGGCGCCGCCCCCGGCCCGGTCCTCGGGCGTCGTCGTGCTCGGCGAGGTCTCGCCCTGGGACACGCTCATGGCTGGTGCTACTCCTTGGCCGCTGCGTCGTTGACGGCCTGGACGATGTCCTCGGGGCTGCCCTTGCCGGCCAGCAGGTTCACGACGGCCGTGTTCAGGGCGTTGCCGATGTTCTGGCCGTACAGCGTGTCCAGCCAGACGGAGACGTACGGCGCCTCGTTGTACGCCTCGAGGATCGAGACGAGAGCCGGGTCGGTGACGACGCCCTGCGCCTCGGAGCTCGCGGGGAGCGTCTGGAACGCGTCGGCGTAGGCCTCCTGCGACTCCTTCGACAGCGCGAAGTTGAGGAACTCGGCGCACTCGTCCGGGGCGTCCGCGGAGCACGAGTAGCCGTCGACGCCGCCCATCATCGCGCCGGGCTCGCCCTCACCGTCCTCGACCTCGGGGAACGGGAACCACTGGAGGTCGGGCAGCGGCTGGCCGTCGGGCGTGAGCGAGGCGATGACGCCCGGGTCCCAGGCGCCCATGAGCTCCATCGCGGCCTGGTGGTTCGCCAGGAGGCCCGCCGACGAGCCGGCGCCCTGCTGCGCGGAGGTCGTGAGGAAGCCCTCGTTGAACGGCTCCGTCGCGGCGAAGTCCGCGAGCGCCTCCCCGGCCTCGGTCCAGCACGGGGCGTCGAACGTCCGCGTGGAGGCGGCCTCGTTCATGGTGTCCTGCGAGCAGTAGCGCAGGGCGAAGAAGTAGTACCAGTGCGCGGCCGGCCACGCGTCCTTGGCGCCCAGGGCGATGGGCGCGACGCCGCTCGCGCGCAGCTTCTCGTTCGCGGCCTCCAGGTCGGGGATCGTCGCCGGGTTCTCGGTGACGCCCGCCGCCTCGAACAGGTCCGCGCTGTAGAACAGGCCGCCCGGCAGGATCGACACGGGCACGCCGTAGACCTTGTCGTCGACCGTCATGGCGCTCAGCGAGCCGCCGACCGCCTCCTTCACCGCCGGGTCGATCAGGTCGGTGAGGTCCTTGGCCTGGCCGGCCTCGACGACGTCGGCGAGCTTGCCGCCGCCGCGAGCCATGAAGATGTCGGGCGCGTCGCCCGAGTTGAGGGCCGTCTGGAGCTTGCCGTCCATGTCCTCGTTCTGGATGGCCTGGATCTCGATCGTGACGCCGGGGTTCGCCTCCTCGAACGCCGCGACCGTGTCCTCCCAGTACGCCTTGCCGTCACCGGTCGTGGAGTTGTGCCAGAAGGTCATCGAGACCGAGCCGTCCTCCGAGCCGGAGTCGCCCCCGCCTCCGCAGGCCGAGAGCACGAGCGTGCCCGCCATCGCGACGGCGGTCGCCGCCAGGAGCTTCCGAGACTTCATCGTTCCGTCCTCTTCGTCGAGTCGCACAGGGCGCACGCTGCCTCGAGCGCGCCGGGCTGCCGCCGCGTCGGGGCCGCCACGAGCGACTCTCGCAGCCCGAACGTCCTCGTGTCAATCGTTATCGATAACGTTTTACACACGGCGCCGCACATGCCGCTCACGGGCTACTGTCATCCCCATGCGCTCCACCGGAAGAGTCACGATCGGCGACGTCGCCCGCACCGCCGGCGTCTCCGTCGCGACGGTCTCCAAGGTGATCAACGGCCGCTACGGCGTCGCCATGGAGACCTCTCGGCACGTCCAGGAGGTCATCGACCAGCTCGGGTACGAGTCGTCGATCGTCGCGCGCAGCCTGCGCAGCAGCCGCACCAACGTCATCGGCATCCTCGTCGCCGAGTTCGAGCCGTTCTCGACCGAGCTGCTCAAGGGCATCTCCGAGGCCGTCGACGGCACCGGCTACGAGCTGCTCGCCTACTCCGGCGGGCTGCGTCGCGACGACCGCGTCGGGTGGGAGCAGCGCTACCTCTCCCGGCTGGGCGGCACGCTGATCGACGGCGCCATCCTCGTCACCCCGACCGTCGTCGCGCCCGGCAACTCCATCCCCGTCGTCGCCGTCGACCCGCACCGCGGCCCCTCCGGCCCCCCGACCGTCGACTCCGACAACCTCGCCGGCGCCCGCGCCGCCACCGAGCACCTGCTCTCCCTCGGCCACCGCCGCATCGGCTTCCTCGCCGGCCGTCCCGACCTGGAGTCCGCGCGCCTGCGCGAGCAGGGCTACCGCGAGGCGCTCGCCGACGCCGGCGTCCCGTTCGACCCCGACCTCGTGCGCGTCGGCGGCTACCGCCCCGACCTCGCCGACTCCCCCGCGCACGAGCTGCTCTCGCTGCCCGAGCGCCCCACCGCGATCTTCGCCGCCAACGACCTCTCCGCGATCCGCACCATGGAGGTCGCCGCGGAGCTCGGCCTGCGCGTGCCCGACGACGTCTCGGTCGTCGGGTTCGACAACGTCCCCGAGTCGGCGCTCACCACCCCGCCCCTGACGACCGTCGACCAGCCGATCCACCGCATGGGCGCCGAGGCCCTGCGGCTCATCGTCGACCTCGTCGAGGGCAACACCCGCGAACCCCACGTCCGCCTCCCCACGACCCTCGTCGTCCGCGGGACCACCCGCGCCGTCTGACCAGGGCGAGACGACGCCGGGCGGGGCGCCGGCGAGGCTGGAATCCTGGGCACCTCCCCGACGTTATGTCAGCAGTACCACTGCCGACAGACCTTGAGGAGGTCACATGGCCCGCCTCGCACGCCGTGTCCAGGTCGAGAACGACTACGGCGAGATCATGCACTACGAGCGCCACACCGGCGGCGGCCTCGTCTCGCCGCACGCCCGCGTCCCCGAGTCGGTCCCCGTCGGGTCGGGCACGTACGTCGAGAAGGGGGCCGTCGTCGGGCACGGGTCGCTGCTCGGCGAGGGGAGCTGGATCGACCGCGACGTCACCCTCGGCCGGGACGTCCGCATCGGCGACAACGTACGCATCTCCCCCGAGACCCGGGTCGGCGACCGCGCCCGCGTCGGCAGCGGCGCGCGCGTCGGACGCCGCGTGCTCGTGGAGCCGGGCGCCGTCGTCCCGCCGGACGAGATCGTGCCCGACGACGCCACCGTGCGCCGCCGGGGCGGCGTCCGGTCCGGCTACGACGTCGCCGCCTAGCAGCGACCACCACCTTCCGACCCCGCTCACGGCCGCGCCGACACCGGGGTTTGTCGGCGCGTCTCGCGCCGAGCCCGGCGACATCCCCGGTTTCGACGACCGCGGTCCCCATAACCCCGGGTTCGGCGCCACCGGCGGCGGACACCTTTCCCCCGCGGTGCCCGGGTGCGTAGCCTTGGCGCCCGTGACGTACCCGCCGCACGGCCCTGCCGTCCCTCCGCCGCGCCCGCAGCCGACGCCGGTGCCCCCGCACCCGCAGGGTCCTGCGGGCACCGCGGTGCCGCTCGACCCGCGCGCAGTCCTGGAGGGTCGTCCGCCGGGCAGGGCGCGCGTCGGCGTCATCGTGACGATCGCGGTCGCGAGCCTGTGCCTGCTCGTCGGCCTCGTGCTCGCGGCGCTGTCCGGGGTCGGGACGTTCACGGTCGGCCTCCTGCTGGCGCTCGTGCCGCTCGGCATCTGGGTGCCGGTCGTGCTCGCGCTCGACCGCCTCGAGCCGGAGCCGCCGAGCGCGCTCGTCGTGGCGTTCCTGTGGGGCGCGGGCATCGCGACCCTCGTCGCGGGGATCCTCAACACGCTCGGGCTCGAGCTGCTCACCGCGCCGCTGTTCGGCGAGGAGGTCGGCTGGTACGTCGTCGCGTCGTTCGGGGCCCCGTTCGTCGAGGAGATCCTCAAGGGCGCCGTGCTGTTCGGGATGCTGTGGTTCCGTCGGCACGAGATCGACGGCTGGACCGACGGCGTCATCTACGCCGCGATGGTCGCGCTCGGCTTCGCGGCGGTCGAGAACGTCACGTACTTCATCATGGCGGCGCAGGACGGCACGCTCGGCCCGACGTTCGTGCTCCGCGCGCTCGTCACGCCCCTGCTGCACCCGCTGTGCACGGCGCTCACGGGCCTCGGCGTGGCGAGCGCGGCCACGAGCCCGCCCGGACCGCGCCGGGTCCTCGCGCCGATCGGCGGCCTCGCGGCCGCGATCGCGCTCCACATGCTGTGGAACGCCTCGACCGGCTTCGGGACGCTCGCGCTGGGGGTCGCCTACCTCGCGGGGCTCGGGGTCCTGATCACGCTGATCGTGCTCCTCGTCCGGGACCGGCGCCGCACGGTCGCGACGATCCAGCGCCAGCTCGTCCCCTACGTCCCCACGGGCCTGGTCACGCCGGCGGACCTCACGATGCTCTCGACGCTCGCGTCGCGCCGCCAGGCCCGCGACTGGGCTCGCCGCACGGGCGGCGCCGGCGCCGCGCACGCGATGCGGGACTACCAGCAGGCGGCGACGGAGCTCGCGCTGCTCCACGACCGGGTCGCACGCGGCGCGGTCGAGGCGTGGCGGGTCGAGGGGCAGCGCCGCGCGCTGCTCCAGCTCATGCTCACGGCGCGCCAGGCGTTCCTCGTCCGGACGCCGCAGCCGCCGCCCGCGCCGTGGTCGCCCGGAGCACCGTCCGGCTTCACGACCGACGCGTGGGTGCCCGGCCAGGGCGTGTACTAGGTCTGCCCAGTCACGAGGTTGGTGGCAGTTCCGGTCGTCGAAGGGATGACCTCCGGGCTCGGTGGAGATGTCTGAAGTCTTCGCACCCCGGACACCCTCGTGTCCCGCGCTCATGCCCGCCTGACCTTTCGCGGCAGGGGGCACACCAGAGCCTCTACGGAGGCCGGGGCGGTTCAGCACGAGGACCTGGCTCCATCGCCATCGTCCACCGACACGATGGACAGCCCCGGGCGAGCGTGCCATGGTCGAGATCCGGACGGTGGACGTCCCGTTCACCGCACGCGGGGAACGGCGTGGTGTGGACCATGGACAGTCGGTGGCCGCTCGTCGCGACGCTGGCAATCGTGTTCGCGACGTCCTCAACCCTGGGTGGCGACGTCGATCACGGTGTCCCGGCCGCCACGCAGTCCGTGACATCGGCTACGGACGAGGGACCGACGCACTCGACGAAGCCGACTCCGGCTGATCCGTCAGGCTCGCCCTCGTCCGCCGAGGAGCCTGACAGGTACGCCGGCTGGCCAGCGTACTTCGCCCGGACGGGGGTGTTCCTCACTCGCGCCGTGGTCGGGGCGGTGGCCCTCGTCCTGCTCGGTGCAGCTCTCCTGGGTGTACGGCGCTTGCGCTCCGCACGGCCAAGACCCGACGACGGATGACCTCGAGGCCGTCCCGCGGTTCGCTCCTGGGCGCCATGAAGACTCCGATCGGTGGAGGCCGCTCGCCTCCAGCACCGGTGCGCAGCCCCGCATCGCTACGGAGCGGGCCGCGCGCACGATCGCGAGGTGAGGGACTGCCCTGCTGCGCGCGCGGTGGCCGACCATGGTGCGAGCTCCGAGGGCCGGGCCGGTGGACGCTTGAACCCGTCATCGCAGAGCGTCTCCGCGCGTGATGAAGGTATGCCAGGTCAGACGTTCCGCGATGCCGTGCTCGGATACGCAGTCCGCGCAGGAAGACACCATGGTCACCGTAGGGGCGAGTTCTCGCGCGCCGTGACCGCGATGGCGTTCGAGATGCAGGACAGCGTCCGAGACTCCTCGAACGAGCTCGAGCTGCGTTGCCGCCTGGTCGACCTGGCAACGCGAGCTCAGGCACGCGCCGGCGGGCGATCTGGTCACTGGTGGGGTGGGCAGCGTGCTGTTGCGCGAGACATCGAGCTCGCCCTGGCAGGTTGGTGCCCTGACCCGGCAGTCGGAGTGCGGGACCCGTGGTCAGCCCGGGCGTTCGCCGCAGCCGCTGACACGCTGATGGTGGTAGTCACGTAGGAACGAGGTGCCTGTCGCCTGCTCGCCGAGGGGACGGTGAACAGGCGACGGGCACGGTTCGCACCACGACCTCGTCGGTCCCTCAGGCGGCCGTTCCGCGGCGGCGGTGCAGCAGGCCCGCGCCGGCCAGGACTGCGGCGGTGCCGAGTCCGACGGAGCCGACGACGGGGTCGACCAGCGCGCCCCCGGCCTGCTCGCGCTCGCACGAGACCGTGCCGGTGATGGCCCTGGCGTACAAGCCCACCGAGAGCGCCGGGGTCTGGTCGCTCGCCGTGGCGGTCGCGTACCAGTACACCTTCAGAGGGACGCCGGTGTACTCGGGCCGGTTGACCAGCAGGCCGGGGGTTCCCGCCTGGTCATGGACGAGCATGCGCACCGGACCGACACTGCCCGCCCACCCCGATCCCATGGCGAAGGCCGGCGTCACGGAGAGCTCGACGAAGTCAGGCAGCCTCTCCACACCCTTCGGCGGGGTGACGGTCGTGACCGCGGTCGCGACGAACCGGCCCGCGAACGATCCGGCCGGCGCCTGCCAGCCCGGGGTGGTGAGAGCTCCCCCGCCCTCCGTGACCGTCGGGTCCCACTCGGCGGCCTCGTAGGACGTCAGTGTCTTGTCGTAGCCGACGTTCTTGGTCAGGTCCCGCACGTGCCGCTGGTACCCGAACCCCGCGCGCTCCAGCGTCGGGGACGTGGACTCCGTCTCGGTCCACAGCGAGCCGTCGGCCCTGGTGTAGGTCAGGTCGGGGTTGCCGGCGTAGGCGTCGGTGGGTCGCAGGTCGGAGACCTCGAACGACACCGTCGTGGGAACGATCTGCTCGGGGTCGTACCCGCACGCCCGCACCTCCTGCGCCGAACCCTCTACGTACGAGGGGGTCAGGGTGAAGCTGATCGTGCCCCCGTTCGGACCGAACTTCGACAGGTCCGCGGGTGACGGGCTCCATCGGACCGTCGACGAGACCGTGGACGTCTCATCAGCCGCCGAGGCAGGCGCGGCCACGGCCAGGCTCGTCAGACCCAGCAGGCCGATCGCTGCGCCGCCGGCGATGCGCCGCCCGCGTGTCGTTCTCATCATTCGAGTTCTCTCTCTCGTGTCTGTGCCCACCGACAGGTGCCACGCACCCGGGGGGTGCGTGATGACGCCGAGCAGTTCGATGCCCGCACCGCATCGTCGGAACGCTGGTGTCGTTCGGAGGGGCGGGAGCGAGCCGTCGTCCGCCCACCTGTCGGCGAGCGGACGACGGCGCTTCCTGGTACGGATCTCCCTCAGGAGCAGACGGCAGGTCAGACCGCGGTCTGACGGCGGCGGTGCAGCAGTCCGGCGCCGGCCAGGACTGCGGCTGTGCCGAGCCCGACGGAGCCGATGACGGGGTCGATCAGCGCACCACCGGCTGCTTCGCGCTCGCACGACACCGTGCCGGTGATGGAACGCGCGGTGATCGCAGCCCCGATCTCCACGGAGGCGTCGCTGGCGCCGTACGGGTTGGCGACGTACCAGTACGCCTGCGTCGGCTGGCCCGAGTACGCGACCTCCTCGATCGGTGAGACGATCGCGCCGCCAACGCTGTAGTACAGGTACGACGGCGTGTAGCCCTTCATCTCGCCGGCGCTGAGGCGGAACGTCGGGGCAGCCTCGAGCTCGACGAAGCTCGGCAGCTCGACGCCCTCCTGAGGCGTGACGGTCGTGACCGCTGCGGCGACGAAGGACCCCAAGAAGGTCTCCGTCGGCGCCAGCCAGTCCGGTGTGGTGAGCTTGCCGTCCACCTCGGTCACCGTGGGGTTCAGCGCCTGGGTGCCCGGGACGGTGTGCGCCTGGTCGTAGCTGGTGTTCTTGACCAGGTCACCCACCGTGCGCTGATACCCGTAGTAGACGCGCTCCTGACCCGGAGCCATGGTCACCGTGGACGCCTTGAGCGTGCCGTCCGCCATCGTGTAGGTCAGGTCGGGGTTGCCGGCGTAGGCGTCGGTGGGTCGCAGGTCGGAGACCTCGAACGACACCGTCGTGGGAACGATCTGCTCGGGGTCGTACCCGCACGCCCGCACCTCCTGCGCCGAACCCTCTACGTACGAGGGGGTCAGGGTGAAGCTGATCGTGCCCCCGTTCGGACCGAACTTCGACAGGTCCGCGGGTGACGGGCTCCATCGGACCGTCGACGAGACCGTGGACGTCTCATCAGCCGCCGAGGCAGGCGTGGCCACGGCCAGGCTCGTCAGACCCAGCAGGCCGATCGCTGCGCCGCTGGCCAGGGTGCGTCGGTGCGCGTTGTTCTTCATCGTGTTGCTCTCTCTTCCTGGTGGTGGCTCCACCGGTGGGTTCACGCGGAGGGGGTCGCCTCGATGACGGCGTGCCGCGTCGAGATGGTCTGGTGGGAGCTCGGGTCCGTCTGGTTCCACGGTGGCGAACCGCGGCCGCTCGCAGGCACGTGGACGGCCTGCTGCGTACGCGTTCGTGAGTCCGCGGGGCGTGGTGGTCCACGCCCAGCGGTGTCCCGTGGACCGAGGTTGCGTGGTCGGGTGCGTGCGGCCTCAGTAGGCCGCCCGGGGGTCAGGCCTCGGTGGCGATCGGCCCGATGACGTGGGTCTCGGCGTTGCGGCGGGTCTTTGCCCAGCCGGACCGGCCCGTCAGGATGCGCCCGAAGGCGCGCCACGTCGTGATGTAGAAGCCGTAGACGTAGACCACGTAGGCCAGGCCCCAGCCGATCCCGCGCCACATCGGCTGGGTCGTCTCGCAGCGCAGCACGTAGATCGGGCCCCAGAGGATGAACGGCCCCAGGCCGAGCAGAAGATAGCTGAGCAGGAGCGCGAGGCCGCCTTGCGAGAGGAACGTGGCGAGCTGGTCCGGGTGCGCCGTCAGGCGGGCCGCGAGCAGGACGAGCGGGACGGGGTAGACGATCGTGCCGAGCAGCGTGAGCCAGGGTTGGAGCATGTAGTAGCTCATCTCGATCATGCCGATGTTCGGGATGGTGGTGGAGGACCACACAGCCCTCCAGTAGCGCCCGCACTGCATGACGCCCTGTCCCCAGCGGGTGCGCTGGGTGAGGTAGCGGCGTCCGTCGAACAGCGCCTCCTGGTCGACCCACGTGTCGGCCGTGAACTCGCTGCGCCATCCGGCCAGGAGCAGATGGACGCCGAGCTCGAAGTCCTCGAGGAGCGACCCGCGCCAGGCGCGCCCGTCGCCGGAGTCCAAGGAGGTGAGCGCCGAGAGGCGGGTGAACTGCCCGTTGCCGCCCATCCCGACGGTCTTGGTGTGCCGTCGGGTGTCCTGGATCGCGGCGATGACGGTGCGGAACTCCATGTCCTGCATCCGCACCAGGGTCCGGCCGAGGAAGTTCTTGAGCCGCCCCGCGCCCGGCGTCGGTTCGCGCTCGTCGCGGTTGACCATCCGGACCTCGATCTGTGCCGCGCCGACCTCGGGGTCGGCGAAGAGGGTGTCTCCGGCGCAGACCTCCAGGCAGTTCGCGGCCGGTCGGCCGTCGGCGTCGACGACGGCGACGATGACCTTGTCGAGATCGGCGTCCGGGCCGAGGAAGTCCAGCAGCTGGGCGTAGGCGGTGTTCAGGGCGTCGCCCTTTCCGGTGCGAGCCTCCGGCCGGCGACGCTGGACCAGGTGCACGCGCGGGTCGACCTCGGCGTGCGCGGCCACGATCCGGCCGGTGCGGTCGTCGGAGTCGTCGTCGATGACCCAGACGTGGGCCCCGAACGTGGTGCGCAGGTAGGTGACGGTTCCGTCGATGACGGCCTCCTCGTCACGGCAGGGGACGAAGAAGTGCCACTCGAACGCACCGGGCTCCCCCGTCGCGCGACGTCTGCGCCTGAGGTAGGGCACGACGATGACCACGACGTAGGCGATGAAGACGACGGACATGATGAGGGAGAGCTGCATCGACAGCCCGAGGAGCGTCTCCACGTCAGTGCTCCTTCCGGGGCCCGCGCAGGGCCACCATCCACAGGACGACCAGGGCGACGGCGACGCCGAGGAGCGTCAGGACCGACCCGACGACGGTGTGCGACCAGCCGTACCCGGCAGCGCCCCACCGGATGAGGGCGTACCCGATCAGGGCGAGACGCATCTGGTTCACGGCCAGGACGACCAGACAGGCCAGCGACGTGCCGACGAGCAGCCGCGCCACGGAGAACCTCCGGGAGAGGAGCAGCACCCCGCCGAGCACGAGGAACGGCGCCACGACCAGACCGCCGGCACACTCCACCGTGACGTGCAGGTCGAAGACCGTGTCGGCAAGGCGGATCACCGGTCGACCGTCGAGCGCCCAGACGTCCTGGCCCAACGGCCCGTGGAGCAGCCGGGCGGTCGCGTGGGCCTCCCAGGTCTGGGTGAGCCCGAGGTTGGTCACGACCCACCCGGCGAGCACGACGAGCGCGATCCCGAGCGGTGCACGCAGGATGCGGCCCTGGCGGCGCGACGCAGCAGGGGCCGATGCGTGCCTGCCTGACGTGGTGGTGGTCATCTCGGGTCTCCCAGGTCAGGCCGCGGCGAGGTCGCGGGCGTCGGTGTACTGCCGGGCGAGCTCGGCGATCTGCGCGGAGGCGGTGCCGTCGCCGTAGGGCGAGGGCGTGGCGGCCAGCCGGTTGTGCAGGACGGGCAGGTCGGCGACCCAGGCGTTGACGATCGTGGAGATCTGCGGGCCGGGCAGGGTCCGCTGCGCGAACGTGCCCAGCACCTCGGGGCGTTCGGTGGACCTGCGGACCACCAGCAGGGGCCGCTTGAGCACCGAGCACTCCTCCTGGAGGCCCCCGGAGTCGGACACGATCGCGGCGCTGCAGGACGCGAGTGCGAGGAACTGCGGCGGCGCGAGCGGGTCGATCACCACCAAGGGCTCGAGCAGCCCGCCGAGCCCGGCCGCCTTGACGCGGGTCAGGGTCCGCGGGTGCAGCGGCAGGACCACCGGCACGTCGATCTTGGCGAGCTCGCTCAGGATCGTGGCGAGCGAGCCGAGGTCGTCGGTGTTCTCCGGCCGGTGGACCGTCGCCACGACGAAGCCGTCGGGTCGTACCCCGACCTGCTCGAGGATCTCGAAGGTCTCGTCCGCCGGGGGCATCTGGGCCCGCACGGCCTCGACGACCGTGTTGCCGGTGACCACGACGCGGCGCGGGTCGATGCTCTCGGCCAGCAGGTTGTCCCGGTTCACCGAGGTCGGAGCGCACAGCACGTCGGCGATGTGATCGACCATCACCCGGTTGTGCTCCTCGGGCATCTCGCGGTCGAAGCTGCGCAGGCCCGCCTCGACGTGGATCAGCGGGATGCCGTGGGCGTTGGCGGCGAGGGCGCCCGCGAGCGTCGCGTTGGTGTCACCCTGCACGACCACGGCCGCAGGAGGGTGCTCGGTGAAGATCTCGTCCAGGTCGGCCACCGCGGCAGCGACCTGCTGCGCGCGAGACAGGCCGCCCACGTTCAGCACGCGCTCTGGCTCGGGGATGCCCAGCGCCTGCCACACGGCGCTCGACATGTTCTCGTCGTAGTGCTGACCGGTGTGGAAGACACGGGCCTGGGGGCCGAGCAGTCGTGCGATCTCGGCGAGCTTGATCATCTCCGGGCGGGTGCCGAGCACGATCGCCACGCCGGCGCGGGTCACGAGCGCACCTCGCTCGCCTTGGCGAGCCGGCTCGAGCGCACCATCAGCATGCCCGCGCCGAGTGCGAGCACCGCGAGGGCGATCATCCAGACCACCGCGGGCGCACCCGTGGTCGCGAGGACCGGCACCCCGGCGACACCCGGGGTGTACGCGCCTGCCTTGCCGTACATGACGACTTCCTTCCGTTGACGAGTCTGGTCAGCCCTGAGGGCTCCGACCACCTCACGCGTCCGGCGTCGTCCGGATGACGAGGTGATACCGCTACGCTGCCCGTCCCTGGCCTTCTGCCCCGGGTGCCGCCCCTCGCCAGTAGGCACCTCCATCGCTGTGGCCTGCGACGACGCACCGTCCGGTGCCGGGTCTGCGTAGCCGCCGCCCACGAGTTCAGTGGTCACCGCGACCTGTGCGAGGACGCGGTCGAGCAGTCGGGGTCGTGCTCGTCCTGACCGGTCTGTCTCGGCGTCGCCGCCGTGCTCGCCGCGACCAGGCTCGAGGCGGTCGCCCTCGCCGTGGATCTGCACCCTGTCGGCAGGCGGAGCTCCGTTCGAGGCCCGCAGTCCCCGGCGCAGCCGTGCGGTGGACGAGGCCGAGGGCTGGCGCGATCCTGAGCCGTAGCGGGTTCACGACCAGGCGACGATGCTCGGTCGCGCCGGCCCGCTCTCCTTCGAGGAGGCGGTCCAGGTGGCCCACGCTGAGCGAGAGCACGAGCACGTCGAACGACGACACCGGACGCGCCGACGATCTGGCCCGATCCTGACCCTGCTGAGCGCGCTGAGCATGTGCGGGATCATGCTGGCTCCCCCCACGACCGCGGCCACCGCACCCGCCTCGCCCATGGTCGCCTCGACGTTCCTCGACCCTCGCACGGCCATGAGCTGGGACGCGGTGCGATGGGACAGGGAGCTGACCTCGATGCGCAGCGCCGGGCTGACCACCGTCGTGCTGCAGGCCAGCGTCGAGCTCCGCGACGGCAAGACCATGGCCTACTACCCCAGCGACCTGCCCGGTGTCCGACGAGCGACCCCCGAGAGCGGTGCGCCCTCCGACGTCGTCGGGACGCTCCTGGCGTCGGCGAAGACCCACGGCATGACGGTCTGGCTCGGGTTGTACCGAGACGCACGCCCCGAACGGTTCGCCCCCACTTCCACGATCGCCACGACCTTGGCCCAGGACGCGAGCATCACGCGTGCCGTCGCCGCCGAGCTGCGGCACGCCTACAGCACGTACCGCAGCACGATCATGGGCTGGTACCTCCCCGCGGAGATCAACACCAACTACACCGATGAACCCGCACGGTCGGCGATACGCGGCTACTACCGCGACGTCGTCGCCCACCTGCGCGCGCCCAGCCACCGCTACCCGGTCATGGTCTCCCCCTACTTCAACGCCGGCGCCGGGGTCACCCCCGGCGTGTGGCGCGCGTTCTGGGCTCAGACGTTGACCGCCGCTCCTCTCGACGTCCTCGCGCTGCAAGACGGAGCCGGAGACATCCCCGGTGTGCCGCGTGGGCGTGCGGAGCTCGACGCCACCCTGACCACGTGGTTCGCCGCAACCAGGGCAGCCATCACCGACGCTCGAGCGCGGACCGCTCTGTGGTCGAACCTGAACCTGTACGAGTTCACCGGAGCCGCGGCGACGGTCGGCGACGTGGCCTCCAACGCCCGCGCGGTCCGACCTCACGTCACCGGCTACACAAGCTTCAGCTTCACCAGCAACTACAGCCCGTGGACGCTGGGCACCGACCGCTACGCGACCGTGTTCGGTACCTGGAACACCACCGGAACGCTCCCGACCGGTACGCCCACGGCCCCGGTCCCGGGGTCGGTCACCCGTGCACGGGGTGTGCTCACGTTGACGTGGGCGGCGTCCACGTCGACCAGCGGAACGCAGATCGCGTACTACCGCCTCTTCGACACCGACACCGGTCGGTACCTGACCACGGTCTGGGGCGTGTCGACGACTCTTGCCACGACGGCGCGCTGCGCGAGCGTCGCGGCGTTCGACGTCGCCGGGAACGTCTCCACCCGTGCTCCCTTGTGCGCGCCCTGACCGAGGACCGTCGCAGGCCCGCGAGACGGCGTCGGGACACGCCCGACGGACGTGTCGCTACGGGGTGACCGCGGGATCCCAGCCGGACAGGTCGGAGCGGGAGCTCAGTGCGAGCTTGCGCAAGATCCGGTACATGTGGCTCTCGACGGTGCGGACGCTGACGAACAGCATGCTCGCGATCTCGCGGTTCGACAGGCCGTTGCGTGCGTACAGGGCTACCTGGCGCTCGCGGTCCGTCAGGACCCCGGCCTCCGTCCCGGGTCCCGAGCCGCGTCCGGTGAGCTGGTCGGCTCTCCCGGTGGCGTGACCGATCTCGACCTGGTTCATGGGAGGGACCCCTTCACCGAGGCGCAGCTCGTTCAGCCGTTCGACGAGTGCTTGGCTCTGGGCGGGTCCGAACGCCCGTCCGACGCGGGTGAGCAGCTGGAGCACGAGGTCGCTCGGGCCGGAGTGCAAGGCTCTCTGGAGCTCGAGCACGGGCTGGAAGAGGGGCATCTGTCGGGGATGGTAGGTCTCTTCGACGATCGTGAGCTGGTGGTCGTCGAGGGTTCCTGCGTGGGCCATCCAGACGAGCATCGCCGAGGCGATGTGCCCGCGTTCCGCGGCGGCGAGCCCTGCCCTCCACAAGAGCCCGTCACCCTGGGCGCGTTCCCCCTCGGCGTAGTGCGTCTCGGCGCGTGCCCAGGCGGGAAGGACGTCGAACGGGTGCGGAGCCGGCGAGGTGTAGCGCTCGAGCTCACGCAGCAGGACCCATGCGGTGCTGATCTGTCCACGTCGGGCCTGGAGCCCCGCACCGATCGACAGGCCGCGCTCGGCAGGGACGTCCTCGAACGGTCCGGGGGGTCCGAGCCGTAGCGCCAAGGAGACCGGGGCGAACGCGTTGGTGTAGTCCCCGGTGAGGAGCAGCAGGCCGGACAACCCCCCGACGTGGGTCTGGATCGCAGCCTTGTCGAGGCTGTCGATCGCAGCCGAGAGGCGGCTGCGCGCCCAGTACGTGGCCTGGTCGGGTTCGCCCGCGAACATCAGGGCATCGGTCCGAGCGGCATCGAACTGGGCCTGCAGGTCGGAGTCGACGCCCTCTGTGTCGTCCAGCAGCTCGAGGGCGTCCTGACATCGCCCGGCCTCGATCGTGCTCTGGATCAGCCCGAGGCGCTCACGCAGCCTCTGGCGCCGCGGCGGGCCGAGGCTCCGGTCCGAGAGTTCCGGCACGGCTGTCCCGGTGGCGCGGCTCCACAGTGCCCGCAGCTCGTCGAACTGCTCGACCGCGCCGTGCGTCTCGGAGCCATCGATGGTGGTCCGGTCGAAGATCGCGCGCACCTCCTCGGTGCGTGGAGCGGCACCCAAGGAGGCAAGGAGGCGGTTCGCGTGCTCGACGCTCGGGTGGTCGCCCCATGCCGCACGGCGCGCGGCGCGCTGGGCCGAGGTGCGTTCGAGGACCAGCGCGGCGGTGGACGACGACCACGCACGGTCCTCGGTCTCCAGCAGGTTCCCGGAGACGTTCTGCGACACCGAGGGGTCGATCCCGCTGGTCGGGCGAGCGACGTAGTCGTCGCCGAAGTGGGACTGCACGACGGCGACGACCTCGCGTAGATGCTGAGTCGTCATCTGAGCGTTCAGCCCGTGTGCCAGCGCGGGCGGGTTGACCATGATGAGCTCGTCGCTCGCGAAGGGGAACGTGGCAAGGCGGTCACCAGCCAACAACCCCGCGACGATGGGCGGCCCGACGAGGGCCTCCGCATCGCGCACGGACACGGGCCCGACCCACGACAGCAGGCGCAGCGCTCGGGCCTGGTCCGGGTCGAGCTGGCGCGTCAGGACGTTCACGACAGCATCGTGCGGCGCGTCGTCCAGCGGCGACGTCTCTCGCCACATCCCACCGGTGGACTCGATCGAACCCGACCAGCGGCCGGCATCGGTCAGAGCGAGCGCGACACCAGCGTGCCCGCCGGAGCGGGCCAAGACCCCGGCGACCAGGTTCAGATCGGGCTGACCTCCCAGCCTGTGCTCGATGAGCGACGCCATGTCCCACAGCCCGAGCGCACCGACCCGCACCTCGGCCGGAGCGCGATGGGCCAGCACTCTCAGGACGGGTGCGCTGGTGTGGTCCAGCGTGGTGCCGGCCAGGGTCGCTGCCAAGCGTGCCGAGGTGCGCCGCAACAGCTCTTCGACGACCAGCAAGGACCAGTCGTCGAGCAGGTCGATGTCGTCCACCGCAAGAAGGTTGCGCGGTCCCTGCAGCTCCTCGGCGAGCGACTGGGCGATCGCACCGATCGACGGGCGGGCGCCGGGGCGTTCCTGGACAAGGCCGTGCACGAGGAAGGGCGCCAACGCCGGGGTGCTCGGGGCGCGGAACGCGCGGACCGTCAGCACGTGGATCCCGGCCTCGGTCGCGGACGTGACGAGCGTGTCCAAAGCGGTCGTGCGACCGCTGCCGTCGTCCCCGCGCACCAGCACGTCACGACCCAGCTCGATCCACCGCAACGCGCTGGCGGCCGCACCAGTGGGTTCGAACACGAAGTCCTCCTCGTGAACGCCAGGGTGCCCCGCGGCGCCCGTTGCCAACATCCTGCACCCAGCCCGTGGGTCGAGCGCGTCGACGTCCCGCCGCCCCTGCGGCACTACTGAGTCCGGTGGCACGCGACACCACATCCCGTGAGCGAGTCACCCAGCCGGAACGTCCGCGTTCGGTCGGGGGCGAGGCGACTACGTACGGGGCGCGGTGCGAGCGCCTCGCAAGCGCCCGGACGGCCGCTGGACTGCCACGAGCAGCGCGCCTCGCAGCGGCCGCGTCATGAACGCGCCACCCATCTCGTGATGCCCATGACAGGGCGATGCCCTCGCACCACCCCCAGACCACGGAGTCCCGCATGCCACTGACCGTCTCCTCCGACCAGGTGCTGCTCGATCTCACCCGCCAGGGCGAGATGAGCGCATTCAGCGAACTGTGGCGCCGCCACTGGCCCGCGGCACGGGTGATGGCTTCTCGGTTCGGCCAGCTCGCCGACCCCGACGACATCGCGCAGGAAGCATTCACGCTGCTGCTGGCAGCCCTGACCGACGGGCGCGGGCCGCACGGGGCGTTCCGCCCCTACCTGTACCGCACGGTGCGCAACGTCGCAGTCTCGATCTCTCGCCGCCGCACGGCGGCGGCCATGGGGGGCACGGAGGACCTCACCATGCTCCCTGGCGCGCCGGTCGTCGCCTCGCACGCAGAGCGCGTCCTTGACCGTTCGATCACGGCCACCGCGTTCAAGAACCTGACACCGCGCTGGCAGGAGGTCCTGTGGTACACAGCCGTGGAGGACCTGCCCGCACGAGAGGTCGCGACCTTGATGGGGATCTCCGCCAACGCGGTCGCAGCACTGGCCATGCGCGCCCGCGAAGGGCTGCGCATCGCATGGCTCGACGCTCACCTCGAGCACCGCACGGTCGAGCCCGACTGCCGATGGACCGTCGCCCACCTCGCCGAGCTCGAGCGCGACGCCCTCAACGCCGCGGACACCGATCGGGCGCAACGCCACCTGCAGGACTGCCTGCACTGCACCCTGATCCAGTCCGAGCTCGACGAGGTCGCCTCCCGCCTGCGCGCGGTCCTGTTCCCTCTGCTCACCGGGCTCACCGTGCCAGGTACCGCACTCGGGCCCACCTCCGTGGCCCCCGAGACCGGCGCGACAGCCCCCTCGCAGACACCACACCACGCCCAGAGCACGTCGTCGCCCCCAGCCACCCTCACGGCCGGCGCACACGGGGTGGCCGGTGCGGGCAAGACCGCGATCGCCTGGGCCGCGGTCGTCAGCCTGTCCGTCGCCGCCGTCGCCGCCGCCGCCGCCGTCGACACCTACCTCGCACGCACCCCCGCGCAGCCCACCGCACACCGCGGCGAGCACGTCGACGCCCCCGACCGCGCCCTACCCGACCCGTCACCGTCCCGGTCGACGCCGCAACCCGACCCGACCGTCGAACCGCACGACATCACACCCGACGACGTACCAGCGCCCACCAGCCCGGACGACGTCGCGCCCGTGAGCGCCGCCTCCCCGCCCGCCCCCACGGCACGCGCCACGGCCCCGCCGCCGAGCCCGGGTCATGGTGAGAAGACGGGCGCCACCGCACGGGCGGAGGAGGCACCAGCCGTCGGCCCGGCTCCGGAACCAGAGACGGGGGACGAGACCCTGCCTGTACTCACCGAACCGAGTCCTCCGGAAGGTCCCGGCACGCCGTCCGACCTCGACAGGCCCGTGGCCTCACCCGTCCTGCCTGCGCCGGCGACCGACTGGCCCAGCGGCATGGACCTTCTGACCGCCCCGAACATCACCGGGACCGCCCACCCTGGCGCGCTCGTCGAGGTCCTCGACCACACCGGCCGCGTCATCGCCGCCGGCGACGTCCCCGCCGATGGCGCGTGGTCGATCCGCCTGCCCACGCCGAGCGCACGCGAGGAGCGCTACGCCGCCCGCCAGACCACCGGCGGGCGCACGTCACCCCTGAGCGAACCGTCCCCGCGCTACACCTACGGCACACCGGTCATCATCACGCCCGCGGAAGGGTCCACGATCGGGTTCAGCGCCGACCACAACGGCAACGGGCTCCAGGACGAGATCGATCTGCGGTTCGCCGGTCAGGCTGGTCAGAGCGTCCTGGTTCTGTTCGACGGCGTCCCGACCCACAACGTCCACGTGCTCGGCCTCACCCCGCTGCTGAGGTACAAGGACGAGGTCACCGCGGGTCTGCACACCCTCACCCTGCGGTACGTCGACCCCGCCACCGGAGCCCTGGGCCTGGGGACCACCAGCACGTTCGCGGTCGGGCCGCGTAGCCTTCGTGGCGGGCTCGTCGCACACCCGGGGACCCCGGTATGAGCGACGTCGAACGACTCGATGCTGCCGTCCAGTCGATGTCGTGCTGGGTGTGCCGCGCCGTCCCGACCGGCTCGTGCGACACCGCGCGCCACGAACGTTTCGCCCGCACCGTCCCGTGCAACCAGTGCGGCGCGCTCCCCCACCAGCCCTGCCCGTCGAGCCACGAGCACGACGGCCAACCCGCGCGCCCGGACCATCGCGCCACCGCGATCCTCCGACGCCGCCCTGCCAGGTCTCAGCTCCTGGCCGACTCGTTCACGTGCCCTGTGTGCCGCTCACCGGACCGAGCCACCTGCACGCTCGCCCGGCACATCGAGATGCATGTCGATCGTTTCGGCTGCAGCTCGTGCGGGGCCCAGCCAGGGCAACGCTGCACGCCTCGGTGCACCGCGACGGCGCTCACTCAGGGCATCGTCCAGCTCCTGACCACCCTCTAGCTGTCGTGCTGAGCCGTCCACTCGTCCCGTGTCGTCCTGAGGATCTTCAACCCACAGCGTCCCGTCGTGGGTCCGCACCGGGACCCGGAGCACTGCAGGCTCCTTCGGCCCGTTGCTTGATCACCGCTGAGCGAGGACGCACGCCCTGGCTCGGCGGGCTCCACCGACGTCTACCCGACGGCGCCCCGGGGCGGCGTCCGGATGACGAGCACCGCGTCGACCGGGGCGCCGTCGAGCGCCCGGTAGGAGTGGTCGGCGTCGGAGACCCAGCGCAGCTCGTCGCCCTCCTCGACGGCGGCCTCCGCGCCGTGCCGCCCGGCCCGCAGGCGGCCGCGCGTGATGAGCAGGTGCTCGACGACGCCCGGCCCGTGGGCGGGCGAGGTCCGGTCCGCGTGGGGCTCGAGGTGCAGGTGGTAGACCTCGACGGCCGTGCCGCCGGGCAGGTGGTGGGCGTCCAGCAGCCGCGCGGTGACGCCCTCGGACGACACCTCGGTGCCCGCCCGCTCGGCGAGCAGCGTCGCGAGCGGGACGCCCAGCGCCCCGGCCAGCGCGTAGAGGGTCGCGAGCGTGGGGTTCCGCGCGCCGTGCTCGATCTCGGAGAGCGAGCCCTTGCCGATGCCGGCCGCGGCGGCGAGGGCCGACAGCGAAAGCCCACGCTCGGCGCGCAGCGCCCGGAGCTGTGCGGCGACGGCCGCGAGCGTCCCGTCCTCCGCTCGTCCCGACGGATGTCCGGGCGCTCCCGCGGCCTCGCCGTCCGGCCGTCTTCCCGCGCGCCCCGCCCCGTCGCTCACGGGCCGCAGCCTACCGGGGCGGGTATCACGGGGCCTCTGGTAGCGTTCCATGAACAGAACGCTCTTCTCCCGCAGCCCGCCAGGAGCAGCATGGACCCCGCCTCGGACCGCCTGCGCCCCGTCCTCGCCGGGCTCGTGACCGCCCTCGTCGGCTTCACGAGCTCGTTCGCCGTCGTGCTCGCCGGGCTGCGTGCCCTCGGCGCGACCCCCGACCAGGCCGCGTCCGGCCTCCTAGCGCTCTGCGTCACGCAGGCCGTCGGCATCCTCTGGCTCACGACCCGGCACCGCACCCCGCTCACGCTCGCGTGGTCCACGCCCGGCGCGGCCCTCCTCGTGAGCACGGGCGCCGTCGCGGGCGGGTGGCCCGCCGCGGTCGGGGCGTTCTGCGTCGTCGGCGGGCTCGTCCTGCTCACCGCCCTCTGGCCCCGTCTCGGCGACCTCGTCGCCGCCATCCCGACCCCGATCGCGCAGGCGATGCTCGCGGGAGTGCTCCTCACGCTGTGCCTCGCGCCGGTGCGTGCGGTCGTCGCGACACCGTTGCTCGTCGCGCCGGTGATCCTCACGTGGCTCGTGCTGCTGCGGGTCGCGCCGCGCTGGGCGGCCCCCGCCGCGCTCGCGGTGACGCTCGCGATCGTCGGGTACGAGGCCGTGCACGGTGGCACGCTCGCCTGGTCCGATGCCGTCCCGCGCCTCGACCTCACGGCGCCCACGCTCTCGTGGCAGGCCGTCGTCGGGCTCGCCGTCCCGCTCTACGTCGTGACGATGGCGTCGCAGAACGTCCCCGGCGTCGCCGTCATGGCGTCGTTCGGGTATCGCGTGCCGTGGCGCGAGGCGATGACCGTCACCGGGATCGCGACCCTCGCCGGAGCGACCGCGGGCGGCCACACGATCAACCTCGCGGCGATCTCCGCCGCGCTCGCCGCAGGCCCCGAGGCCCACCCCGACGCCCGACGACGCTGGGTCGCCGCCCACACGGCGGGGTGGGCGTACCTCGTGCTCGCCGTGGGGTCCGCGGGCCTCGCCGCTCTCGTCGCCGCCGCGCCAGCGGGGCTCGTCGAGGCGGCGGCGGGGCTCGCGCTCGTCGGCACGCTCGGCGCCGCCGTCGCGGGCGCGGTCGCCGAGCCACGCGGGCGCGAGGCCGCGGTCGTGACGTTCCTCGTCGCCGCGAGCGGCGTCGTCGTGGCGGGCATCGCCGCCGCGTTCTGGGCGATCCTCGCTGGGCTGGCCGTCCACGCGGTCCTCACCGTGCGTCGTCGGGCACCGGACCCCGACGGCGAGGGCGAGACCCAGACGCCGACTGATACCCGACCGCGCGAGGTAGAGGCCCGGTAGACGAGGTAGAGGCGTGGTCATGACCAGGGCTCTACCTCGCGTGACCAGGGCTCTACCTCGCGGCACCGGGGCTCTACCTCGCGGGGACTACCTCCACGGACTCGTCCACCGGGTCCGGCCCGAGGACCGGCAGGTTGTCGCGGAAGACGTTCGTCGGGTCGACCTGGCGCTTGATCTCGCGCAGCCGCTCCAACGTCGCGGGCGGGAACGCGTCCGTCACCCTCTCGGTGCGCAGGTCGGTGTCGAAGCTCAGGTACATGCCTTCGAACACGTCGGCCAGCGCGTCCCAGCGCGCGTCGAGCCGAGAGCGGCTCGCCCCCATCGCCACGACGGAGAAGTTTGCCGACCGGTGCGCGTACGCCGTCGCGTCCGCGGCGACGTCCGACGCCGCACCGCCCGTCGAGCGGATCTGGAAGAAGTACGTGTCACCGCTCGCGACGAGCCCCGCCAGCCGGGCGGACGCCTCGGGCGTGAGGTGCTCCAGCAGGCCGGACCTCGAGACGGGCTCGCCCTGGCCGCCGTGGGGCCCGGGGGCGGGCGCGGAGACGACGGCGTCGTACGGCACGATCTGCGCCGTCGCCTGCGCGAGCAGCGGCGCGATCGCCGCGAAAGGCTGCAGGCGCGCGAGGACGGTGTCGGGGTCGTCGGAGTCGACCATGGTCATGGACTGCGCGACGACCGGCTGGCCCGGCCTCGGGCGCCCGACGATCAGAAAACTCGTCGTGTCGCGCGGCGACGTCTCGACGGTCGCGCCCCAGCGCTCGAGGAACCCGGCGAGGTCGGACGCGTCGTGCACCATCTGCGCGAACCCGACCGCGGACACCTCGTCCGCGACGAGCTCGAACGACGTCACGATGCCGACCTGCGACCCCGCGCCGCGGACGGCCCAGAACAGGTCCGGGTTCTCCTCCTCGCTCGCACGCACGACCGACCCGTCGGCGAGGACGACCTCGACCGCGCGCACGTGGTCGATCGTCAGGCCGTGGGCTCGCCCGAGGAAGCCGATGCCGCCCGCGGTCGCGAGCCCGCCCACGCCCACACCGCCGTAGTCGCCGGACGTGATCGCCCAGCCGCGCGGCGCGAGCGCCGACGCGACCTCGCCCCAGCGCGCGCCGGGGCCGACGCGGACGAGGCGCGCGGCGTCGTCGAGCACCTCGATCGCGTCGAGCGCGCCCAGGTCCAGGACGATCCCGCCGTCGTTCGTCGAGCGCCCGCTGATGCCGTGGCCGCCGGAGCGGACGGACAGCGGCACGGTCCGCGTGATCGGCTGGGCGCGCGCGAACGCGAGCGCCTCGACGACCTCCGCGGTGTCGCGCGGGCGGAGCACGAGCCCGGGCGATCCGCCGCGGAGGTAGTTCGAGCGCACGCCCCCGTACGCGGCGTCGCCCGGCTCGACCGCGCGCTCCGCGAGGGAGGCGGGGACGTCGCCGTAGGCGATGCCGTCGCGGCGCGCGGCCCGGACCGCGAGGGGCACGACGCGAGACGTGTCCGTCCCGCTCGCCGCACGTCCCGCGGCGACGGCGTCCCGCAGCGCGGGCGCGACGTCCTCCGCGAACCGGCGGGTCGTGCGCTCGTCGTCGGTCGCGAGGATCAGCGTCGAGACGCCCTCCTCCAGGACGAGCGGCAGGAGCCGCTCGACCCAGGCCTCGGGCGGTCCGGAGAGATCGGGGGCACCCCCGAGACCGGACGCCGTGGGGGCGGCGTCGAACGTGCCCGACACGTTGAGCAGCCGCGTGACCTCGCGCGGGTCGCGCCCGACGGCGGTCGCGGCCTCGTCGATGCGCGCGTTGCCCGCGCGCAGCCCGTCCAGTCCGACGCGGCCCAGCGACGGGAGCCAGCCGTCGGCCTTCTCCCCGGCGAGGCGCAGCATGCGGGGACCGAGCGCGCCCAGCCAGAGCGGGATGCGGCGCGTGGTGCCGGGGCCGGGCGTCGCGCCGTCGAGCCGGTGGTGGCGCCCGGGGACGAACAGCTCGCCCTCGCCGTCCTCGCCCCAGATCGCCCGGATCACCTCGATCGCCTCGGCGAGCGCGTCGACCGACTCGCCCGGCGTCAACCGCTCGACGCCCATCGAGACCATGGCGTCCCAGAACGCGCCGGCGCCGAGCGCGAGGTCGACGCGCCCGTCGGACAGCAGGTCGAGGCTCGCGGCCGCGCGCGCGAGCACGGCGGGCTGGCGCAGGGGGACGTTGACGACGTCGGGCGCGACGTGGATGCGCTCCGTCGCGGACGCGACGTACGACAGCAGCGTCCACGTGTCGAGGAAGCGCGGCTGGTACGGGTGGTCCTGGAACGTCACGAGGTCGTAGCCGAGGTCCTCGGCGAGGCGGGCGAGCCCGACCGTCGTCTCCGGGTCCTGCGCCGACGGAGTGACGAACGTGCCGAACCGGAGCGGGTGGCCGTAGTCGGTCATGCGCGGGCCTCGCCGTCCGTGACGGCGCCGGGCGCCTGGACGACGGCCGTACCGCGCTCCGCCGCGACGAGCTCGCGCGCCGCGGGGGCGACCTCCTGGCCGACGACGGCCAGGGTCGTCGGGTCGTCGCCCGCGACGATCCACGTGGAGACGCCGTGCTCGAGCGTCACCTCCGCGACCTGCTCGGCCCACTGGCTGGGCGAGCCCTGGAGGAACCCGGCGCCACCGTCCGCCGTGAAGCGGCCGCCGACGTTCAGCAGGCGCCGGACCGCGCGCGGGTCGCGACCCGCGTCCTCGGCGGCGGCGTCGATCGTCGCGTTGCCCTTCGCCAGCGCCTCGAAGCTCTGGAGGTACGCGAGCGACGGGAGCCAGCCGTCGGCCTTCGCCCCGACGAGGCGCAGCATCCGGGGCTTGAGCGCGCCGACCCAGATCTCCACGTCGTGCGCCGGTGCCGGCCCACGCTTGGGCCCGTCGACATGGTGGTGCGCCCCGCCCGCGACGAGGCGGTCGCGCGTGGACGTGTCCCACAGCCCGCGGACGACGTCGATGCCCTCGGAGAGCGCGTCGACCGACTCCCCCGGCGTCAGGCGCTCGCCGCCCATCGCGACGATCGGGTCCCAGAACCCGCCCGCGCCGAGCCCCAGCTCGACGCGCCCGCCCGAGAGCCGGTCGAGGCTCGCCACGGCGCGCGCGAGCACGGCCGGCGGGCGCAGCGGCAGGTTGAGCACGTTGCCCGCGATCCGGATGCGCTCGGTGCGCGCGGCGACCCAGGACATCAGCGTCCACGTGTCGAGGAAGGCCGCCTGGTACGGATGGTCCTGGAACGTCACGAGGTCGAGGCCCACCTCCTCGGAGAGCTGCGCGAGCGCGACCGCCTGCTGCGGTACCGCGGCGGTGGGCGTGACGAAGGACCCGAAGCGCAGGTCGTGGCCGTAGTCGGGCATGGCTCCTCGCGATCTGAAGATACGTTGCTGTACAGAACATATCCGTAACAGATAGGTGGTGCAACCGCATTCCCGGCGGTAGGCTGGGCGGATGAGCACGACCACGACGACCGCCGCACCCACCGGCCCGGCCGAGCTCCCCGGTCGCCTCGAGGACCTCGGCTGGCACCTCGGCGTGCTCCTGCGCGCCTACCGCGCGACGGTCGAGCAGGCGCTCGACGACGTCCCGCACGGCACGCGCGGCTACCAGGTCCTCGTCACCGTGGCGCAGGGCGACCATCCCACGCAGCTCGCCCTCGCCGAGCACCACGGCATCGACAGGACCGTCATGACCTACCTGGTCGACGACCTCGTCGCCGCAGGCCTCGTCGAGCGGAAGCAGAACCCCGCCGACCGTCGCGCGCGCCGCGTCGTCGCGACGCCCGAGGGCCGCCGTCGGCTCGCCGGGTGGGCCACCGCCGTGCACGACGCCGAGGAGCAGCTCCTCGGCATGCTCTCGCCCGACGAGCGCAGCGCCTTCCGCACGCTCATGCGCCGCGTCGCGTGCGACCTCCGCGACGTCGACGCCACGACCGACCCCTGCACCGTCGCCGAGCACACCCTCGGCGTCGCCACCCCGCCCGGGAAGGACCGCGAGCGGCCGGAGGGGAACGCCGGTCCGCCGAGGTAGAACCGTGGTTGCGCGAGGGAGAGCTGTGGTTCTCCGCGACACCAGAGCTCTACCTCACGGGACCAGAGCTCTACCTCGGCAGGGGGTCCGCCGCGGTGGGTGAGGCGTCTGCCTCGGTGAGGGCGGCGTCGGTGTCCTCGGGGTCGCGGCCGCGGAGGGGGTAGAACCAGAAGCACACGAACGCGAGCGCGGCGAGGACCACGGGGACCCCGCCGAGGAGGAAGCGCACGCCGGTCGCGACGCTGTCCGGCTGCACGACGTCGCCCGCGCCCTCGACGTACCCGCTCGCCGAGAGCACACCGGCGACGAGCACGGCCTGGACGATGACGGACCCGCGCACGACGAACCCGTTGGCACCGAAGTACATGCCCTCGCGGCGCAGGCCGGTGCGGCGCTCGTCGTCGTCGATGACCTGCGCGAGTGCGACCTCGAGCACCTGCATGAGGCCCGCGACACCCACGCCCACGGAGAGACCCGCGAGCGCGGCGCCCAGGACGGTGGACGGGACGAGGTAGAGGCACGTCGCGAGGCCGTAGACCGCAACGACCCACAGCATGGCCGAGCGCGGGCCGATCTTCCGCACGACCCAGGACCACCCGACGATCGACGGGATGGCGGCGACGAAGATCGGCGCGAGGAGGAACGTCGCGTCGGCCTCGGCGCCGCCCAGCGTGTAGCGCACGTAGAACGGGATCGCGGCGAGCACGATCGCGGTCGTGCTCTGGAGCAGGAGCGACCCGAGCACGTAGGTCACGAACGCGCGGTTGGCGAACGTGTAGCGGAGCTGGTCCCCCAGCCCGACGGCGGCCTCGCGCTCGCGCACCGTCGCGACGTCGACGGGACGCTCGACCATGCCGGCGAGGGACCACACGAAGAACGCGAGGCTCACGACGGCGAGCAGCAGCGCCATCCAGGTCCACCCGAGCGTGCCGTACAGCAGCGGTGCACCCGCGGTGCCGAGGATCATCCCGACCAGGCCGAAGATCTGGCGCGGCGTGTTGCCGCGGGCGCGCTCCGCCGTCGTGCGGAAGATCTCGGGGAAGAGCGCCGAGATGTTGAGCGCGACGACGACGTACGCGACGTCGAACAGGGCCACGACGACGAGGAACCACACGACGAGGCCGGTCGGCCCCACGGCGGGTGGCGTCCACACGAGCGCGAACGCGACGACGAGCGGGACGATCCCCAGCACGATCCACGGGACGCGACGGCCCCAGCGCGTGCGGCGACGGTCGGAGACCGCGCCGACGAGCGGGTTGAGCAGGGCGTTGAGGATGCCGTGCGCGACCATCGCGCCCGCGACCCAGCCGGCGCGCACGCCGAGGTGGTCGACGTAGAAGTAGACGACGAACGCGGAGAACGTCTGCATGAGCAGGTTCGACGGGAACGCGGAAGCGCCGTAGGCGACCGTCTGCGCGCGCGAGGGCGTGCCGACGAGCCGGCGGTCACGGACGCGGGAGAGCAGCCCGCCGCCCGCCGTCGACGCGCTGCCCGACGGCGTCCCGTGCGGGGCACTCACCGCTCGCCCCGCTGCACCGCGCGCAGGTCCCGCCAGCCGACGCGGACGATCCCCTCCTCGGCGATCACGGCGGCCACGGCCGGGTCGGCGAGGAGCCGACGTTCGAAGCCGCGCTTCGCGACGCCGTAGTCCGCGACGTCGCCCAGCTCGTCGTCGTCGAGCATCGGGTGGAGGAAGATCTCCGTCACCCCGGACGGGACGCGGCGCAGCAGGTCGAGGAAGTCGGCCCGGACGTCCTCGTAGTCCTCCTCCTCGACCGTCCCGGCGCCGTCGAGCTCGAACGGGTGGGTCCACAGTCGGTCGACCAGGACGACGCCCAGCGCGTCCGCGGCGGCCGTCGCCTCGTCGAGCAGAGGCTGGAAGTCGCCGGGAGGAAGGACCATCCCGTCGGTCGTCCGGGGCAGCCGGAACGGCAGGCGGTACCGGGCGGCGAGCTCGAAGACCTGCGGCAGGAACGACCGACCGGTCTCGAGGCCGTAGACCGAGCCCATGTGGTTGTCGAGGTGGGAGACGTCGACCCCGGCCGCGAGCGCCGTGTCGACCTGAGCCGTGAGCTCGGCGACGACGTCCTCGACGCGCGCCTGGCGCTCGACGGACAGGACGTCGCGCGGGAAGTAGCCCGCGTCGTCGACCAGGGACGTGCCCGTCCCGGTGAGCGGCCGCCAGCGGTACCGCGTCCACTCGCTCGTCAGCACGAGGTGCACCCCGACGTCGACGGGGTGCGCGGCCGCAAAGGCGAGCGCGTCCGGCGCCCACCCGCACGGGACCATGACGGTCGCGGAGTCGATGTGCCCGGCGAGGAGGAGCTCGGAGACCGCGCGGTTGGCGGCCCGGCACATGCCGTAGTCGTCGGCGTTGAGGATGATCGCGCGCGCGTCGGCGGCGAGGCCGAGCCGGGAGACCAGGTCCGACGGCGGTGCTCCCCCACTCGGTGGGGCTGCGGTCACGACGCCGCCTCCTCGCGCTCGTCCCCGGCGTCGCCCTCGCCCGGCGCGGGGTGGGCGGCGGCGGTGCGGAACACCTCGTCGCGCAGCGCGTCGCTCGCCGAGCGCGCGGCTCCCACCACGACGGCGTCGCACGTGAGGTCCGAGGAGACGACCCGGATGGGGAGCACGGCGATCTTCTCCGCCAGGAAGCGCGTCACCCGGTCCGCGATCGGCGCGCGCGCGGCCTGGTTCGTGAGGACGAAGAGCTCCGGCTCGACCACGAGCGCGACCGACGCCGCGACGACACCGATGCGCTCGGCGACCTCGTCGAGCGCGTCGTTCGAGGCGCCGTCGCCGTGCTCGGCTCGGTCGACGAGCTCCTTGACGGTCACGTCGTCCGGCAGGCCGTGCTCCTTCGCGAGCACGGCGAGCGACGACGCGCCCAGCGCCTCCGAGCCCAGCGCCCGGGCGGGGTGCGGCAGGAACGAGACCTCGCCCGCACCGCCCGCGAACCCGCGGTGAAGCTTCCCGTCGAGCACCAGCCCCGCGCCGAAACCGTCGCCGAGACCGAGCACCGCGAACGAGCGCACGCCCACGGCGACCCCGTCACGCTGCTCGGCGAGCGCCGCGAGGTTGAGGTCGTTCTCGAGCGTGACCGGGCAGCCCAGCGAGTCCTCGAGGGCCTCGACCAGGTCGGTCCCGCCCTTCTCGTAGCCGGGGACGCGCCGGATGGTCCGCTGGTCCGACCCGACGATCAGCGGGACCGCCGCGACGGCGCGCGTGACCTCGACCGCGGTGCCCTCGGGGAGCCGGGCCGCGACGTCGCTCACGCACGCGCGGGCGAGCTCCGCGGCCGCGCGCGCACGGGCCGTCGTCGTCGGCTTGACGTCCCGACGCTCCGCGCGGGCGCGGATCGCGCCCGTGACGTCGACGAGCGCGACGCGCACCCGGTCGCGCGCGACGTCGATCCCCAGCCCGAACGCGTAGTCGGGGTCCACGCGGTACAGCGTCGCGGCCGGCCCCCGACGGTCGCGGTCGAGCCCGGCCTCCCTGACGACGCCCGTCGCCTCGAGCGCGCGCAGCGTCTGCGCGACGGTCGTCTTGGACAGCCCGGTCGCCGAGACGACGTCGGGCCGCGCGACCTGCGCGCCCGTGCCGAGCACGTCGAGCACGGCGCGCGCGTTGAGGGTGCGCAGGAGGGCGGGTGTACCGGCGGGAGTGGTGTCCATCTGGTCTCCGTCGAGCAGTGGGTGGGTCGAGCCGACATGTCCGGGCCGTACAGGTAGGGCGGGAGGTTCCCTACCCGCCCGGAGACTAACCAAGGTCCCTGTCGTTGTCGACGGCAACCGGTCTCCCTGTGGACGGCCCTGTACCGTGGCGTCGTGATCCGCCGAGCCCTCGCCCGCGCCTACTGGGCGACCAGCCGGTGGTCCCTGCGTTCCGAGCCGTACGACACCGGCCGCCCGACGCTCCTCGTCGGCGCCCCGCACACGTCGAACTGGGACTTCGTCCTGATGCTCGCCATCGCCTGGAGCACGGGCATCCACGTGCGCTGGCTCGGGAAGCACACGCTGTTCGCCGGCCCCGCGGGCCCGCTCATGCGCGCGCTCGGCGGCATCCCCGTCGACCGGCGCGACCCGAGCCGCGTCGTGGCCGACGTCGTCGCGCGCCTCCAGGCGGGCGAGGTGTTCTCGCTCGTCGTGACGCCCGAGGGCACGCGCGGCGCGGGGTCGTACTGGAAGTCGGGCTTCTACCGCATCGCGCGCGAGGCGCACCTGCCGGTGACCCTCGGGTACGTCGACCGCACCACCATGACCACCGGCCTCGGCCCGACGATCGAGCTCACGGGCGACGTGCGCGCCGACATGGACGTCGTGCGCGCGTTCTACGCCGACAAGTCCGGCCTCCGCCCGGCGCTGCGCACCGAGCCGCGGTTGCGCGAGGAGGACGCGGCCGCCGCCTGACGCACCGAACCCTGCGTCCCGACCCGGGCACGCCGTCGGAGCGCCGCAGGGGGTACGTGGTCCCCACATGGTTTTCGCCCGCCGAGCCGCCCGACGGGGCACGACGACGGAGCAGGCTCGACCGCGCAGGCGCACGATCCCGGCGAATCGACCCGCCGGGTACGGGACTTCCCGTACCCGGCGCCGGTCGTGCGTAGTCGTTGAGCGGACGTCGCACGGCTGCCTACGGTCCACCACGTCACGGCCGACGGTGCGGGCTCCGCACGGCGTCGGCCCTCCCCGACACAGGAAGCGAGTCCCCCATGAAGCGACTCCGCGCGGCGCTCCTCGCCGCCGTCGTGGGCGCGACCGCGATCATCGCCCCGATCGCGATCGCCCCCAGCGCCTCGGCGCACGGCTGGATCACCTCTCCGGCCTCCCGGCAGGACCACTGCGCGAAGGGCACCACGTCCTTCGACTGCGGGTCCATCAAGTACGAGCCGCAGTCCGTCGAGGCCCCCAAGGGCTCGATGAAGTGCTCCGGCGGCAGCGGCTACGCGATCCTCGACGACGCGAGCAAGCCCTGGCCCCGCACGACCACCGGCCGCGACGTGACGTTCCAGTGGAACCTCACCGCGAACCACGCCACGAGCGTGTGGGAGTACTTCGTGGACGGCCAGCTCTTCGCGACGTTCGACGGCGGTGGCGTCCAGCCGCCCAAGGACATCTCGCACACCCTCAAGGGCCTGCCGCTCGGCAACCACACGATCCTCGCGCGCTGGAACGTGTCGAACACGGTGAACGCCTTCTACAACTGCGTCGACCTGACCGTCACGGCCGACGGCACCAACCCCGGCGGCGGGGAGAACCCCGGCGGCGGCGAGGGCGAGAACCCCGGCGGCGGCGAGCCGGGCACCTGCACCGACGCGGCCTGGTCGTCGGCCTCCGTCTACACGGGCGGCGCGAAGGTCTCGCACGACGGCAACGTCTACGAGGCGAAGTGGTGGACGCAGAACAACGTCCCGGGCTCCGAGGCGTGGGGTCCGTGGAAGCTGATCGGCGCCTGCTGACCGCTGAGACCCGCGACGGCGGGTGCCCTCGTCCGCACGGGCGAGGGCACCCGCCGTCGTGCGTGCCCGGCGTGGACGGCGCGCCGGGTACGCGGAAGCACGTACGGGCTTTGCCCAATTGTCCGCACTCCTCACGTTTCGTAGCGTCGAGAGTGCCCGATCCGAGAGCGGCCCGCGACGAAGCGCGCCGCAGGACCCATGCACCACCGGATGGAGAGCGAGACAACTCATGCGAAGACTGAGAGCGGTACTCCTGGCGGCCGTCGTCGGGGCGGTCGCGATCATCGCCCCCGTGGCCATCGCACCCAGCGCGAGCGCGCACGGCTGGATCACGTCCCCGCCGAGCCGGCAGGACCACTGCGCCAAGGGGACCACGTCCTTCGACTGCGGCGGCATCAAGTACGAGCCGCAGTCCGTCGAGGCGCCCAAGGGCTCGATGAAGTGTTCCGGCGGCAGCGGGTTCAGCATCCTCGACGACACGAGCAAGCCGTGGCCGCGCACGCAGACCGGCACGTCGGTGACGTTCCAGTGGAACCTCACCGCGGCGCACAACACGAGCACGTGGGAGTACTTCGTCGACGGCGTGCTCTTCAAGACGTTCAACCAGGGCGGAGCGCAGCCCCCGAGCAACATCTCCCACACGCTGACCGGCCTGCCCGAGGGCAACCACACGATCCTCGCGCGCTGGAACGTGTCGAACACGGTGAACGCGTTCTACAACTGCGTCGACCTGAAGATCGGCGCCGGCGGCACGGACCCAGGCGACCCGGACCCCGAGCCCACGGACCCCGAGCCCGGCAACTGCACGGCGCCGGCGTGGACCGCGGGCGGGGTGTACGTCGGCGGCGCGAACGTCTCGCACGACGGCCGCAACTACCAGGCCAAGTGGTGGACGACGGGCGAGAACCCCGCCCAGAGCGGCCAGTGGGGCGTCTGGAAGGACCTCGGCGCCTGCTGACCTGACACCTCGCACCGGACGCTGCACCCGCGGCCGGGAGACGCACCTCCACGTGCGTCTCCCGGCCGCACGTGCGTCAGCCGCGGCCCCGGAGGCGGTCGAGGTCGCGGCGCTCGCGCTTCGTCGGGCGGCCGGCGCCGCGCTCGCGGACGGCGACCCGGACGGTGAGCTCCTTGGGCGGCGGAGGTGGGCTCTGGTCGATCACGGCCTGCGCGGCGAGCGGCGCGGAGACGCGCTTCACCAGCACCTTCTCGACGACGAGGATCCGTTCGGCCGGGCCGCCGCGGACGACGACGCGGTCACCGACCTTGACGCTCGTCGCCGGCTTCGCGCGCTCGCCGTTGACCCTTACGTGCCCGGCCTTGACCGCCGCGGTCGCCTGCGAGCGGCTCTTGAACATCCGGACCGCCCAGAGCCAGCTGTCGACGCGCGCGCTCGTCGCCTCGGTCGTCGCCACCCCCCGAGCGTAACCACCCCGGGCGCGGCACCCGGCGTGCGAGCCTCGACGCCTCGTGCCACGGTGAGGTCAGGCATACGGGGCAGTTGCCCCGTATCGCTGTTTCGTCCCCCAGAGAACGGAGACAGGGATGGGCTTCATCGGGTGGATCCTCATCGGCCTCATCATGGGCGCCATCGCACGCGCCGTCCTGCCGGGCAAGGCAGCGGGGGGCTGGATCGTCACGTTGATCGTCGGGGTGCTGGGAGCCCTCCTCGGTGGGTGGATCGGGGGCGCGCTGTTCGGCGCCGACGCGAACGACGAGTTCTTCTCGCTCACGACGTGGTTCTGGGCCTTCGTCGGCTCGCTGCTCGTCCTGCTCATCTGGGGCGCGATCGCGGGCCGCTCGGCGCGCAAGTAGGGCACCGACGACCGCCGCGACCGACGGCGCACCCGGCCCGGGCTCCCGCGGGAGCCCGGGCCGTCGTCGTCCCAAAAGGCGTGGACATCCTGCGCCGGCGCGGGAACGCTGGACGCATGAGCAGCGTCGCCCGCACCGCCCCCGAGGTGTCCCTCCCGCAGGGGTACACGCTCGTCGAGGCCCCGCACCCCGCGTCGCTCGACGACCCCGACGCATGGGCGTACCGCGCCGTCGCGGACCTCGAGCGTGAGCACGAGCTCGAGGTCCATGGCTACGACGACCTCGCGCTCCGGCCCCGGGACGTGCTCTCGGGCATGGACCACCAGGAGTACGCGGCCAAGCGCCGCTTCGTCGTCGTGCGCTCCGCGGCCGCCCGCGCTCTGATCGCCGAGGGCGTCCCGCCCACGGTGCCCGACGTCGTCGCGCACCTGTTCGTGCTCCACCCCACCACGAGCAACGAGCGCCTCAGCGAGGCCTTCGTGCTCGTCCGCCCGTCCGAGCGCCGGCGCGGCATCGGGACTCCCCTCCTCGCGCTCGCCGAACGTCTCGGCGCGGACGCCGGGCGCACCGTGCTCCTCTCGAACACCTCGCACGGCGAGGAACCTCCGCCGGGCCCGGGCGCGCTCGCCGCCACGACCGGCGCCGGCCGCGTCCCCGCCGAAGCCCCCGGCCCGCGCTTCCTCAGCGCGCGCGGGTACGCCCTGGAGCAGGTCGAACGCCACTCCGTGCTCGACCTCCCGGTGGCCTCCGCGGCCCTCGGCGCGCACCGCGACGACGCCCGGGAGCACGCCGGTGCCGACTACCGGGTGCACACCTGGACCGACGAGGTCCCCGACGTCTGGCTCGACCAGGTGGCCGTGCTCTTCACCCGCATGAGCACCGACCCGCCGACAGGCGGTGTCGAGTACGGCGAGGACCCGTGGGACGCGCGCCGCGTGCGCACCTGGGTCGGCGAGCAGGCCGAGAAGCGGAACGGCTTCCTCCTGAGCGCCGCGGAGCACGTGCCGACCGGCACGCTCGCCGCGTTCACGGTCTTCCTGTACCCGCACGAGCACGACGACTTCGCGTTCCAGGAGGACACCCTCGTGCTCCGCGAGCACCGCGGGCGCCGCCTCGGGATGCTCGTCAAGGTGACCAACCTCGACGCGCTCGCCCGTGAGCGCCCCACGACCCGGCGCGTCCACACCTGGAACGCGCAGGAGAACGACCACATGCTCGCGATCAACGTCGCCCTCGGGTTCCGGCCCGCGGGCGTGTGGGCCGCGTGGCAGCGCAGGACGACCCCGGAGGACGGCGAGTGACCGCACCGCACGCAGGACCGACCACCACCACCCCGCGCGACGTGCGCGTGCGCATCGAGCCCGTCCCGGGGAGCCTCGACGCGCCGGATGCGTGGGCCGTCGACGGCACGGTCCGGGTGGGCGACGCGATCGACCGCGCGATCTACGGCCACACGGACCTCGCCCTGGACGCGGCGACCGTCGCGGGCACGGTGGCGAGCCCTGGTTACCGGCGCGTGCTGCGCTGGGTCGCGGTGCTCGACGACGCGCCGCAGGGTACGACGCCCCGGCCCGAGGACGTCGTCGGACGGTCGATGGTGGGGCTCCCGCAGCAGGGCAACACGCACGTGGCGGTCGTCTACGTGGGTGTGGACCCCGCGCACCGACGCCGCGGCGTCGGCTCCGCGCTGTGGGACGCGGCCCTGGAGGTCGCACGCGCGGAGGGGCGGCGCGTCATCCAGTCCGACTCCTCGTTCGCGCCCGAGCCGCCACCGGGGCCGGGCGCGCTGGAGGCGCCGACGGGCAGCGGCCGCGTCCCGGCGCACGACGACGGGACGACGTTCGCGCTGCGTCGCGGGTTCACGCTCGAGCAGGTGATGCGCCACTCGGTGCTCGACCTCCCGGTCGCGCCCGAGGTGCTCGACCCGCTGCGCACGGCGGCGACGGCGCGGTCCGACGGCTACCGCGTGCACGTGTGGACGGACGAGGTCCCCGAGGAGTGGATCGACCAGTTCGCGGTGCTCGAGACGCGCATGAGCACCGACGCCCCCAACGGTGGCCTCGACCTCGAGGAGGACCCGTGGGACGCCGAGCGCGTCCGGACGACGTCCCGGGAGATCCTCGACCGCGGTCAGGGGTACGTCATCGCCGCGGCGGAGGACACGTCGTCGGGCACGCTCGCGGCGTTCTCGATGGTCTCGTACCCGCTGGACCGGCCCGAGGTCGTCTTCCAGTACGACACGCTCGTGCTCCGCGAGCACCGCGGCCGCAGCCTCGGGATGCTCGTCAAGCTCGCCGTGCTCGACGAGCTCGCACGGGCGCGGCCGTCGTCGCGCCGGGTGCACACGTGGAACGCGCAGGAGAACGCGCACATGCTCGCGATCAACGTCGCGCTCGGCTTCGCGCCGGCGAGCGTCGACGCCGAGTGGCAGCTCGTGCTCGACGCGGCACCGGGCGAAGAGCCCGTGCAGCCCGGCGCGACCTCCTGACCCGGAGGCCGCCGCGACGTCGGCCGCTCAGCGGATGCCGTCGAGGAAGCGGATCACCCGCTCGGTGACGAGCGCGGCGGCCTCCGGCTCGTACGACGGCAGGCTCGGGTCGGTGAACAGGTGCCGGTCGCCGGGGTAGACGAACAGCTCGGCGTCGGGTGTGGAGTCCACGAGCTCGCGCGCGGCGTCGAGATCGCCCTCGCCCGCGAACGACGGGTCGGCGTCCATGCCGTGCACCTGCACGGGGACGGCGTCGGGCCAGGCCTCGCCGAACTCCGAGACGGGAACGCACGCCTCGAGCAGCACCGCGCCCTTCGCACCGGCGCGCGTCTGGGCGAGCATCTGCGCGGGCAGCACGCCGAGCGAGATCCCTGCGTAGACGACGCCCGCCTCGTAGCCGTCGGCGACGGCCTGCCCGCGCTCCAGGACGGTGCCGAAGCCCAGCTCCTGCACGTGCGCCATGCCCTCGTCGAGGGTCGCGAACGTGCGCCCCTCGAACAGGTCCGGCGTGTGCACGACGTTCCCCGCGCCCCGCAGCGTCTCGGCGATCGTCCGCACGCCCTCGGTCAGTCCCTGCACGTGGTGGAACAGCACGACCTCGGCCATGGTCCCCTCCTCCGGTGTTGCGTCGGTGGCCCGGCGGCGCCGTCGCCGTCCGGTGCGCGCCCCGCGGCGCACGCCGACCATCGTCGCGCGGACCGCCCACGCTCGCCCCGGGGCCGAGGTCCAGGGACCGACGGCGGCCGTTCGTGAGGCCACCGGACCATCGACCGCGGGACGGTCGGGGTGGGCGGGCGACGACGTCGGTCAGTAGTTTGGTGGTCATGACCTCGCAGCCCGTGCCGCCGCCGATCGACCCCACCACCACGCCGTCCTGGACCGCGCTGACCGTGCACCGCGACACCGTGGAGCCGGACCTGCGCACCTGGTTCGCGGCCGACCCGGACCGCGCCCGCCGCCTCACCCACCAGGCCGCCGACCTCACGGTCGACCTGTCGAAGAACCTCGTCACGGACGAGACGCTCGAGCTGCTCGTGCGCCTCGCCGAGGAGGTGCACCTCGACGACCGGCTGGAGGCGATGTTCACGGGCGAGCACATCAACGTCACCGAGGACCGCGCCGTCCTGCACACGGCGCTGCGCCGCCCGACCCCGCTGGGCGCCGACGAGCACCTCGTGGTCGACGGCCAGGACGTGGACGCGGACGTGCACGGGGAGCTCGCCAAGGTCTACGCGTTCGCGGACAAGGTCCGCTCGGGCGAGTGGACAGGCGTCACGGGCGAGCGCGTGCGCACGGTCGTGAACATCGGCATCGGCGGCTCCGACCTCGGCCCGGTCATGGCGTACGAGGCGCTGCTGCCCTACAAGCACCAGGACATCGAGGTCCGGTTCGTCTCGAACATCGACCCGACGGACGTCGCGGAGAAGACGGCGGGCCTCGACCCGCGCACGACGCTGTTCATCGTCGCGTCCAAGACGTTCGGCACGCTCGAGACCCTGACGAACGCGCGTCTCGCGCGTGACTGGCTGTGGACGGAGCTCGCGGCGGTGGGCGCGCTGGAGGACACCGACGAGTCCCGGCAGGCCGCCGTCGCGCAGCACTTCGTCGCGGTGTCGACCGCGCTGGACAAGGTCGCGGCGTTCGGCATCGACCCGGCGAACGCGTTCGGGTTCTGGGACTGGGTCGGCGGGCGCTACTCCGTGGACTCGGCGATCGGGACGTCGCTCGCCATCGCGATCGGCCCCGACCGCTTCGCCGAGCTGCTCGCCGGGTTCCACGCGATCGACGAGCACGTGCGCCGCACGCCGTTCGAGCGCAACGTGCCTGTCCTCATGGGCCTGCTCAACGTCTGGTACGTGAACTTCCTCGACGCGCACACGCACGCGGTGCTCCCGTACGCGCAGTACCTGCACCGCTTCCCCGCCTACCTGCAGCAGCTCACGATGGAGTCCAACGGCAAGCGCGTGCGCTGGGACGGCTCGCCCGTGACGACGGAGACCGGCGAGATCTTCTGGGGCGAGCCCGGCACCAACGGCCAGCACGCGTTCTACCAGCTCATCCACCAGGGCACGCGCCTCATCCCGGCGGACTTCATCGCCGTCGCGAACCCCGCGCACCCGCTCACCGACGACGTCGGCGACGGCGGCGCGGTCCAGCCCGGCGCGGACGTCCACGGGCTGTTCCTCGCGAACTTCTTCGCCCAGACCAAGGCGCTCGCGTTCGGCAAGACCGCCGACGAGGTCCGCGCCGAGGGCACGGCCGAGGCACTGGTGTCCGCGCGGACGTTCCCGGGCAACCGCCCGACGACGTCGATCCTCGCGCCCGCGCTCACGCCGTCGGTGCTGGGCCAGCTCATCGCGCTCTACGAGCACATCACGTTCGTGCAGGGCGTCGTGTGGGGCATCGACAGCTTCGACCAGTGGGGCGTCGAGCTCGGCAAGAAGCTCGCGCTCGAGATCGCGCCCGCCGTGGCGGGCGACGAGGACGCCCTCGCCGCGCAGGACCCGTCCACCGCCGCCCTCATCGACCGCTACCTCGACCTGCGCAGCTGACCACCGGTCCTGCGCCGACGCCCTGGGTGTCGTCATCCGTCGGATGACGACACCCAGGGCGTTCTCGCGGGCGCGCAGGGTCGTGCTCGCCGATGCTCGGGCCTCGCGGCACTCCCCGGGCGCCGCGCCCGACGTCGCGGCGGTGCGGCGCCTTGCACCTGGGTCGGCGTCGGGACCCTGCCCAGGCTGCGTGCGCGCGCGCCCTGCGTACACTGACGGCGCGACAGCCGCGAGCCCGTTCGGCGTCGTTCAACCCCGGAAGGACACCGATGGCCGACGCCGCCACACCCGAGACCCTTGCCCGCATCCTGACGGAGCACGCCGACGACGTGCGCAGCGCCTGGCTCGAGGCCGCCGCGCACGAGCTGCACGGCCGCACGTCGCGCGGCGAGCTCGAGCGGGAGCAGGGCGAGATCCTCGACACGCTCCTCGACGGACTCCGGTCGGGCGGCATCTCCCTGTCCGACCCCGCGTTCGACCAGCTCCGCGGCATCCTCGCCGACGTCTCCTCGGCGCGCGCCCGCCTCGGGTTCACCCCGCGCGAGACGGCGATCGGCGTGTTCGCGCTCAAGGAGGGCCTGTACCGGCTCGCCGCCGCGACGGACGCCGACACCGACGTCACCCCGCTCCTGCGCCTGGTCGACCAGCTCGGGCTCTTCACGTTCGAGACGTTCGCCGCCGCTCGCGAGGCGATCATCTCCGAGCAGGCCGAGCAGCTCCTCGAGCTCTCGACCCCTGTCGTGAAGCTCTGGGAGGGCATCGTCGCGGTGCCGCTGGTCGGCACGCTCGACTCGGCGCGCACCCAGGTCGTCATGGAGAAGCTGCTCAACACGCTCGTCGACACGGGCAGCGAGCACGCGATCATCGACATCACCGGCGTCCCCGCGGTGGACACCCAGGTCGCGCAGCACCTGCTCAAGACGGTCGTCGCGGCGCGCCTCATGGGCGCCGAGTGCACGATCAGCGGCATCCGTCCGCAGATCGCCCAGACGATCGTCGCGCTCGGCATCGAGTTCGGCGACATCCGCACGCGCGCGACCCTCGCGGACGCGCTCGTGGACGCGCTGCGCGCGGGCCGCGACACCCGGCGCACCGGGCTCCCGGCATGACCGACGCCGTCCCCATCCTCAAGATCGGCTCCACGCTCCTCGTCTCGATCCAGGTCGACCTCCAGGACGACACCGCCCTGCGGCTCCAGGAGGACCTCGCCCAGCGGATCACGGACACCGGGGCGCGCGGCGTGATCATCGACATCTCCGGGCTGGAGATCGTCGACTCCTTCATCGGCCGCATGCTCGCGTCGGTCGCGGGGATCTCCCACGTGCTCGACGCGACGACCGTCGTCGTCGGGATGCGCCCCGCCGTCGCGATCACCATGGTCGAGCTCGGGCTGTCGCTCGGCGACGTCCGCACGGCCCTCGACGTCGAGCGCGGCCTCGCGCTCCTCGCGCCCGAGGTGCGGTCCGCCGAGGACGTGCTCCTCGCGGCCGCCGAGCGCGAGGAGAGATGACGACCACGACACCGCCGGCCGCGACGGCCGAGCGCGTGCCCGTGCGCACGGACTCCGACGTCGTCCGGGTCCGCCAGCTCGTCCGGACGCTCGCGCAGCAGGCACGCCTGTCGCTCGTCGACCAGACCAAGCTCGTCACCGCGGCCAGCGAGCTCGCGCGCAACACGCTCGTCTACGGCGGGGGCGGCGAGGCCGAGGTCGAGCTCGTCACCGAGGGTCCGCGGACCGGCGTGCGCGCCGTCTTCTCGGACGAGGGGCCGGGCATCCCGGACCTCGACCTCGCGCTCACGGACGGCTGGACCAGCGGGAGCGGGCTCGGCCTGGGCCTGTCGGGCTCGCGTCGGCTCGTCCAGCACTTCGCGATCGACACGGCGCCGGGTGCGGGCACCCGCGTCGAGATCGCCACCTGGTCCCGATGAGCACCGTCCCCGCCCGTCCCGACGAACGCCGCAGCATCGTCGAGGACGGCACCTGGTACACCGTGGACCACCCGTCGGCGGTCGGGAGCGTGCGGCGGGGCGCGAGCACCGTGGCCCGGAGCCTCGGTCTCGACGACGACCGGGCCGCCGAGATCGGGCTCGTGGTCTCGGAGCTCGCGACCAACCAGTGCCGGCACGCCGGGTCGGGCTCGATGCTCGTCCGCGTGCGACGCACCGGCGACGACACCGCGCTCGAGGTGCTCGCGGTGGACTCCGGCCCGGGCATGCGGGACATCGGCGCCGCCATGCGAGACGGCGTCTCGAGCCGCGGCACGCTCGGCATCGGCCTCGGCACGCTGCCGCGGCTCGCGTCGTCGTGGGACGCGTGGACCTCCCCGGGTCGCGGGACGGTCATCGCGGCGACGTTCGCCGCGCACGGGACGGTGGCCGGGCTCCGGGAGCCGACGGGCATCACCCGGCCGATGACCGGCCAGGCGGTGTGCGGCGACGCGCTCGCGGTGCGCCACGACGACGGCGTCGCGAGCCTCCTCGTCGCCGACGGCCTGGGGCACGGCCCGCTCGCCGCCGCCGCGTCGGGCGCCGCCGTGCGCGCGTTCCTCGACGCGCCGGCCGGGTCCCCGGTCGCGCTCCTCGAGCGCGTGCACGCGGCGCTCGGCGGCACGCGCGGCGCGGCCGTCGCCGTCGCCCAGGCGGCCGGCGGCGGGGTGCTGCGGTACGCGGGCCTGGGCAACATCGCCGGCACCGTGCACGGCGGGCGGACGCGCGGGCTCGTCAGCTATCCCGGCATCGCCGGCACCCGGGGACGGCCGCTGCGCGAGACGACGTACCCGGTCGAGGCCGGGGACGTCGTCGTGCTGCACAGCGACGGGCTCACCGACCGGTGGTCGCTCGCCGACTACCCGGGACTCGCGGCCCGCTCGCCGCTCGTCGTCGCGGGCGTCGTCCTGCGCGACCACGCGGTGCGGCGGGACGACTCGTGCGTGGCGGTGCTCCCGATCGGCCGGGAGGCGGCATGAGCACGACGCTGCTCGTCACCCAGCTCCGCTCCGACTCCGACGTCATCGCGCTGCGGCGGGCGGGCCGGGAGATCTGCCGACAGCTCGGCCTGGACACGCAGGACCAGGTGCGCGTCGCGACCGCGCTGTCCGAGATCGGCCGGTCCGCCGTCGCCTCCGGCACCGCCGACGTCGTCGTCGGGGTCCTGCCCGGGCTCCCCCAGGCGACCCTGCGTGCCGAGATCGTCGCGGGCACGCCGTTCCTCGTCGAGGGCGACTCGAGCGACGGCGGCGTCCCCGCTGCCCGCCGGCTCGTGCGCGGCCTCGAGGTCGACCCGACCGGGACGCGCGTCCTGCTCACCAAGGCGCTCCCCGCGACCGCACGCACCGACGAGGCGACGCTCGCGGCCGTGCGGAGGTCCACCGCGGCCGCGCACGTGGCCGACGCGGTCGACGAGCTGCGCGTCCAGAACGCGGAGCTGGTCCGCACCCTCGACGAGCTCACCCGCCAGCAGGAGGAGCAGCGGCGCCTCAACGTCGAGCTGGAGGAGACGAACCGCGGCGTCCTCGCGATGTACGACCAGCTCTCCTCCGAGCTCGAGGAGACCAACACCGGCGTCGTCGCGCTCTACGCCGAGCTCGACGAGCGGGGGCGCGAGCTCGCCGCGGCGAACGAGGCGAAGACGCGCTTCCTGCGCAACGTGAGCCACGAGCTCCGCTCGCCCGTGAACTCGATCCTGGGGCTGACCTCCCTGCTCTCCGACTCCCACCTCGACGGCGAGCAGACCCAGCAGGTGGGCTTCCTCCGGGAGAGCGCCGCGACGCTCCTCACCCTCGTCGACGAGCTGCTCGACCTCGCACGCGCCGAGGCCGGGCACGAGGACGTCGCGCCGGGCCGGGTGGACGTCGCGGAGCTGCTCGACGAGCTGCGCGGCACGACCCTCCCCGTGGTGCGCCCCGGCGTCGCGCTGCGCACGGTCGCCGAGCCCGGCCTCACGCTCGTGACCGACCGCCGGCTCCTGTCCCGCGTGCTGCGCAACCTGCTCACGAACGCCGTGAAGTTCACGGACCACGGCGAGGTCGTGCTCCGTGCGGAGGCCGACGGGGAGGTCGTGCGGTTCGACGTCCACGACACCGGCCTCGGCATCCCGGCGGACCAGCTCGACGCCGTGTTCGAGGAGTTCGTCCAGGTCCCCAACCGTCTCCAGCCGACCGTGCGGGGCACCGGCCTCGGCCTGCCCTACGCGCGCCGGACCTCCGAGGCGCTCGGCGGGGCGCTCGTCGCGACGTCACGCCCCGGGGAGGGGAGCGTGTTCACGCTCCGGCTCCCGTCGCTGTCCGTCGACGAGTCGGTCCCGTCGGACCCGCGGCCCGAGCCCGAGGAGGCGGACCACGACCTCGGGCACGTGCTCGTCGTCGACGACGACCGGGCCTACGCCTCGGTCGTCTCCTCGATGCTCCGCGACGACGCGGCGCGGGTCAGCGTCGCGCACGACGCGTCGCACGCCCTGGCGCTCCTGCACGACGGCGCGGCCGACGTGGCGCTCCTCGACGTGTGCCTCCCGGGGACGGACGGGGTGGCCCTCCGGTCGACGATCCAGGGCCTCTACCCCGCGACGGCGACGGTGCTCATGTCGAGCGCGCCCGCCCCCGCGGGGATCGGCGACGCCCCGTTCCTCGCGAAGTCGGGCATCGACCGCGACCGCCTCGTCGCGACCCTGCGCCGGGAGGTGAGCGCGCGATGAGCGCCGAACGCACCGTGCTCGTGGTCGACGACACGCACGCGCACCGCTACGTCATGGCGAGCTGGCTCCGCCGCGCCGGGTTCGACGTCGTCGAGGCCGCGACGGGGAGCGAGGCGCTGGCCCAGGCGGCGGCGCACGTCGACGCGGTCGTCCTCGACGTCAACCTCCCGGACATCCCGGGCCGCGAGGTGTGCAGCCGGCTCAAGGCGGACCCCGCGACGGCCCACGTGCCGGTCCTGCACGTGTCGGCGACGGACGTCGACGCGGCGGCGCGCACCGCCGGCCTCGAGGGCGGGGCGGACGCCTACCTGCCGGAGCCGCTCGACCGCGACGAGTTCCTGGCAACCATCAGCGCCCTGTGCCGGCGCGTCGACGCCCAGCGGGGCGCGGGCCGAACGGCCCGGCGGCTCGAGGCGCTCACCGACGCGCTCGTCCCGCTCCACGAGGCCCGGTCGCCGGAGGCCGTGGCCGACCATGCGGCGCGCGGTGCGTGCGCGGTCCTCGGCCGGGCGGTCGTCTCGATGGTCGTCGCCGAGGCCGGCGTGGTGCTGCGCTCGGTGTGCTCCACGGAGGGTGCCGCGCTCGTGCGCGGCCGTGGCCCGACGGCGGTCCTGCCGCCGACCGGGGCGACGTCCGCCGTGTTCGGTCCCGACGAGGTGCCCGCCCCGTGGCGGCCGCTCCTCGCCGAGGCCGGGGTCGGCCCGTCGGCGTGGTTCACCTTCTGGCTCGTCGACGCCACGGGCGCGCTCGTCGGCGGGCTCGGCATCGAGGTCGGCGACGAGCCGCTGTCCGACGAGGAGCGCGAGGCCGCCGCGCGCTTCGCGGAGGCGGCGACGGTCGCCCTGGCGAACCTCCGCACGTTCACCGAGGAGCACCGCATCGCGCTCGCGCTCCAGCGCGCGCTCCTCCCGGCCGACCTGCACGTGCGGGGCGGCGTCGAGGTCGCCGCGCGGTACGAGGCGTCGGACGCACGCCTCGACGTCGGCGGCGACTTCTACGACGCGTTCGACCTCCCGGACGGGCGGGTGGCCGTCGTCATCGGCGACGTGCAGGGCCACTCCCTGCGCGCCGCGACCGTGATGGCGGAGGTGCGCATGACGCTGCGCGCCTACCTGCGCGAGGGCCACGACGCGGCCTCCGCGCTGGACCTCCTCAACGCGGCGCTGCGCGACGACCACACGGAGTTCGCGACGGTCTGCGTGTGCGTGCTCGACCCGGCGACGGGCGCCCTGGAGCTCACGGACGCCGGGCACCTGCCCGCGCTCGTCGTGCGCGCCGACGGGACGGTCGTCCGCGCGAAGTCGGGCTCTCGCATCCTCGGCGTGCCGAGCCCTGACGAGCGCAGCGCCCACCACGAGGTCCTGGAGACCGGCGACCTCCTCGTGCTCGTGACCGACGGGCTCGTCGAGCGCCGGGGCGGGTCGCTCGTCGACGCGCTCGACCGCCTGGTGCGGGTGGCCGGCCAGAACGCGGGTCTCGATCCCGCGGCCATGTGCGAGCGCCTCGTCGCGGCGTTCGACGACCCCGGTCGCGAGGACGACGTCGCCGTGGTGGCGGTCGCGCGTCAGGCGTCGCCGGACGGCACCTTGTCCGCGACGTCGTCGTAGGTGACCTCCGCCGGCGGCTCGGCCGGCGCGTAGACCAGGCGCACGACCCCGGTCGGGTAGGTCTCGGACCGCAGGAGCGTGAGCGGGTAGTACGGCTCGCCCTCGTCGAAGAGCCGCTCGCCCGTGCGCGCCGCGACGGGGTGGACGAGCAGCCGCAGCTCGTCGAGCAGCCCGGCGGCGAGGAGCTGGCGCACCACCGAGATCGACCCGGCGACGAGCACCTTGCCCAGGCCGGGCTCCTCCTTGAGCGCGCGCACGGCCTCGACGAGGTCGCCGTCGACCCGCTCGACGTGCCGCCACCCGAGCTCCTGGTCGCCGCGCGTCGCGACGATCTTGCGCATGTCGCCGAGCCGCGCCGCGAACGACGCGTCCTCGCCCCCGGCGGTCTCCCGCTCGGGCCACGCGCCGGCGAAGCTGTCGTACGTGACCCGCCCGAGGAGGAGCGCGTCGACGTCCTGGTAGTCCTCGTCGACGGCGGCCGCCATGTTGTCGTCGAAGTAGGGAAAGTGCCACTCCGGGTCGACCTCGGCGACGCCGTCGAGCGAGAGGAACAGGGTGGACACGAGCGTCGCGGTCATGGGTGTGGCCTTCCGGTCGGGATGCGAGACGACGGGGCAGACCGTGGCTCCCGCACGAACTCATCGTCCCGCCGAGCACGACCTCGCGCGCGGTCAGCGGCGGAGGCCCAGCGCGAGGGTCAGGCCGACCGTGAGGTGCTCGACGGCGAGGAGCGCGACCGCTCCGGGCGTCACCGCACCGAGGGGGCCGAGGAGCGAGACGAGCAGCACGACGCCGCACGTCACGAGCCACGCGAGCTCGCCCCGGCGGGGCCGACGGGCCGACATCCGGCCGAGCAGGGTGCGCACGCCCCACGCCGCGTACCCGACGACGAGCGCCGTGACGACCGCCGCGAGGACGCCCACGGTCTGGGTGCCGGTCGCGGTACGCACCTCCGGGTCGACGCCGAGCGCCGTCCCGACGAGCAGCACCACGGCGGCGACCACCGCCGCGACGAGCGGGACGGACCAGTGCGGGATGCGCCGTCGGGCCGGGACGACCTCGGTCCCGGGCCGCCGCGCGCCCGGGGCGGCGGACGCCGACGAGGCGGGGTGGCGGGGGACGTTCGAGGTTCCGTGCGAAGTGCCGTCGGAGATCCCGTTCGAGGTGGTCGGCGTCGTGGGCATGAGAGTCCTCCTTCGTCACGCGACGGTGCCGCGTGCTCTCGCGACCGGGGTCGCGGCCGGCGAGGTGCCGACGTCCCCGACGTTCGCCGCGACACGTCGTCGGCCGCACCGGCCGGAGGGCGACGGCCGACCCGACCGCCGTCGGTCCCCGACCCTCCCCCCGGACCGCGACCCCCGACCTTGGTCGGTGGTCGCCCGCGACGCCGCCCCCTAGCGTCCGGAGCATGACCACACCGACCGACTGCCCCCCGCTCGTCGGACGCCCCGTCCTCGCGACGGCCGCCGCCCGCCGTGACGGGAACCGCCCGCTCGTCCCCTGGTGGACGTTCGCCGTCGCGTGGCTCGCTGTCGCGGCGCTCACCGTGCTCGCGACGGCCGGGGTCGTCGGCCAGGACGACCCCGGCGCGCAGCCCGCGATCGACGTCGCCGTCGCGGTGCTGGCGCTCGCGGTCCTCCCGCTCCTGTGGTCGCGGACCCCGCGCAACGCCCCCGTGCTCGGCGCGCTGATGCTCGCGTCGCTCGCCGCGTACTCCGGTGCGGCGACCCCCGCCTCGACGGTCGCGACCCTCCAGGTCACGCGCTGGTACCCGGCGCGCACGGCGGTCCCGGTCGCGGTCGCCGGGTTCCTGGGCCACGCCCTGCAGGCGCTGTGGCGGCCGCAGGCGCTGCCGCTCGGCTGGTGGCTCCTGTGCGACCTCGCCGTGCACGCCGCCCTGCTCGGCTGGGGCATGTACTGGCAGGCGCGGGCCCAGCTGATGTGGTCGCTGCGCGACCGCGCCCGGCGCGCCGAGCGCGAGCAGGAGCGCCGCGTCGCGGAGGCGCGGGTCGCGGAGCGCACCCGGATCGCCCGCGAGATGCACGACACCCTCGCCCACCGGCTCTCGCTACTCGCCGCGACGGCCGGCGCGCTCGAGTACCGCCCCGACGCCGACCCGGCGCAGCTCGCCCGTGCCGCGGGCCTCGTCCGGGCCGGGGTGAGCTCCGCGCTCGGCGACCTGCGTGACGTCGTGCGGGTGCTGCGCGCCGACCCCGACGACGCCGAGGGCGCCCCTGCACCCCAGCCGACGCTCGACGACGTCGACCGCCTCGTGGCCGAGGCGCGCGAGGCGGGCGGCGACGTCGCGTACGAGCGGGCGGGCTCGGCGGACGTGCCACGGGCGGTCGAGGTCGCGGCGTTCCGCGTCGCGCAGGAGGGACTGACGAACGCCCGTCGGCATGCGCCGGGCAGCCCCGTCGTCCTGCGGGTCGAAGCCCGGGCGGGCCAGGTGCGCGTCACGGTGTCCGACGGCGGTCCGCGCCTCGTCGCGGTCGGGGGCGCCCTGGGAGTGGCTTCCGGCAAGGGGACCGGGACCGGGCTCGTCGGGCTGCGCGAGCGCGTCGACCTGCTCGGCGGGACCCTCGACGCCGGGGCGCGGGACGAGGGGTTCGTCCTCGACGTCCGGCTACCGTGGGACGCGTGACCGACCAGGGTGGCCGCGGGGACGGCGTGCGTGCGAGCGATCGGCACGACGCCGGAGGGGACCCGCGCGACCCGCCGCGGACCCGGCTCGTGATCGTCGACGACGACGCGCTCGTCCGCGCCGGGCTACGCCTCATGCTCGACGGCGCCCACGGCATCGAGGTGGTCGGCGAGGCCGCGGACGGGGCCGCGGTCACGGCCGTGCTCGACGCGCACCCGACCGACGTCGTGCTCATGGACCTGCGGATGCCGCGGGTCGACGGGATCGAGGCCACGCGGCGGGTGCGGTCGCGGGCGGACGCGCCGGCCGTCGTCGTGCTCACGACGTTCGACAGCGACGAGGAGGTCGTCGGCGCGCTGCACGCCGGGGCGTCCGGCTACCTGCTCAAGGACATGCCGCCCGAGCGGATCGTGACGGCGGTCCTCGTCGCGGCCGCGGGTGAGCCGGTGCTGTCGCCGGAGATCGCGCGGCGCCTCATGGCGTCGGTCGCCGACGCGGGCGGCGAGCGCGACCGCGCCCGGGCGGCGCTCGGCGCGCTCACCGGCCGCGAGCGGGACGTCGCCGTCGAGCTCGGTCGCGGCGCGGCGAACGCCGAGATCGCCGCCGCCCTGTTCCTCAGCGTCCCGACGGTCAAGGCGCACGTGTCGAACGTGCTGCTCAAGCTCGGCCTGGAGAACCGGACGCAGGTCGCGCTGCTCGTCCACGCCGCCGGACTGGACTGACCGTCAGTCGCCGGGCCACTCCCCCGTCCAGCGCTCGAACGCCCGGGCGCCACCGCGGTCGATGAGCGCCTTCACCGCGGCGAAGATCGCGCCCTGGATCAGCGCCGCGACGAGGATCTCGCGGAGCCGGTACTCGGACTCGAGCGGCTTGGGCGCGTCGGTCCGGTGCCCCGGTGTCACGCGCTTGTAGACCTGCTTGAACACCTGCCCCGCGACCAGCCCACCCACGATCGAGCTGGCGAGCCCCACGGGGCGGTAGAGGATCTTCGCGGCCTTGCCGCCGGTCTTCTCCGGGGGATGCGTCCCCGCCGTCACGTCGTCGCTCATCCCTCGACGCTAGGTCGGCTCCGGCTCTCTCGCGCGTCGCACGACCGCGAGCGCCGGTCCGGAGGTATCAGGCCGGGACGACGGCGCAGCCCGCCGGATCGGGCGCGACGTGCACCCGGGCACCGGGCTCGGGCCCCTCGTCGACTCCCCCTGCACCGCCGCCGCCCGCGAGCGCCACCAGGCGGGCCGGTGCGCCGTGGTCGGCGCCGGGGAGGACGACGTCGACCGTGGTCTCGACCGCGCCCCGCCGGAACACGCTGCCGACGACGGTCGCGGCCCACGTGTCGCCCGACGACGGGGCGCCCGCGGTCACGAGCCGCAGCCCGCGCGGGCCGACCGCGAGCACGGTCCCGGCGCCACGCGGGACGAACGCCTGGTAGCCGAGGAACTCCGCCACGCGTCGCGACGCCGGGGCGCGCCAGAGGTCCTCGGGCGGCGCGACCTGGAGGAGCCGGCCGGCGTCCATGACGGCGACGCGGTCGGCGACGGTGAACGCCTCGTCGTGGTCGTGGGTGACGAAGACGGCCGTCGTCCCGGTGGCGCGCAGCGCCTCGCGCAGGTCGAGCGCGAGGCGCTCGCGCAGCCCGCGGTCGAGCGCGGAGAGCGGCTCGTCGAGCAGCAGCAGCCGGGGGCGCGGCGCGAGCGACCGCGCCAGGGCAACCCGCTGCCGCTCTCCCCCGCTGAGCGTCGCGACGGCGCGGCGCGCGTACCCGGCGAGACCGACGACGTCGAGGAGCTCGGTCACGCGCGCGTCGCGCTCGGCGCGAGGCATGCCCGCGATCCCGTAGGCGACGTTCCCCGCGACGTCGCGGTGCGGGAAGAGCTGGCCCTCCTGGAACATCAGCCCGAACCCGCGCCGGTGCACGGGGACGCCCGTGAGGTCGCGCCCGTCCCACGCCACGGAGCCTGCCGCGACGGGTTCGAGCCCCGCGACCGCGCGCAGCAGGCTCGACTTGCCGCACCCGCTCGGTCCGAGCAGGGCGAGCACCTCGCCGGTCGCGACGGCGAGCGAGACGCCCGCGACCGCCGTCGTGCCGGGGTCCGTCCGCGTCCCCGCGCCGTAGCGCACGACGACGTCGCGCACCGCGAGCCCGGCGCTCTCCCCGGGCACGGGGCCGGGCAGTGGGGCGGGCGCGGCGTCGGGGCGCGGCGCCTCCGGCGCGTCCGAGCGCGCCGGGGCGGGGTCGGTCTGCACCATCAGAACTCTCCTCCGGGTCGGTCGCCGCGCAACCGCTCGGCGAGCAGCATGACGGTCGCGGTGAGCAGCGCGAGCACGACGCTCGCCGCGAGCGCCATGCCGTAGTTCTCGGCCCCGGGACGCCCGATGAGCCGGAAGATCACGACGGGCAGGGTCGCGCTGTCCGGACGCGCGAGGAACGACGTCGCGCCGAACTCCCCGAGCGAGACGGCGAACGCGAACCCGACCGCGAGACCGAGCGAGCGGGCGGCGATCGGGCCGTCGACCGTGCGGAACACGCGCCCGGGCGCGGCGCCGAGGGTCGCGGCGGCCTCGCGCAGGCGCGGGTCGATCGCGCGCAGGGTCGGCAGGACCGTCCGCACGACGAGCGGGATCGCGACGACCGCCTGCGCGATCGGCACGAGGAGGCCGGACGTGCGCAGGTCGACGTCGAGGCCGAGCGGACGGTCGAGCGTGATGAGGAAGCCGAAGCCGACCGTCACGGCGGAGACCCCGAGCGGCAGCATGAAGACGGAGTCGAGCACGGAGATCGCGCGCCGCCCGCCGCGCGACCGCGGCCGCCGGGACACGACGAGCGCGACGAGCCCGCCGATCACGACGGCGAGCACGGTCGCGAGCGCCGCCGTCCGCAGCGAGTTGCCCGCCGCCTCCCACACCGTGACGGACAGCGCGTTGCGGCCGCCCGTCGTGCCGAGGTTCGCGTAGTTGTCGAGCCCCCAGCCGCCCCCGGGCACGCGGAACGAGCGCACGACGAGCGTGCCGAGCGGCAGTCCGACGAGCACGACGACCACGGCCGCGGTGAGCGCGGCAGGCCCGAGGTCGCCCGTCGGACGGCCGTCGCGCCACAGGCGCAGCGGGTGCGCGGACGACGCCGAGGACGACAGGTTCAGGGCGCGCTCGCGCCGGGCCCGCGTGCGGTTCGCGACGGTGAGCGCCGCCGCGACCACCACGAGCTGCACGACCGACAGCACGGCGGCGGTGCGCAGGTCGAGGAACTGCGTGGTCTGGATCCAGATCTCCGTCTCGATCGTCCCGTAGCGGATGCCGCCGAGGACGAGCACGACGCCGAACGCCGTCGCGCAGAAGAGGAAGACGATCGACGCGGCGCTCGCGATGGCCGGCGTCAGCGCCGGGAGCGTCACGGTGCGGAACGCGCGCCACGGCGTCGCGCCGAGCGCCCGGGCGGCCTGCTCGGCGCGCGGGTCGAGGTGCTCCCACAGCCCGCCGACCGTGCGCACCACCACGGAGTAGTTGAAGAACACGAGCGCGACGACGATCGCCGCGAACGTCTCGTCGAGCCCCAGGAACCCGAGCGGGCCGCCCTGCACGAGCAGCGACCGGAACGCGACGCCGACGACGACGGTCGGGAGCACGAACGGCACGGTGACGAGCGCGCGCACGACCCGTCGCCCCGGGAACCGGCACCGGTACAGCACGTACGCGCCGGGCACGCCGAGCAGCACGGAGAACACCGTGCCGAGCACCGCCTGCCACAGCGTCAGCCCGAGGATGCGCCACGTCCGCGGCTGGGAGAACACCTCCGCGAACCCCGACAGGTCGAGGCCGCCGTCGTCCCCGACGAACCCGCGCGCCACGAGCGTGAGGACCGGCCACGCGAAGAACACCCCGAGAAACACCAGCGGCACCGCCGCCGCCAGACCCCACAGCACCGCGCGCCCGACGCCACCCCGCCGGACCGCCCGGCCCCTCACCACGGCTCTACCTCGCGCGACCACAGCTCTACCTCGCGAGGTAGAGCCGTGGTCGCTCGTGGACCGGGCGTCAGTCGACGACCGTCGCCGTCCATGCCTTGATCCACTCGTCGCGGTGCGCCGAGACGTCGGCGGGCGCGACCTCGAAGGGCTCGTCGGCGAGCGGCGCGAACTCGGCCCAGCCGTCGGGCAGCGCGACGGCGTCGTCGGCGGGGTACATGTACATCTGGCCGGGCACGTCCGACTGGAACGCCTCGCTCACGAGGAAGTCGACGAGCTGCTGCGCGCCCTCGGGGTTCTTCGCGTTCGCGAGCACGCCCGCGTACTCGACCTGGCGGAAGCACGTGTCGAGCAGCGCGCCGGTCGTGGACGCGGAGCCGTCCTCGGTGAGCGTGAACGCGGGCGACGTCGAGTACGACAGCACGAGCGGGCGCGGCCCGGCGCCCTCGGAGCCGGAGAAGTCGACGTAGTACGCGTCCGACCACCCGTCCACGACCTTGACGCCGTTGGCGCGGAGGTCGGCCCAGTAGTCCTCCCACCCGTCCTCGCCGAACGCGCCGACGGTCGCGAGGAGGAATGCGAGCCCGGGCGACGACGTCGCAGGGTTCGTCACGACGAGCAGGTCCTCGTACTCGGGCTTCGCGAGGTCCTCGAGCGTCACGGGCTCGGGGATCCCCGCGTCGGCGAACCACGTGTGGTCGACGTTGACGCACACGTCGCCGAGGTCGACCGGAGTGAGCTCACCTCCGTCGCCCACCGCGTACTGCGCCGCGGAGTCGGAGAGGCCGTCCGGCGTGTACGGGTCGAGCACGCCCTCGTCGATCGCGCGCGACGCGAACGTGTTGTCGATCCCGAACACGACGTCGCCGAGCGGTGAGTCCTTCGTGAGGATGAGCTGGTTGACGAGCGCGCCGCCGTCGCCGGGCGCGACCTGCTCGACGGTGAGCCCGCTCTCCTCCTCGAACGCGGCGAGCACCTCGTCGCTCACGGCGAAGGAGTCGTGGGTCACGAGGGTGACGGTCCCACCCGTGCCCGACGACGCGTCGTCGCCTCCCGCGCCGTCGTCGCCGCCGCTGCACGCGGCGAGCGCGAGGAGGGCAAGGGTCGTCCCCGCGCCGGTGGCGAGGGACCGGGCCCGGCGGGTGCGGGCGGTCGTGCGCTGCATGTGTCCTCCCAGGACGTTCAGGAGGGGTCCACCGACCCGTGCGACCCGTGCTCCGGCGAGCGCGGGCGACCGCACGAGCAGGTGATCGAGATCCCGACTTCCTCCACCGGTGCTAACCGGATCAGGTTCGAGGGTCTGCGGTGGTCCGCACTCTCAGCTCCTCCAGGAGCTCCCCTGTCGTTCACGTCGAGCCTACACCGGGCCGCCCCTCGGGAATCCCCCTGAGAGAACCCTGAGAGCGGCCCGGCGGCGACCAGGGAAGGGTCCGGGCCGGTCCCCGATGCCCGCGGGCGCGCGCCCGCGGGAGGGTCGTGACGACCGGACCGGGGTCCCCGGCCGACGACGCAGGAGGGTGAAGGACCGATGAGCAGCAGACCTGGGACGACGCGTACGACGACGACCGTCGCCGCGTCCGCGGAGCACGCCACGGGAGCCGCAGGAGTCTCCGGAACCACGCCGGAGCATCCCGTGATCGCGACCGCACGGGGCCTCGAGAAGACCTACGGGCGCGGCGAGGCGACGGTCCGCGCGCTCGACGGCGTCGACGTCGACCTCGAGCGGGGGCGGCTGACCGCGATCATGGGCCCGTCCGGGTCGGGAAAGTCGACCCTCATGCACTGCCTCGCCGGACTCGACTCCCCCACGGCGGGCACCGTCGTCGTGGACGGCGAGACGGTGTCGGCGATGAGCGAGCGGCGCCTGACGCGGCTCCGACGCACACGCATCGGGTTCGTCTTCCAGTCGTTCAACCTCGTCCCGACGCTCACCGCGGAGGAGAACATCGTGCTCCCGCTGGCCATCGCGCGCCGGCCGGTGGACCGCGAGTGGTTCGACCGCGTGGTCGACGCCGTGGGGCTGCGCCCGCGGCTCGGGCACCGCCCGGCGGAGCTCTCGGGCGGGCAGCAGCAACGCGTGGCGTGCGCGCGGGCGCTCGTGTCCCGGCCGGCGGTCGTGTTCGCGGACGAGCCGACGGGCAACCTCGACTCGCGCGCCGCCGCGGAGGTGCTCGGCTTCCTGCGCGCCTCGGTGGACGACCTCGGCCAGTCGGTCGCGATGGTCACGCACGACCCCACGGCGGCGTCGTACGCGCACCGCGTCCTGTTCCTCGCCGACGGTCGCCTCGTCACCGAGCTGCGCGACCCGACGACGCAGGCCGTCCTCGACACGCTCGGCGCCCTCACGCCGGTGGCGCCCGCGGGCGCGCACGCCGCCGAACCTGCGCACGCACCGGCGGCCGTCCGATGATGGGCCGGATCGCGCTGCGCGGCGTGCGCGCGCACGGCGCCCAGCTCGTCCTGTCGGTGCTCGCGGTGACGATCGGCGTCGCGTTCGTCACCGGCACGTTCGCGCTGCGCGCGATGCTCGCGTCGACGTTCGACGGCATCGTCGCGTCGTCGATCCAGGCCGACGCGTACGTGCGCGGTGCGACCGCCGCGGGGTCCGCGCTCGAGTCGTCGTCCGCTCAGCTCGGTGGGGCCCGCAGCCTCGTCCCGGCAGACCTGGCCGAGACGCTCGACGCGCGCGACGACGTCGACCTCGCGCTCGCCGAGGTGAGCGGTCCTGCCGTCCTCGTGGGCGCCGACGGCACCGCGGTGCTGAGCACGCAGGCTCCGAGCATGGCGGTCGGCTACGACCCGCGCGACCCCGGGCCGCGCGTCGTCGACGGCCGCGCACCGGAGAGTGCCGCCGAGGTCGCGCTCGAGTCCGCGACGCTCGAGGCGTCGGGGCTCGCTGTGGGCGACACGACCGACGTCGTGCTCGGGGACGAGGTGCGTCCGGTGCGCGTGGTGGGCGAGCTCTCGCTGTCCGCGCCGATGGCGGGCGCGACCATCGTCCTGCTCGACGCGACGACCGCGGCCGCGACGTACGCGCCGGACGGCATGGTGCCGTCGATCGCCCTGTACGCCGCCGACGGCGTCTCGCCCGAGGCGCTGCGCGACGCCGTCGCGACGGCGCTCCCGGACGGCGCCGAGGCCGTGACGGGTGCCGACCTGCGTGACGAGACGAGCAGCGCGATCGCCGACCAGCTCGGCTTCGTCTCGACGTTCCTGCTCGTCTTCGCCGCGCTCGCGCTGTTCGTCGGCACGTTCATCATCACCAACACGTTCGCGATGCACGTGCGCCGCCGGACGCGCGAGCTCGCGCTGCTGCGCGCCGTCGGGGCGTCGCCGGCCCAGGTGTTCGCCTCGGTGCTGGGACAGGCCGCGGTCGTCGGGGTGGTCGGGGCGGTGCTGGGCGTCGCGGCCGGGTTCGGGCTCGCCGAGCTCGCGCGGGCCGGGCTCGGCGCGGTGGGCATGGAGCTCGCCGGGTCGCTGCCCGTGACGACGGCCGGGATCGTGGTCCCGCTCGTCGTCGGGGTCGTGGTGTCCGTCGTCGCGGCGGCGCTGCCCGCGCGGCACGCGGCGCTCGTCCGGCCCGTCGAGGCCATGCGGGCCGACGTCGTACGCCCCGCCGGTCCGGGCGTCGCTCGGGTGGTCGCGGGGACGCTGACCCTGCTCGCCGGCACCGGGCTGGTGGTGGGCGCCGCGGCGGTCGGGAGCGGCGGGGCACCGCTCCTCGGCCTCGGCGCGGTCGGGGTGATCGCGGGCGTGCTGCTGCTCTCCCCGCTCGCGGTCGGCCCCGTGCTGGGCGTCCTCGCCGCGCCGTTCGTCGCGCTGGTCCGACCCCTCGGCGGGCTCGCGCGCGGCAACGTCACGCGCCAGCCGCGCCGCACGGCCGCGACCGCCGGGGCGCTCGTCGTCGGCATGGCGCTCGTGTCGACGACGTCGGTCCTCGCGCTCTCGGCGCGCGAGTCCGTGACCGGCATCGTCGACGAGGAGACGGCCGCCGACCTCGTCGTCCGGTCCGCGACCCCGTACCTCCCGGAGGGCGTCGCGGCCGACGTCCGCGCCGTGCCCGGTGTCGCGTCCGCCGACCTGACGACGTACGGGCAGGTCGTCGTCGACGACGAGCCGCAGCTCGTGGTCGGGTTCCCCGCCGAGGGCTTCGGCCGCTCGGTCCGCACGACGGCGGTCGAGGGCGACCTGGCCGCGTACGCCCGCGGGGAGGCCGCCGTCATGGAGGACGCGCTCGACGAGCACGGCTGGGCGCTCGGCGACGTCGTGACGATCGCCGACCGCACGCGGGCGGACCTCCCGGCCCGCGACGTCCGCATCGGCGCGGTGATCGACTCCCACGCGTTCTCCGTCGACATGCTCCTGCCGCCGGACGTCGCCTCCGCGGTGGGCGCGACCACCCCCGAGATGCTGTTCCTCGACGTCGAGCCGGGCGCCGACCTCGCGGCCGTCCGGGAGGGGGTGACGGACGCCGTCGCGCCGTACGTCGTGGCGAGCGTGCTCGACGCCGACGAGTTCGCCGGGGAGGTCGCGGCCCAGGTCGAGTCGATCCTCGCGATCGTCTACGCGCTGCTCGGCCTGTCCGTGCTCGTCGCGGTCCTCGGGATCGTCAACACGCTGGCCCTGTCCGTCGTCGAGCGGACGCGCGAGATCGGTCTCCTGCGCGCCGTCGGGCTGGGGCGCGCCCAGCTCGCCACGACGATCGTCATCGAGTCCGTGCTCGTCGCGGTCTTCGGGACGGCCGTCGGGCTGGTCGTGGGGACGGGTCTCGCCTCCGCGCTTCCCTCGGTGCTCGCGGACGAGGGCTTCACGACCCTCGCCGTGCCGTGGGCGCACCTCGGCGCGATGCTCGCGCTCGCGGCCGTCGTCGGGGTCGTGGCGGCGGTCTGGCCCGCGGCCCGGGCGGCCCGGCTCCCCGTGCTCGACGCGGTGAGCCAGGAGTGATGCCCGGAGTGCGGTGACGAGATGCGAGAAGTGGCCCTCCGCTGCGGCGTCCGAGGGGCCGCTTCTCGCATCTCGCGACGCGCGGTGACGCGTCGCGTGCGCGCGCCGGGCGGCGCGGGTGCTGGCGGTTCGCACTACGGTGGGAGCACGCCCGCGCCGACCGGCGCCCCGACTCACGGAGGACCCTCGTGGCCGACACGAACGAGACCGAGCAGACCCTGGCCGTGAAGGTCGGGACCGTCGCCCTCACCTTCGCCGCGGGCTGGGCCGCGCAGAAGCTGGTCACGTTCATCTGGGCGAAGGTCACCGGTCACGACGCCCCGAAGGACCTCGACGACGAGGAGGTCGGCATCGTCTCGGCCGTCACCTTCGCCGCCGTCGCCGCGGGCGTCGGCGTCCTCGCGCGCCGGTTCGCCGGCAAGGAGGCCAAGCGCGTCGTCGCCCGCCTCGCGTCGCGCGCGTCGTAGACCACCCTCGAACCCGGGGGCGTTCCTCACGATCCCCATGACGTGGGGAACGACCCCGGGTTCGGTGACGCACCGGTACCCTGGCGCGCGTGACGGCCCCACCGGCGAACCCTGCGGTCGCGACGACGGTCCCCTCGGACTCCGTGCTGCGTGCCGGCGTGCGCGTGCTCGCCGACGCGGGCAGGCTGCTCACCCGGCACTGGCCCGCGCTCGTCGCGGTCGCGCTCCTCGCGGAGGTCATGCACGAGCTCGCGCTGCGCGCCGCGCTCGCCGTCGCGCCGACGTCGGGCGTGCTCGGTTTGCTCGTGCTGTGCTTCTCGCCGCTCGCGACGGTCGTCGGGATCGTCGTCATGCTGCACGTCCTGCGCCGCGAGCCGCGGACCGCGCGCGACCGGCTCGAGGTGCGGGCGCTCCTCGGCTCGATCGCGTCGGTCCTCGTCCCCTACCTCGTCATCTACGAGTTCTACGGCGGCCTGTCGTCCGACTGGCAGTCCTACATCGACTCCGCGGCGCTCGACCACGCGTTCGCGGCCGGGTCCGGGATCGAGACGGCGAGCCCCATCCCCGAGGGGTTCGGGCTCACCGTCGTGCTCGTCGTCGCGGGTGCCCTGCTCGCCCGGACGCTGCTCGAGCGCCTCGCCAAGCGCGTCGACCGCGGAGTCTCCGCGGCGGGCGGCGACACGCAGCGCAGCGCGCGCTCCGCCGCCGTCCGCATCGCGGCAGGGTACTGCGAGGTCGTGTGGATCGTCGTCGGCGCGTTCACCGTCACCGCCGTCGTCGGGCGCGTGCGCGAGTGGTGGACGTCGCGCGTGGTCGTCGTCGAGACCACGACCTGGTGGGACGGCGTCGTCGCGCGCGTGGACGTGCTCAAGCCGCTCGTCGACGCCCTGGGCCCAACGACGTCACTCCTCCTCGCGGGTGTCGTCACCGGCCTCGTCGTGCCGCTCGCGTGGCTCACCCTCGGCACGATCGTCTACGGCGTCGAGGCGATCGACGTCGTCGACCCGGCGCACGCGACGCAGGGCGGCGACGAGCCCACGGGTCGCGCGACGCGCGTCGTCGACCGGTTCAACCGGACGCTCGGCGAGAGCGGTGCGCGCAAGGCCTGGGAGCTCATGCTCGACCCCGGCCGTCGGTTCGGCGGGCTCGTGGGTGCGCTCGGCATGCTCTGGCGCAGCCGGTGGAGCGCCGTGCTGCTCTTCTGCGTCGCGTTCGCGCTCCTCACGCTCGGTGAGCAGGTCGTCTACACGGCCGCGCAGGCCGTCGTCGGCCAACCCGGGATCGTCGCCTGGCGCGCGCTCGTCGGCCCGCTCGAGATCGTCGCGACGGTCGTCGTGCAGGTGCTCACGACCGTGCTCCTCGCCGCCGCCGCGGACGCGCTCCTCGCGAGCCTCGGCCTGCCGTCGGCGCTGCGCACGCGGCGTCGTCAGGCGACGTCGAGGACCGGCAACGACCAGTAGGCGGGGAGCAGCTCCGGCTCGACGAGACGCACCTCGGCGGGCACGGCGTCGTCGGGCGTGAGGAAGTACTGCGCGCTGCGGCTGGAGACGGCGCCCGTGCACACCGGGGCCTCGGGGAACGGCATCCCCGGGAGCGCCGACGCCCCCGCCGCGAACTCGCGCCCGGCCGTGTCGAGCAGCACGACCTCGCACGCCGAGTACGTCTCCTCCTCGCTCGCCGGGGCGTCGGGCGCGTCCGACCGCAGCGACACGTCCGCGGCCCAGAGCGTGTAGCCCTCGGGAGCCTCGATGCGGTCCCCGTACCCGTCGTCGAGCCAGTCGACCCGCTCCAGACCGGCGAGGCGGGCCCGGACGTCGCCGACCTGCGCCCAGCCCTCGGCGTCGGTCGAATGGGCGCGGTGCGGCTCCGACGCCCACCACCCCTGCACCGCGTCGGAACGCCAGGTGAGCGTGGCGAGGGCCGCGAGCGCGCCCGCCAGCACGACCAGCCACCACCGGTTCGCACGCCACCATCCCACGCCCGGTCCCCCGCCAGACCTCCCGCTCATCCGTCCCACCCCCCAGGGACGAGCGCGGGGGGCAGCACCTCGACGACGGTGTCCGCCGCGGGCCGCTCGAGACGACCGAGGTCGACCTCGGCGACCGCCTGGGGGCGGTCGATGTCCGCGTCGTCGTGCTCCGTGAGGACACGCAGCACGACGTCCCCCTCGAGCGCCCGAGCGGGCACCTCGACGACGACCGTCCCGGCCTCGGGCACGTCCGGGTCCACGAACGTGCTCATCATCGAGCTGCTCACCCGGTGGGACGCCGCGTGGTCGCGGCCCTCGGCGTCACGCAGCTCGAGCACCTCGATGCCGGCCTCTCGCGTCGTGCCGGACACCGCGAGGTCGACGGCGACCCAGGCGCCGTCGGTCGTCAGCGTGTCGAACCCGTCCTCGAGCACCGTGCCGGTGCGCACGTCGTCGACGCGCACGCGCAGCGGGCCGGCGGTGACGACCTCGCCGACGCCGCCGCGCGTCGTCGTCGCCGTGAGCGTGGGCCACCACGTGTCGACGCGCGCCACGGCGGCCCCGACGCCCACGGCGAGGACGAGCAGGACGACGGTCACGACGACGTCGGCACGGCGCGGGCGCACGGCCGCGGCGGGCGCACCGGCCGTCGCGGCCGGCTCGCCGGCGGTCGCCGTGGTGGTCGCCGTCTCCACGGTGGGCTCGGTCACCACGCCTCCTCGTCCTCGGGCGGGTCCACGATCTCCGGCGGGACCTCGCCGGCCGGGACGTCCACGAGCACCACGCTCCCGGTCTCCGCCCACCGGCGCCCCCCGCCGACCGTCATGTCCCGGTAGCGGAACGACGGGACGGTGACGGTGAGCGGCTCGTCGGGTGCGGCGGAGGTGGCGCCGCCCTCCGGGACCGCCACCGGCCACAGGAGCGCGACGTCCTCCGGCAGTCCCGGCTGGAGCACGGGGTAGACCGAGGCGTCGCGCACGAGCAGCGTCGGGTCCGGGCGGTCCGGCTCCGCGTCGCCCGCGAGCGCCAGACCGCCCGGCAGCTCGTCCGGGAGCGTCACGGCGGTGCGGTCCAGACGGCGCGGCTCCCGGTCGGTGTCGAGCGCGCCCACGACCACGACCAGCCACGCGTCGGCGCCGGAGTCCTCGAGCGCGGAGACCTGCACGGTGTCCGTCACGGTCCACGACCGCACCGTGAGGTCGAACGGTCCCGTCGGGACCGGCTCCCCCGCGGCGGCGTGGGCCGGGCCCGCCTCGGCGGCGACGTGCTGCGCGAACCCGCCGGCCGCCGCCGTCCCCGCCACGAGGCCGAGCACGACCGCCAGCGCGATGCGGCGCGGCCACGTCCCGACGACCGCGCGGAGCAGCGGGACGCTGCGGGCGGCCCTCGGCGCGGTCGACGTCACGGCGCGCATCCTACGGGTCGGGCGGGGTCCCCGTCAGGCCCCGCGGACCAGGAGCGTCGTGACGGGTCCCATGACGATCGCGTACATGACCGCGAAGAAGAGCGTGTGCAGGAGTACGAAGAGCAGCGCGTCCAGCACGGCGCCCCGTCCCCGGAAGTGGCGCACGAGCTTGCGCACGAACTGGACCGGGTGGGCGAGGTCCCAGCTGTTGAAGCGCACGTACCGGCCCAGGTAGATGCCCACCGACACCAGGGCCAGCACGACGAGCACCACGAACCACGACACGGGCCGGCGGAACGGGGCGTCGTCGTCCGGGTAGAGCACGATCGCGAGCAGCGCCTGCGCGAGGAACACGTTGACGAGGGTGTTCATCACCCCGGACAGCGCGAGCGTCAGCACGGCCACGATGTCGTACCAGAGCGGGACCTCCTCGCCCTCCTGGCGGTGGCTGTAGTTCAGCTCGGTGACGAGGTAGCCCGCGTTCGGCAGGAGCAGCAGCCAGACGCCGAACCCGAGGACGGCGCACGTCACGACCGCCCAGGACGGGGCACCGCCCGCGATGAGCACCGCGTCGACGAGCACGACGAGGCCCAGCACGATCACCGGCGCGATCGAGAGGCCGATGTTGAGCAGCATCGGCCGGTACAGGGGCGTGCGGTAGAGCGGGGCGCGCAGCACCACGAGGGCGAGCGCGTACACGTTGAGCAGGGCCACGCCCCCGAAGAGCCAGTCGAGCACGCCCCCACGGTACGGGTGGTTCGCCGCGCGGGGCGCGACGAGCGTCGTTAGCGTGGAGTCGCTCGACGCAACGACCTCCCGTGCCCGGCGACGGGCACCTCCTCCCAGGAGTCGCCATGGCGCAGCAGGACGCGAGCGGGACCACCGGTCCCTCCCCGACGACGACGTCCCCGTCCACCTCCCCGACCCTCATGCTCGTCCTCGCGACGATCGGGTTCGCCGTGAACTTCTGGGCGTGGGCGCTCATCAGCCCGCTGGGCGCGGCGTACGGGCAGCTCTACGACCTCACGGACGTGCAGGTGTCCGTCCTCGTCGCCGTCCCGGTCGTCGTCGGGTCCCTCGGGCGCATCCCCGTGGGCGCTCTCACCGACCGGTACGGCGCCCGCATCATGTTCCCCCTGGTCAGCGCGCTGACCATCCTGCCTGTGCTCTTCGTCGGGCTCGTCGCGGACAGCTTCGCCGCGCTGCTCGTCGGCGGGTTCTTCCTCGGGCTCGGCGGCACGGCCTTCGCCGTCGGCGTCCCGTTCGTCAACGCGTGGTACCCGCCCGCCCGCCGCGGTACGGCGATCGGGATCTTCGGCATGGGCATGGGCGGCACGGCGATCTCCGCGTTCACCACCGTGCGCATCCGCGACGCGTGGGGCGACGCCGCGCCGTTCCTCCTCGTCGCCGCCGTCCTCGCCGTGTTCGCCGTCGTGTCCTGGCTCCTGCTGCGCGTCCCGCCCGGCCGCGCGGCCGCCCCCGCCGGCGGCTTCTGGTCCCGTACGTGGGCGACGTTCCGCCTGCCCGCCACCCTTCAGCTGTCGTGGCTCTACGCCGTCGGGTTCGGCGGGTTCGTCGCGTTCTCCGTCTACCTGCCCACGTTCCTCGTCAACGCGTACGACCTCACCGCCTCCGACGCCGCCGCCCGCACCGCCGGGTTCGTCGTGCTCGCCGTCCTCATGCGGCCCGTGGGCGGGGCGCTGTCCGACCGGTTCGGCGGCGTGCCCGTCTCCGTCGTGTGCTTCGCCGTCGTGACCGCGCTCGCCGCGGTCGTCGCGTTCCAGCCTTCGCTCGTGCCGGTCGGGACCGTCGCGTTCCTCGGCCTCGCCGCGGCTCTCGGCGCGTCGTCAGGCGCGACGTTCGCGCTCGTCTCCAAGGTTGCCCCGGTCGAGAAGGTCGGCGCCGTCACCGGCCTCGTCGGCGCGGCCGGCGGCCTCGGCGGGTTCATCCCGCCGCTGCTCATGGGCGCCGTCTACCAGCTCGAGGGCACCTACGGCCTCGGCTTCGCGCTCCTCGCCCTCACCGCCCTGCTCACCCTGCTGTTCACCCTCGGCCCCGTCCGCCGCGGCGTCCAGGCCCGCGCCGCCGCCTCGACCTGACCTTCCCGAGGTCAGCTGGAGGGAGGAGAGGCCGGGCCCCGGGCGACGAGACGCGGGAGGAGGAACCAGAGACCGACGAGCAGGACGAGCGCGCAGCCGCTCGACCACAGCGCCGCGGTGCGGTTCACGACGACGTCGACCACGAGCAGGACCGTCCCGGTGACGACGAACGCGAGGACGAGCACGCCGAGGCGGGCGATGCGGTCGCTCATCGTGACGAGCGCCGTCTTGCGGTGCTTGCGGAACAGCGCGCGGTGCAGGCTCACGGGCGTGACGAACAGCCCGGTCGACAGCACGGCGAGCCCGACCAGCGCGAGGTAGACCCCGGTCTGGAACGGGTCGAGGTCGGCGAAGCGCTGCTGGAACGGCAGCGTGAGCAGGAACCCCGTGAGGATCTGCACGCCCATCTGCATGACGCGCAGCTCCTGGAGCAGCTCCGCCCAGTTGCGGTCCGACCGTTCGTCCGCCGACTCGTCACGTCCGTCGCTGACCTGCGTGGTCATGAGTCCTCCCTCTCGCCGCCCCTGGGATAATCTTCCTCTGCTGGGGTCAGGAATCGGCTCCGTCCTGATCGATCTCCGGGGACCCCCATCGATGGACGCTGCCCTGCCCTCCGACGTCGCGGAGCCCGACGACGTCGTCCCTCCGGCTCTCGCCGACCTCCTCGCCGCGCTCGGCCCGGGTGACCCCCAGCCGGTCGGACGCTTCCGCGTCGACGTCGCCACGGACACGTGGTGGTGGTCGGACGAGGTGTACGAGATGCACGGCTTCGCGCCCGGCGAGGTCGTCCCGACGACGGCCCTCGTCCTGTCCCACAAGCACCCCGAGGACCGCGAGCGCGTCGCGAGCGAGCTCGCGCAGGCGGCGCGCACCGGCGAGCCGTTCGGGTCCATGCACCGCATCGTGGACGCGACGGGCCGGACTCGCACGCTCGCCGTGGCCGCGCAGGGCCGCCGCCTCGACGGCGGGGCCCCGTGGGCGGCGGTCGTGGGGTACTTCGTGGACCTGACGACCGCGCACGAGGAGGCGGCCCGCCGCGAGGCGACGGCGTCGATCCGCGCGGCCGACGCGTCCCGCTCGGCGATCGAGCAGGCGAAGGGCGTCCTCATGACGGCGTTCGCGATCGGACCGGACGACGCGTTCGAGCTGCTGCGCCGCCGCTCGAACGACGCCAACGTGCCCGTGCGGGAGCTCGCGCGCCGGTTGGTCGCGGGTGTCGTCGACGGGTCGGTCGCGGGCACCGGGGTGGTCGACGACGCGGCCCGTCGACGCATCGACCGGCTCCTCGAGGGCACGGACGGCCGCGGCGAGGACGAGCCGCAGCACACGTCCCGCTGACGGCCCGGCCGCACGGTGCGGGGAGCGCCGGCGCGACCTCCCGCGTCAGTCCGCCCCGACCCCGGGGATGCGGCGCGTCTCCACGACCTGGCGCGCGATGTCGACGAGCTTGATGTTCGCGTCCTGGGACACGCGGCTCAGCACCGCGAACGCGCGCCCGGGCGTGAGCGAGTAGCGCTCCATGACGATGCCCTGCGCCTGCCCGATGAGCGTGCGGGTCTGGACGGCGGACTGGAGCTGTTCCTCGGTCCGCGCGGCCGAGATCGCGGCCGCGGCGACGGCCGCGAACGTGGCCGCGAGGTGGTGGGCGTCGGCGTCGAACGCCTCGCGCGACGTCGAGTACATGTTGAGCGCGCCGTGCGCGTTCTCCGACGTGTAGAGCTGCACGCACAGCATCGACCGGACCCCGAGCTCGCGCGCGACGGCGGGCGCCCACAGCGGCCACCGCGCGTCGGTCTCGATGTCGCCCGACTCGACGAGCGCGTGGTCGTGCACGGCATCCAGGCACGGCCCCTCGCGCAGCTCGTACTGGAGCGCGTCGCCACGTGCCACGAGGGGGTCCGAGACAGCGGGGCTCTCGATCCGCCCGCGCGTGACGAGCGAGATGCCCGCGGACTCGCACCCGTCCACCATCGACACGGCGAGCTCGACGACGCGGTCGAGGGTCTGCTGGAGGGTCGGCTCGTCGGCGAGCGCCCGCGCGGCGTCCGCCACGAGCCCGGCGACGCTCTGCTCGTCGGGACCGCCCACGACCTCCGGCACCCCGGCGACGGTCTCCGCCTGCGGCGTGGGGACGGTGGCGCCGGGGCCCGCCGGCATCCCGACCGTGCCCTGCTCGACGCTCTGCTCGATGCTCGTCATCCCGGCCTCCTCACGGCTCTCGGCCCCAGCGTAGTTCGCGCTCACGGCGGCCGGTATCCCGAGGGGCGGCCGCGGCGTCGTGCGCGGCCCGCCCCAGCGGTCGTGCCGGAGGCCCCGCCCGGGCACGGCGCCCGGGCGGGTCGGGGGCGGTGGCCGTCTCGCCCGCACAGGGCGTGGCGGCTGGTGTCCCACGGGCACCGTCGCTCTCGCGGCGGACCCGCCCCCGGGCGGGCGCGGACGCCCACCCTCCGACCCTCCCGGGCGGGTCGCGGCCCTCGGCCGATCCGTCCGCGGCCCGCACGGGGAGGTCTCTTCATCGCCCTAGAACACGGGCTTTCCTCCCGTCACCCCGAGGACGGTGCCGGAGACGTAGCTCGCGTCCGCCGGGGAGGCGAGGAAGACGAACGCCGGGGCGACCTCGCCGGGCTGTCCCGCCCGCCCCAGCGGCGTGTCCTGGCCGAACTTCTCGATCTTCTCCTCGGGCTGGGTCGCCGGCTGGAGCGGGGTCCAGATGGGACCCGGCGCGACGGCGTTGACCCGGATGCCCCGCGGTCCGAGCTCGGCCGCGAGGTTCACCGTGAGGTTGTTGATCGCGGCCTTGGTCGACGCGTAGTCGAGCAGCGACGTCGACGGCTGGAAGGCCTGGATCGACGAGTTGTTGACGATCGCCGCCCCCTCCCCCAGGTGCTCGAGCGCCGACTGCGTGACCCAGAGCAGCGCGTAGAGGTTCGTCTTGAGGACGCGGTCGATCTCGTCCGTCGTGACGTCCTCGATCGACTCGCGGCGCGCCATCTGGAACCCGGCGTTGTTGACGAGCACGTCGAGCCCCCCGAGCTCCGCGACGGCACGCCCGGGCAGGGCACGCGCCGTCGCCTCGTCGGTCAGGTCGCCGGGCAGGAGGGCGCAGGCGCGTCCCGCCTCGCGGACCCAGCGCCCGGTCTCCTCGGCATCCTCCTGCTCCTCGGGCAGGTAGCCGATCGCGACGTCGGCGCCCTCGCGCGCGAACGCGATGGCGACGGCGCGCCCGATGCCCGAGTCGCCGCCGGTGACGAGCGCGCGGCGCCCCGCGAGCCGCCCGCTGCCGCGGTACGACTCCTCGCCGTGGTCGGGTGCGGGGTCCATGGGCCCGGTCAGGCCGGGCGGCTCCTGCTGCTGGGCCGGGAAGGCCTTCTCGTCCGTCATCTCGTCCCTCCGTCCTCTCGAGGTCCGGTCATGGGGGCGTCAGGAGCGCGCCGGCTCGCGACGGCGCGCGAGCTGGGCGTCGTGCGCACGCGGCCGGGCGACCGGGCGCACGGCGGCGAACGCCCCGGCGAGCGTCGCCTCGGCCGTCGGGCCCACCCCGCCGGCCTTGCTCAACGCCCGCATGACCTGCGCGGCGGTCTCCTGGACCGGGACGCCGGCCTCGCCGGCTGCCTCGGCGAGGAGTTGGCTCGCCGCGACGTCGTCCACGCCGTGCACGGCCATGAGCACGCCCTTGACCTGCTCGACGGCGGCCTGGCTGACGAACGCGCGCGTCACGGCGCGCTGGGACTCGCGCTCGAGCGCCTCCTTGTGGGCCGGGCTGACGTCGACGACGTACCCGGCGATCTCGACGACGCGGCCCCGGGCATCCCGGCGCCCCTGCCCCGTCACGACGACGGACCGGGCCTTGCCGTGCCCGTCGACGATGCGGTGCGCGCAGGAGAACGGTCGGCCGGAGCGGATCGCCTCCGTCGCGGCGCGGACGACGCGGGCGCGGTCGTCGGGGTGCTTGCGTGAGCGCAGGGCGTCCAGGCTCGGCTCGACGTCGCCCGGCGTCCAGCCGTGCATCGTGTACACCTCGTCCGACCACCACCACGTCCCCGTGCCGAGCTCGACGCGGTACTGCCCCACGAGGAGGTGCGTGCCCACAGCGAGCACCTCGGCGAGGGCTGCGGGGCGTACGGGCGCGGTCTGCTCGGCGCTGGGGGTGGTGGTCACGGAGATCGAGGCCATGGTGTCCTCCCAAGGTTCGGGGGGCTGCGGGCCGCTTCATGACTCCGGTCCCCAACCTAGCCCACCCACCGGCGGACGGCACCCGGGCTCGGCTACGGTGCGGGGCATGACCCGCGAGCCGCGCCGGACGATCGCCCAGCACGCCGACGACGCGCTCGCGCTCGTCCGCCCGACGCCAGCCACCGACGTTCCGCTCGAGGACGCCGTCGGGGCGGTCCTCGCCGCCGACGTCGTCTCGACGCTCGACGCGCCCGCGTTCGACGCCTCCGCGATGGACGGGTACGCGGTGCGTTCGGTCGACGTGGCCGGGGCCACGACCGGCTCGCCCGTCGCGCTGCGCGTGGTCGGCGACGTCGCGGCCGGGGCGCCGGGGCTCGACGTCTTCCTCGGGGTCGGCGAGGCGGTCCGGATCATGACCGGGGCCCCCGTGCCGCGCGGCGCCGACCTCGTCGTCCCGGTCGAGCGCACGTCGACCGGGCGGTTCACGCCGGGGGATCCCGGGAACGGCCCCGCGACCGTCGAGGTCCACGACGCGTCGCGCAGCAACGTGAGGGCGCGGGGTGAGGACGTGCGCCGTGGCGACGTGGTCGTCGAGGCGGGGGTCGTGCTCACCCCGCGGCACGTGTCCGTCGCGGCGTCCGCCGGGCACGCGATCGTGCGGGTCCACCGCGCGCCGCGCGTCGCGGTGCTCTCCACGGGGAGCGAGCTCGTCGCGCCGGGGACCGCGCCCGGACCGGGCCGGATCCCCGACTCCAACTCGGTCCTGCTCGCCGCGTCGGCGCGCGCGGCCGGGGCCCGCGTCGTGCGACGCGGCGCGGTGGGCGACACGTCCGCGGCACTCGTCGCGGCGCTCGACGACCTGCTGGCCGCGTTCGACGGCGCCCCGCCCGACCTGCTCGTCAGCACGGGCGGGGTGAGCGCGGGCGCGTTCGACGTCGTGCGCGAGGTCCTCGACCCCGCGACGCGCGCCGGGACCGCGTGGGAGGGCGCAGTCGACGACGCGCGGCTCGTCGCGGTCGGGATGCAGCCCGGCAAGCCGCAGGGGCTCGCGCGGTGGCGGGGCGTCCCCTGGCTCGCGCTGCCCGGCAACCCCGTGAGCGCGTTCGTCTCGTTCGAGCTGTTCGTGCGGCCCGTCCTCGACCGCCTGCGGGGCGTCCCCGGCACGGGCCGCGCGCTCGTGGAGCGCGTCGCCGCGGAGGGCTGGTCGTCGCCTGCCGGCCGCGAGCAGCTCGTGCTCGTGCACCACACCCTGCCCGACGGCGGTCAGGTCGTCCCCGCGGGCCGGCACCGCGACCGGGGGGCCGACCCCGCGGAGGCGCGGGGCTCCGGCTCGCACCGCGTGAGCGCGCTCGCGCACGCCGACGCGCTCGCCGTCGTCGGTGCCGACGTCACGTGCGTCGAGCCCGGCGACGCCGTCCGGGTGCTGCTCCTGGACTGACCGCCGGGTCACTTCTGCGCGGGCGGCGGGTGGCCCTCCGAGGCCTGCACCACGACGATCCCCTGCCCCGACAGCGCGAGCTGGTACGCCTCGCCCGACCCGCGCCCGATCGCCGCAGCGAGCTTCGCCGTCTTGCGGATCGAGGACTGCAACGACGTCGACCACAGCACGGCGGCCTGCATGTCGACGTACGTCGGGACGTCGACGTCGAGCACGACGGGCGTGCCGAACGCCGTCACGGCGAGCGCGCCGGTCCCGGTGAACGTCGTGTTGAACAGCCCGCCGCTGAGCATCGACGCGCCCTCGACGCGGTTGATGTCCCACGTGAGCGAGCTCTCGAACGCGAGCACGTTCGCACCGTTGACGGTCACGCCCTCGTCCTCCAGGTGCAGCACGAACACCTGGTCCGCCTCCTGCGCGAGGAAGACGTCGCCGCTCCCGGACACCTTCATGAGGGACATGCCCTCGCCCGTGAACGCCTTCTTGAACATCTTGCCGAGACCGCCGCTGCCCTCGTACGCGAAGTCGACGTCGCCCTGGTAGGCGACCATCGAGCCCTGCTTCGCGAAGAAGAACCCGCCCGTGCCGCGGAGGTCCACCTTGAGCATGCGGTCGTTCTGGAGCTGGAAGGAGCCGGGCTCGACGGAGCGCTCGGCATGGTCGAGGAGTGAGCTGCGCATGCTCCGATCCTCACGGGTGCGGGCCGCCGTCGCACGCGCGGGTCCTCCGACCCGTCCGCCCGGCGGGTCACGCGTGCGAGAGTGGCGCCATGAGCTCCACGCACGGCTTCACGCACCTGGACGACCGCGGGCACGCGCGCATGGTCGACGTCACCGCCAAGCAGCCCACCGTCCGCTCCGCGACGGCGACCGGGGTCGTGCGGTGCTCCCCGCAGATCGTCGCCGCGCTGCGTGACGGCACCGTCCCCAAGGGCGACGTGCTCGCCGTCGCGCGGATCGCGGGCATCGCGGGCGCCAAGCGCACGGCCGAGCTGTTGCCGCTCGCGCACGTCATCGGGGTGCACGGCGCGGTCGTCGACCTCGTCGTGGGCGACCACGGCGTGGACGTCACCGCGACCGTGCGCACCGCCGACCGCACGGGCGTCGAGATGGAGGCGCTCACCGCCGTCGCCGTCGCCGGGCTCGCGGTCGTCGACATGGTCAAGGGGCTCGACAAGTCCGTCGAGCTCACGGACGTCCGGCTCGTCGCCAAGACCGGGGGCAAGTCCGGCGACTGGCACCGCGAGCCGTGACGGTCCCCCGCCCCGACCCGTCCCTCCGTTTCGACGCCGTCGTGCTGGCCGGGGGTCGGGCGGAGCGGCTGGGGACGCCCAAGCCCGGCGTCGTCGTCGGAGGTCGGCCGCTGCTGGAGCACGCGCTCGCGGCGACCGCGGGCGCGGGGCGGACGGTCGTCGTCGGGCCGGACGAGCTCGCCGATCCCGCCCGCTACGCCCTGACGCGCGAGGACCCGCCGTTCGGAGGGCCTGTCGCCGGCATCGCCGCCGGGCTGGCCGCCCTGCCCGGGCCCGACGACGGCGGCGCGGCCTGGGTGCTCGTCCTCGCGTGCGACGTCCCCCGGGCCGCGGAGGCGGTGCCCGCGCTGCTCGCCGCGGCGCGCCACCGGACGGACGAGGTGGCGGTGCACGCGGTGCGCGGCGGGCGCGACCAGTGGCTCGTGGGGCTCTACGAGCGGGCGGCGCTCCAAGGCGCGCTCGCCGCCCTGCCCGCGGTGCACGGTGCGTCGGTGCGCCGCCTGCTCGCCGGTCTGCCCGCGCTCGCCGTGCCCGACGACGACGGCGCCACCGCCGACGTGGACACGTGGGAGGATGCCCGCGAGCAGGACCGCCGCCTGGGCGCGGGTGCGGTACCGGCGCCCGACGACACCCCGACGGACCGCAGGAGGCCACGATGACGAACCTGGAACGCTGGGTCGACGCGCTCGCACAGGACCTCGACCTGGACCCGCAGGTCGTCGACATCGGCGCGATCCTCGACCTCGCGCGCGACGCCGCGCACGGCATCGAGCGTCCCGCCGCCCCGCTCACGACGTTCGTCGCGGGCTACGTCGCGGGGCTCGCCGCGCACGACGGCTCCGGACGCACCGTGCAGGACGTCCTCGACCGCGCCGCCGAGCTCGCGCTCGCGTGGACGCCGGAGCCCGAGCTGCCGGGCACGGCGGCGCCGGCGGAGACGCAGGACTGACCGATGGTGACGGTCCGCTACTTCGCCGGCGCGCGCGACGCCGCCGGCACAGAGACCGAGAGCGTCGACGCGGCGACGGTCGGCGAGCTGCACGCGGCGCTCGTCGCGCGGCACGGCGCCCTGGCGGACGTGCTCCCCCGCTGCTCGCTGCTCGTCGGCGGCGTGCGAGCGTCGAGCGACGACACCCCGGTCGGCCCCGACGAGACGGTCGACGTGCTCCCGCCCTTCGCGGGCGGCTGACCGCCCGGCGTCAGTGGTCGCCGCCGTCGAGCTGGGCGAGCACGTGCGGCAGGAGCGTCTCGAGGACGGCCCAGCCGTCGCGCACGCCGCCCGTCGACCCGGGCAGGTTCACGACGAGCACCCGGCCCCTCGGGCCTGACGCGATCCCCGCGAGCCCGCGCGACAGCACGGCCGCCGGAACGTGGGCGGCGCCGCGCCGGCGCAGCTCCTCCGCGATGCCCGGGACCTCCTGCGCCAGGACCTCGCGGGTCCCCTCGGGCGTGAGGTCGCGCGGCCCGACGCCGGTCCCCCCGGTCGTGAGCACGACGCGCGCTCCCCCGGCCACGGCCCGGGCGACGGCGTCGCGCACGGAGGCGACGCCGTCGGGCACGAGGTCCGTGACGACGGCCCAGCCCGCCGCCCCGAGGAGCCCCGCGAGGAGCGGCCCCGAGCGGTCCTCCGCCTCGCCCCGCGAGCAGCGGTCGGACACGGTGACGACGGCGACGGTCACGTCCGCGGGCCGTCCGGTGGGTGCGCTCATGGCGTCACGGTATCGACCCGTGGGCCTGCGTCGGCCCGGTCGCCGGGCGGGTCCCCTCGGCGCGCGCGATCCGCCCGTCCTGGGCATAGTGGCTGTGGACCGACCCCCGCCGTCCCTGCTCGCCCCAGGAGGCTCGTATGTCGTACGTGTCCGTGCCGTCAGCGTCGCCGGTGCGCGGACCCTCGCGGGCGCTCCCGGCGCGACCCTCCGCGACCGCCGGCGACGGGAGCGCGGCATGACGACGACGTCGGACGGCCCGGTCGAGGACGCGCTGCTGCGGCTCGGCAAGCACCTGCGGCGGGGGAAGGTGTCGGACGACCTGCGGCAGGTGTTCCTGACCGGCGGACGCCAGGGCGACGTGTTCTACCGCGACCGCTGGTCCCACGACAAGGTCGTGCGCTCCACCCACGGCGTGAACTGCACCGGGTCCTGCTCCTGGAAGGTCTACGTCAAGGACGGCATCATCACCTGGGAGACCCAGCAGACCGACTACCCCTCCGTCGGCCCCGACTCCCCCGAGTACGAACCCCGCGGCTGCCCCCGCGGCGCCGCGTTCTCCTGGTACACCTACTCCCCCACCCGCGTGCGCTACCCCTACGTCCGCGGCACCCTGCTCGACCTGTACCGCCGCGCGAAGAGCACCGTCGGGGGCGACCCGGTGCTCGCCTGGGCAAAGGTCACCTCCGACCCCGACGCGGCCCGCGCCTACAAGTCCGCCCGCGGCAAGGGCGGCCTCGTGCGCGCCACCTGGGACGAGGCGGCCGAGATCGTCGCCGCCGCCCACGTGCACACCATCAAGACCTACGGCCCCGACCGCGTCGCCGGGTTCTCCCCCATCCCCGCCATGTCGATGGTCTCCCACGGTGTCGGCGCCCGGTTCGTGCAGATGCTCGGCGGCACGATGCTGTCGTTCTACGACTGGTACGCCGACCTCCCGGTCGCCTCCCCCCAGGTCTTCGGCGACCAGACCGACGTCCCCGAGTCCGCCGACTGGTGGAACTCCACCTACTGCATCATGTGGGGCTCCAACGTCCCCGTCACCCGCACGCCCGACGCCCACTTCATGACCGAGGCCCGCTACCGCGGCCAGAAGGTCGTCGTCGTCTCCCCCGACTACGCCGACAACACCAAGTTCGCCGACGAGTGGCTCGCGCCCCACCCGGGCACCGACGGCGCCCTCGCCCAGGCCATGGGCCACGTCATCCTCACCGAGCACTACGCGCAGCGCCGCACCCCGCAGTTCGCGGAGTACGCGGCGCGCTTCACCGACCTCCCGAACCTCGTCGTCCTCGACGAGCACGACGACGGCTCGGGGTCGGGCGCGGCGTACGTGCCCGGGAAGTTCCTCACCGCGGCGGACCTGCCCGACGGCGTCGGGCGCCCCGGCGACGACGACGCCGCCTCCTCGAACGCCCGCTTCAAGACGGTCGTGCTCGACGCCGACGGGACACCGCGCGTCCCGAACGGCAGCCTCGGCCACCGCTACGGCGAGGCCGACGCGGGCCGCTGGAACCTCGACCTCGGCGACATCGACCCCCTCCTCTCCGTCGCCGACCCGCACGGCGTCTTCTTCCGGAACCCGACGGCCGCGCAGACCGACGACGGCGCGGGCTCCGGGTCGTACGAGACCGTCGCCGTCGCGCTGCCGCGGTTCGACCTCGACCCGGCGCCGGGCGACGAGGCGGGCGCGCACCTGGGCGGCGCGGGCGTCGTCGCGCGCGGCGTCCCGGCCCGGCGGGTCGGCGGTCGGCTCGTCACGACGGTGCTGGACCTGCTGCTCGCGCAGTACGGCGTGGACCGCCCGGAGCTGGGCCTGCCCGGCGAGTGGCCCGCGGGCTACGACGACGACGCGTCGCCCGCGACGCCCGCCTGGCAGGAGCGTTTCACCGGGGTGCCCGCGGCAGCGGCCGAGCGGATCGGGCGCGAGTTCGCCCAGAACGCGCTGGACTCGGGCGGCCGCTCGATGATCATCATGGGCGCAGGCACCAACCACTGGTTCCACTCCGACACGATCTACCGGGCGATGCTCGCGCTGACGACGCTCACCGGGTGCCAGGGCGTGAACGGTGGCGGCTGGGCGCACTACGTGGGGCAGGAGAAGTGCCGCCCGGTGACCGGGTGGGCGCAGTACGCGGGCGGCCTGGACTGGTCGCGGCCGCCGCGGCAGATGATCGGCACCGCGTTCTGGTACCTCGCGACGGACCAGTGGCGCTACGACGGCCTGCCCGCGGACGCCCTCGCGTCGCCGCTCGCCCAGGGCCAGTTCTCGGGCCGCACGACGGCGGACACGCTGGTCGAGTCGGCGCAGCGCGGCTGGATGCCGAGCTACCCGACGTTCGACCGCAACCCGCTCGACCTCGTGGACGAGGCGCGCGCGGCGGGCAAGGAACCCGCGCAGCACGTGGTCGACGAGCTCAAGGCCGGGACCCTGCGGTTCGCGTGCGAGGACCCGGACGACCCGGCGAACTTCCCGCGCGTCGTGACGGTGTGGCGCGCGAACATCCTCGGGTCGTCGGGCAAGGGCAACGAGTACTTCCTCAAGCACCTGCTCGGCACGGACGCCGCGGTCAACGCGGCGGAGTCGGGCCCCGAGCGTCGGCCGCGGTCGATGACGTGGCGGGACGAGGCGCCGCAGGGCAAGCTCGACCTGCTCGTGACGCTCGACTTCCGCATGACGTCGACGACGCTGTTCTCCGACGTCGTGCTGCCTGCAGCGACCTGGTACGAGAAGCACGACCTGTCGTCGACGGACATGCACCCGTTCGTGCACTCGTTCAACCCGGCGATCAGTCCCCCGTGGCAGACCCGCACCGACTTCGACATCTTCCACACGATCGCCGGGAAGGTGTCCGAGCTCGCGACGACCCACCTCGGCGTCCGGGAGGACCTCGTCGCCGCGCCGCTCGCGCACGACACCCCGGACGAGATGGCCGTCCCGCACGGGGCGCTCACCGACTCGGGCCTGCCCGTGACGGAGCGCGAGCTCGTGCCGGGCGTGACGATGCCGAAGCTCGTGGTCGTCGAGCGCGACTACCCGGCGTTCGCCGCACGCATGGCATCGCTCGGGCCGCTCACCGAGAAGGCGGGCATGGTCACCAAGGGCGTGCACTTCTCGCCCGCGCCCGAGGTCGCCGACCTGGGGCGGCGCAACGGCCTCGTCCAGGACGGGCCGACGGCGGGTCGCCCGCGCCTGGACCGGGACACGCACGCGTGCGAGATGATCCTCGCGCTGTCGGGGACGACGAACGGCCGGCTCGCGGTGCAGGGGTTCGAGCACGTCGAGCAGCGCACGGGCACGCGCCTGGCCGACCTCGCCCTCGACGAGCAGGGCAAGCGCGTGACGTTCCCGGACGTGCAGTCGCGCCCGACGCCGGTCATCACCTCTCCCGAGTGGTCCGGCTCCGAGCACGGGGGCCGCCGGTACTCGGCGTTCGTCGTCAACGTGGAGCGGCTCAAGCCGTGGCACACCCTGACGGGCCGCCAGCACCTCTACCTCGACCACGACTGGATGATCGAGCTCGGTGAGCACATGCCGATCTTCCGACCACCGTTGGACATGCACCGCCTCTTCGGCGACTCGCCCGTGGTGGGCGACACCTCGCCGTCGGGCTACCCCGCGTCGGGCGGCCACGCCGAGGTCGCGGTGCGGTACCTGACCCCGCACAACAAGTGGTCGATCCACTCCGAGTACCAGGACAACCTCTTCATGCTGTCCCTCTCGCGCGGCGGTCCGAACGTCTGGATGTCGCCCGCCGACGCCGCCAAGATCGGGGTCGCGGACAACGAGTGGATCGAGGCGTACAACCGCAACGGCGTGGTCGTGGCGAGGGCGGTGGTCAGCCACCGGATGCCCGAGGGCACGGTCTACATGCACCACGCGACCGACCGCACGATCGACGTCCCGCTCGCCGAGACGTCCGGGCTGCGCGGCGGCATCCACAACTCGCTCACGCGCATCCTGCTCAAGCCGACGCACCTCGCGGGTGGCTACGCCCAGCTCTCCTACGCGTTCAACTACCTCGGGCCCACGGGGAACCAGCGCGACGAGATGACCGTCATCCGCCGACGCAGCCAGGAGGTGCGGTACTCGTGACCCTCGTGACAGTCGTGACCACGACCGGAACAGCGCGGGGCCCAGCCGCGGGCAGGGCGTCGTCGGCACGGGAGGGGGTGGCGTCGTGCGGGTGATGGCGCAGATGTCGATGGTGATGAACCTGGACAAGTGCATCGGGTGTCACACGTGCTCGGTCACGTGCAAGCAGGCCTGGACCAACCGCACGGGCGTGGAGTACGTGTGGTTCAATAACGTCGAGACCCGCCCCGGCCTGGGGTACCCCCGCACCTACCAGGACCAGGACCGGTGGCAGGGCGGGTGGGTGCGCACCAAGAAGGGCAAGCTCAAGCTCCGCGCCGGCGGGCGGTTGAAGAAGCTCGCCACGATCTTCTCCAACCCCGTGCTGCCCTCCATCCACGACTACTACGAACCGTGGACCTATGAGTACGACATGCTGCTGTCGGCGCCCCAGGGCGCCCACACCCCGGTCGCCCGCCCGAAGTCGCTGCTCACGGGCAAGGACATGAACATCTCCTGGTCGGCGAACTGGGACGACGACCTCGCCGGGTCCACCGCGACCATGGACCAGGACCCGATCCTGCAACACATGTCCGAGCACGTCGCGACCGAGCTCGACAAGACGTTCATGTTCTACCTGCCCCGCATCTGCGAGCACTGCCTCAACCCCGCCTGCGTCGCGTCCTGCCCGTCCGGGGCCATGTACAAGCGGGCCGAGGACGGCATCGTCCTCGTGGACCAGGACCAGTGCCGGGGTTGGCGCATGTGCGTCACCGGCTGCCCCTACAAGAAGGTCTACTTCAACCACAAGACCGGCAAGGCCGAGAAGTGCACCCTGTGCTACCCCCGCATCGAGGTCGGCCTACCCACCGTGTGCTCCGAGACCTGCGTCGGACGCCTGCGCTACCTCGGCCTCGTCCTGTACGACGCCGACAAGGTCACCCAAGCCGCCGCCGTCCAGGACGAGCACGAGCTCCTGGCCTCCCAACGCGCCGTCTTCCTCGACCCGAACGACCCCCAGGTCATCGCCGCCGCCCGCGCGGAGGGCATCCCCGAGGACTGGATCACCGCCGCCCAGAACTCCCCCATCTGGGACCTCATCACCAAGTACGAGGTCGCCCTGCCCCTGCACCCCGAGTACCGCACCCTGCCCATGGTCTGGTACATCCCACCCCTGTCCCCCGTCGTCGACGTCATCACCGCGTCGGGCAACGACGGCGAGGACGGGCGCACCCTGTTCGCCGCCATCTCGAAGCTGCGCATCCCGCTCGAGTACCTCGCCGGACTGTTCACCGCGGGCGACACCGCACCCGTCGAGAAGGTCCTGCGCCGCCTGGCCGCCATGCGCTCCTACATGCGCGACCTCAACCTCGACCGCGAACCCGACGAACGCACCGCCGCCGCGGTCGGCATGACCGGACAACAGGTCCAGGACATGTACCGCCTCCTGGCCATCGCGAAGTACGAAGACCGGTACGTCATCCCCACCGCCCACACCGAGATCGCCCGCGAGCTCGACGAGCTCTCCTGCTCCCTCGACTACGACGGCGGCCCCGGCATGGGCGGCATGGGCCTGACCGGCGGCGGGCCGTTCGGCGAGACGTCGGGGAGCCCGGTACCCGTCGCGGTCGAGAACTTCCACGTGCTCCAGTCCCGGCAGACGGCGGACTCCGCGTACGGGCCCTCGACGCCTGGCCGCGTGAACCTCCTCAACTGGGACGGCAACGGCCGCCCGCCAGGGCTCTTCCCGCCCGGCGAGGACGCGACGACCGGAGGAACCGGCGCGGGCACGGGGACCGGTGGCGTCACGCCCGGCGCCCCCGGCTCGCTGCCCGGCGGTCGGCAGGACGCGCGCCACGACACGATCCCCGACCCGTCGGCGCCCGGCAGGTCGGCGGGCGGGGCGCCGGGGAGCGGACCCGGCACGGAGCCCAGCACGGAGCCCGACGGGGGCACCCGATGAGGACGCGCTCGCTGCTCCCGAACCCCGCGCTGCGGCCCGGGGCGCGACCCCGCGGGCCGCAGCCCGACCACCTGGCTCCCGTCGCGGCGTCGGGCACCCAGCGCCGCACGACCCACATGGCGGCATCCGTGCTGCTCGCCTACCCCGACGCGGACGTGCTCGACGCGACCGTCGCTGTCCGGGCGTCGACGCCGGGGTTGCCTCCGCCCGTCCGCGAGCGCCTCGACGCGTTCTGCGACGTGCTGTCGGCGTCCGCGGACGCGACGGGACTGCGCGAGCTCCAGGCCCGCTACGTCGCGACGTTCGACCTCAAGCGCAAGTGCTCGATGTACCTGTCGTACTACGCCGCGGGCGACACCCGGCGGCGCGGGACGGCGCTCGTCGCGTTCGTCGAGGCGTACCGAGCCGCGGGCTGGGAGGTCACGGGCTCGGAGCTGCCGGACTACCTGCCCACCGTGCTCGAGTTCTCGGCCCGCACCGAGGGCGACGACGCGACGATCGCGGCGGGCCTGCTGGCCTCGCACCGCGACGGGATCGAGGTGCTGCGGACCGCGCTCGAGAGCATGGCGAGCCCCTGGACCGGGTTGGTCGAGGCGGTGTGCCTCACGCTGCCGCCGCTCGACGCGCGGACGCAGCAGCGGTACGTCGAGCTCGTGACGGCGGGGCCGCCCGCCGAGCTCGTGGGGATGGAGCCGTTCGCGCTGGAGCCGTACGGTGCCGGGGCCGACCGAACCGGAGGTGCGGTGCGATGAGCGGGGTGAGCACGGGCGAGATCCTGCTGTGGGTCGTCTTCCCGTACGTGACGTTCGCGGTGTTCGTCGTGGGCTCGATCTGGCGGTACCGGTACGACAAGTTCGGCTGGACCACGCGGTCGAGCGAGCTCTACGAGAAGCGGCTGCTGCGGCTCGGGTCGCCGCTGTTCCACTTCGGTCTGCTGTTCGTGATCCTCGGGCACCTCATGGGGCTGGTCATCCCCAAGTCGTGGACGGAGGCGGTGGGCATCAAGGAGGTCGCCTACCACTTCGTCGCCACGTACATGGGGTCGATCGCGGCCGTCGCGCTCGTCGCCGGGCTGCTCATCCTCATCTACCGGCGCCGCACCACGGGACCCGTCTTCCGCGCGACGACGCGCATGGACAAGACCATGTACGTGTTCCTCGCGGCGTCGATCCTGCTCGGGTCGTGGGCGACCGTGCAGACGCAGCTCCTCGCCGGCGGCCACGGGTACGACTACCGGGAGACGATCTCCCCCTGGTTCCGCTCGCTCTGGTACCTCCAGCCGCAGCCCGCGCTCATGGAGGGCGTGCCCGCGGCGTTCCAGCTCCACATCGTCGCCGCCAACCTGCTGTTCATCCTGTGGCCGTTCACGCGGCTCGTGCACGCGTTCTCCGCGCCCGCGCCGTACCTGTTCCGCCCGTACGTCGTGTACCGGTCGCGCGAGGCCTCGGTCGCCGCGCGCGCCCCGCGGCCCGGCTGGGACCCCTCGGAGCGCCCGCGCGGGCGATGATCCCGAGCAGCCCCGCCGCGCCCGCGGAGCACCAGGTCAGCGGTCAGAAATCACCGTGGCGCACCGAGCACCCACCGGGGGCCACCGGGTGAAATGAGCGGCGCGGCGACCACGGAACGCCCCGACACCCCCTCCTTCCAGGGGCGGTCACCCCGACCGTGACCGTCACCCGGAAGAGGTTCGAGCATGTCCACCACCGCCCCGACGACCGCCGGCCGTCCCCGCGCCGTCCGCCCGTCCGCGTCGTCGACCACGCCCCCTGCCCCCCCGCCGCGTCGCCGTCCTGACCGAGCGCCTGACCGGACGCGTCGACACGGCCGTCGCCGCCACCGCGCGGTTCCTCACCCGCTGGTCCGTCCCCGCGCTGCGCGTCGCCCTCGGGCTCGTGTTCCTCGGGTTCGGCGTCCTGAAGTTCGTCCCCGGCGCGAGCCCGGCGGAGTCGATCGCGGCACGGACCGTCGAGACGCTCACGTTCGGCCTCGTCGGCGGGACCGCGGCCGTGATCTTCACCGCCGTCCTGGAGACGTTCATCGGGCTGACCCTCCTCACCGGCCGCCTCCTGCGGGCCGGGCTGATCGCCCTCGCCGTCGCGATGGCCGGCATCCTGTCGCCGATCGTCCTGTTCGCCGACGAGCTCTTCGGCCACGGCATGACCCTCCTGGGTCAGTACGTGCTCAAGGACGTCGTCCTCGTCGCCGGAGCAGCTGTCGTCGCCGCCGTCGCCCTCGGGGCTCGCCTGAAGCTCGACGCATGACACCTCGGCGCTCCCACGCCTTCCCTGACCCGACGCACAGGACCCCGTGACCGGTACCGGTCGCGGGGTCCTGTCTGTCGGGGTGTCGACCTCGCCGTCGCGACGTAGAGCCTCCGGTCGCGACGTAGAACGCGACGAGCTCTCTCTCGCGACCGGACGTTCTACCTCGGCGGGAGACGGGCGCAGCTCCGTCAGGCGAGCGCGATCGTCAGGTACGCGCTGTTCGGGTCGGCCGTGTAGTCGGCGAACGGGGCGCACGGCACGAACCCGTGACGCGCGTAGAGCCGGCGGGCGGGCGCGAAGTAGTCCTCCGTACCCGTCTCCAGGCTCACGCGGTCCAGGCCCCGGTCGCGCGCGACGTCGAGCAGGTGCGCGAGGACCGTGGCGGCGACGCCCCGGCCCCGCGCGGCGGCCGTCGTGCGCATCGACTTGAGCTCGCCCAGCGTCGCGTCGTGCTGCTTGAGCGCGCCGCACCCCAGGAGCCCGCCGTCCGTGGCGCGCGCGGTGACGAACGTGATGTCCAACGCGCGCAGCCGCTCCACGTCCAGCGCGTGGACGCTCTCCGGCGGCGACGTCGCGTGCATGTCGTCCAGGTGCTCCTGCAGCAGCGCCAGCACGTCCTCGGCCGTCGGGTCCTCGACGGCGACGCGCACGTCCGCCCGGGTCGTCGTCTCGCTCACGCCCCGAGCGTGCCACACGACCCCGTACGCCCGTCGTCGCGTCCGGGGGCGAGCGCTGCGCCGACATCGAGCGCTGCGCCCGTGGACGAGCGAAGCGTCCGTGGACCCATCGCTCGCACCGTGACGCAGCGGCCGTTCGGGCCGGTCGGCCGTCGCGCGCGAGGTCAGGAGTCGAGCGACGCGAGCACCTCGTCGACGGCCGTCCAGAGCTGGCGGCGGACGCCGAGGTCCTCCGTCTCCGTGTCGGGGTCGCCCCAGGGCTGGTCCAGCCAGGGCGGCGTCGCGACGAAGTGGCTCGCGCCGTCGCCGTGGATCGCGACGGTCGTCCTGGCTCCCCGGTCGGCGAGGCTGCCCTCCGCGCGCCGCAGGAACGCGCACGAGTCCCACAGCTCGTCCTCGGTGCCGCACGCGAGCACGACGGGACCGTCGATCTGCTCGACGGGGATCCGGGCCTCGGGGCTCGCCGCGGTCTGCGCGTGCACGTCCGACGAGCACGGGAGGGGCTCGTCGCCCAGCGTCCAGGCAGAGCGCGTGTAGTCCGGGTACCCGCACATCACGGCATCGGCGCCGACCGGGGCGATCGCACCGTGCACGAGCTCCGGCCGGTTCGCCGCGAGCCACAGCGCCATCTCTCCGCCGCGCGAGACGCCGAACGCGAGGACGGCGTCGTCGTCCACACCCGGCTGCTCCCGGAGCCACGCGAGCGCGTGGAGGAACGTCTCGACCGGCACCTCCTCGAGCGACGACGGCTGGTCGACGCCCTGGAAGTACCCGATGCCGAGCGCCGGGTATCCCAGGCCGGCGACTGCCTCGGCGATCATCCGCCCGCCCTGCGACCCGCCGTCGGACCCGCCGAACGCGAGGACGGCGGGACGCGGGTCGTCGGCGGAGAGCCCTTCGGGGACCACGTACGCCCCGGGGAACCCCTCGGCCCCCGTCTCCCGGACGGTGACGTCGAAGGTCGGAGTCGGCCCGTCGGTGGCGGGGCCGGACGTCGGGTCGGTGGTCGGGTCGTCGGAGGCCGCACCCGCGGTGCACCCGGTGAGCACGACGGCGGCGAGAACGACGAGAGCGCACCGGCGGGTCGCGGTGCCGTGCGGACGGTCACGTCGTCGTGGGGCCATACGCCACCCTAGCGAGACGGGCGAGCACGGGCGACCACGGGCGAGCACGGGCCTGGATCGTCCCGGGGATCTCCCGGATCGGTGCCGCCATGTCTTCGGCGAGCGTCCTTTCTCACGGTCCAGCGACGTGACACTCCGCAGATGCGGGTCTATCGTCGCGATCATGCCGCACTTTCGGATTCGCGAGGCCGCGAGCCTGCTCGGGGTCAGCGACGACACCGTCCGCCGATGGGTCGACGCCGGCGACCTCGCCGCGAGCGTCGACGGCGCCGGGCGCAAGGTCGTCGACGGCGCGGAGCTCGCGCGCTTCGCCGTCGCCCAGTCGCACCCGACGCCCGACCCGTCCGGTGTCGCGCGCTCGGCGCGCAACCGGTTCGTCGGGATCGTGACGGACGTCGTCAGCGACACCGTCATGTCCCAGGTCGAGATGCTCTGCGGGGGCCAGCGCGTGGTCTCGCTCATGAGCACCGAGGCCGTGCGCGAGCTGCGTCTCGAGCCCGGAAGCCTGGCCGTCGCGGTCGTCAAGGCGACGACCGTCGTCGTCGAGACCCCTGGAGGAACCGCGTGAGCGCGTCCGCACGGCCCCGCACGACCACCCGCACGACCGCCTCGCGCCGCCGCGCCCGTGGAGCCCTCGCCGCGCTCGGGACGGCGGCCCTCGTCGCCGCGCTCGCCGCGTGCGGCACCGGTGCGGACGCCGGGGACGACGCCGCGCCGTCGGACGGCGCCACGGACGCCGCGAGCACGCCGGCCGAGGAGCGCACGCTCACGGTCCTCGCCGCGGCGTCGCTCCGCGACGTGTTCACGGACCTCGCGGCCGACTTCGAGGCCGAGCACGACGGCGTCACCGTGGCGCTCTCGTTCGCCGGGTCCGCCGACCTCGGCGACCAGATCCTCGCCGGGGCGCCGGCCGACGTCTTCGCGTCCGCGGACGAGCGCAACATGACCCGGGTCGTCGACGCGGGCGACGCGTCCGACCCCGTCGCCTTCGCGACGAACACGCTGACGATCGTCACCCCGCCCGGCAACCCGGCCGGCGTCGAGACGTTCGCCGACCTCGCGCGCGACGACGTCAAGGTCGTCGTGTGCGCGCCGGAGGTCCCGTGCGGCGGCGCGACCGACACGGTCGCCGAGGCTGCCGGCGTCACCATCCACCGCGTGAGCGAGGAGGCCAACGTCACCGACGTGCTCGCCAAGGTGACGTCAGGAGAGGCCGACGCCGGCCTCGTGTACGTCACTGACGCGACCCTCGCGGGCGACGACGTCGACGTGGTGGACGTGCCCGAGACCGACGCCGCGCTCAACGTCTACCCGATCGCGCTCGTCGCGGCGGCCGAGGAGGCCGGTCCGGAGCAGGTCGAGCTCGCGCAGGCGTGGATCGATCTCGTGACGGGCGACGCCGGGCAGGCCGCGCTCGCCGCCGCGGGCTTCGGCGCCCCGGACGCGGCGACGCCGTGACGTCCGCCCCGCCCCGCCGGTCCTGATGCGCGGGCTCCCCCGCTGGGTCCTCGTCCCGGCGCTGCTCGGCGCGCTGTTCGTCGTCGTCCCCGTGGCGGCGATGGTCGCGCGCGTCGAGCTGGCGCCGGGGCCGGACGGGACCGGCGGCTTCTGGGCCCTCGTGACGTCTCCGGCCGCGCTCGACGCCCTCGGCCTGTCGCTGCGCACCGCGCTCGTCGCGACGCTGTGCTGCGTGCTGCTCGGCACGCCCATGGCGCTCGTCCTCGCTCGCACGACGTTCCCCGGGCAGCGCGTCGCGCGCGCCCTCGTGCTGCTGCCGCTCGTCCTGCCGCCGGTCGTCGGCGGCATCGCGCTGCTCCACACCTTCGGGCGCCGCGGGCTGATCGGCCAGCACCTCGAGGTGCTGGGGATCGAGGTCGCGTTCACCACGACGGCCGTGGTCCTGGCCCAGACGTTCGTGGCGCTGCCCTTCCTCGTCCTGAGCCTCGAGGGCGCGCTGCGCACGCAGGACACGCGCCTCGAGGACGTCGCCGCGACGCTCGGCGCCCGCCCGACGACGGTGCTGCGCCGCGTCACGCTCCCCCGCGTCCTGCCGGGGCTGCTGTCGGGCGCGGTGCTCGCGTTCGCGCGGGCGCTCGGGGAGTTCGGCGCGACCCTCACCTTCGCGGGCGCTCTCCAGGGCGTCACGCAGACCCTGCCGCTCGAGATCTACCTCCAGCGCAGCGCCGACCCGGACGCCGCCGTCGCGCTCTCGTTCGTGCTCGTCGTGGTCGCGGTGCTCATCACGGCGGCCGTCCACGGTCCGCGCGTGCTCGGGGGTCCGGGTGCGCGCACGGCGCGTCCCCGGCGGGGGGCGCAGGACGCCCGCGCGGCGGGCACCGTGCCCGACGGCGGTCGGCGCGTCCGCGCGGACCTCTCACCCGGGAGCGGCGAGGGCCGGGCGGCGGTACCAGGCGCCGACCCGACGCCACGCGCCGAGACGCCCCCCGCCGCGCTCACCGTACGTGCCGTCGTGCCGGAGCGCGGCCTCGACGTCGACCTCGCGCTCGCCCCGGGCGAGGTCGTCGCGGTGCTCGGCGCCAACGGGGCAGGAAAGTCCACGCTCGTCCAGGTCGTGGCGGGCCTCCTCCCGCCCGGCGACGCGCACGACGCCCGGGTCGCCGTCGGGGACGACGACGTCACGCGGGTCGCACCGCGCCGCCGTCGGCTCGCGTGGCTCAGCCAGCGACCGCTGCTCTTCGAGAACCTCTCGGTCGAGGACAACGTCGCGTTCGGCCTCCGGGCACGCGGTGTGCCGCGTGCCCGCGCCCGCCGCGAGGCGCGGGCCGCGCTCGGGCACGTCGGCGCCGCCGACCTCGCGACCCGGCGCTCGACCGACCTCTCCGGCGGGCAGGCGCAGCGGGTCGCGATCGCCCGGGCGCTCGTCACCGACCCGCGCGTGCTCCTGCTCGACGAGCCGCTCGCGTCGCTCGACGTCGGCGTCGCGCAGCACGTGCGGTCGGTGCTGCACCACGCGCAGCGCGACCGACCCCGCACGACGCTCCTGGTGACCCACGACCTGCTCGACGTGCTGCTGCTGGCGGACCGCGTCGTCGTGCTGGAGGACGGCCGCGTCGTCGAGGACGGCCCGGTGGACCGGGTCCTCACGCGGCCGCGGTCCCGGTTCGCGGCCCGCCTCGCGGGCGTCAACCTGCTCGCGGGGAGCGTCGTGCACGTCGCCGTGCCGGAGCCCGTCACGGTGGGGAGCCTCGGGACGGGGCCGGGCAGGCAGGGCTCCGGCGGGGCGGACGCGGCTCTGGTCCCGACCGAGGCGGGACCGGACGAGGAGGCCGCCGCACGCGAGGCGACCCTCGCCGTCGACGGCACGCAGGTCCGTGTGCGCGGGACGGCGGACGAGCCGCTCGCCGCCGGGGACGGGGCCGTCGCGGTGTTCGAGCCGCGCACGGTCGCCGTCCACCGGGCGACGCCCGGGGGCAGCCCCCGCAACGCGTACCGGGTGGTCGTCACGAGCGTCGAGCCGCACGGTCCGCTGCTGCGCGTGTGGGGGCGCGTGACCGGCGAGGGCCCGGGCGACCCGGCCGCGGGGGCGACGACCGCCGTCGGGCACGACGCCCCGCGCCTGGCTGCGGACCTCACGCCGCGAGCCGTCGCCGAGCTGCGCCTGGTCCCGGCCGAGCGCGTCTGGTTCGTCGTCAAGGCGGCCGAGGTGCGCGTCCACCCCCGCTGACACGCCGAACCCGGGGTCGTTCCCCACGACGCGCCGGTCGTGAGGAACGACCCCGGGTTCGGCACCGCGGGCGTCAGACGGCGGCCGGTGCCTCCGGAGCGGGGGCGACGACCGCGTCCTCCGGGGTGGTCCGCGCGCCGCGGGACCACTCGCCGCCGCGTGCCGTGACCGCGACGAGCAGGACGACGAGCCCGACGGCCGTCATCGCCGCACCCGCCCACAGGGGCGACGTGAAGCCGAGCCCGGCGGCGATGGTCAGTCCGCCGATCCAGGCGCCGAGCGCGTTGCCGATGTTGAACGCGGCGATGTTCGCCCCCGACGCGAGGGTCGGCGCGCCCTGCGCGAACGACATGACGCGCATCTGGAGACCCGGGACGGTCGCGAACCCGAAGGCGCCCATGAGGACGAGGCTCACGACGGTCATCACCTGGCTCGTCGCGGTGAGCGCGAAGACGCCCAGCACCACGGTGAGCGCCGCGAACAGCACGACGAGCGTCGTGCCGAGGCGGCGGTCTGCCGCGCGCCCACCGACGAGGTTGCCGACGAACAGCCCGCCGCCGAACAGCACGAGCAGCCACGGGACCGACGCCGACGTGAACCCGCCCACCTCGGTGAGCGTGAACGCGATGTACGTGAAGGCGCCGAACATCCCGCCGAACCCGAGGACGGTGATGGCGATCGAGAACCACACCTGCGTGCTGCGGAAGGCGGCGAGCTCGCCGCGCAGCCCGGTGCGGGCCGACGCGCCGCCCGTGCCCGGGGCGACGGCCCCGCCGGGTGCCGTGGCGTCGTCGCGAGACCCGACGCGGGACGGGACCAGGAGTGCGATGCCCGCGAGCGCGACGACGCCGATGGCGGTGATGGCCCAGAACGTCGCGCGCCACCCGGCCGCCTGGCCGAGGAACGTGCCGAACGGGACGCCGAGCACGTTCGCGGTGGTCAGCCCGGCGAACATGATCGAGATGGCCCCGGCGCGCTTCTCGGGTGCGACGAGGTCGGCCGCGACGACGGCGCCGATCCCGAAGAACGCGCCGTGGCACAGCGCCGCGACGACGCGGCCGAGGAGCATGGCCTCGTACGTCGGCGCGACGGCCGACAGCAGGTTGCCCGCGATGAACAGGACCATGAGGCCGAGCAGGGCCTTCTTGCGGTCGACGCGCGTGAGGGCTGCGGTGAGGCCGATCGCGCCGACCGCGACGGACAGCGCGTAGCCCGAGATGAGGTAGCCGGCGACGGACTCGGTGACGCCGAAGTCCGCGGCGACCTCGGGCAGCAGGCCCATGATGACGAACTCGGTGAGCCCGATGCCGAAGCCCCCGATGGCGAGGGCCCAGAGGGCGACTGGCATGACGATCTCCTGGTACGGGACGTGGGGGTGGGGTCAGGTGGACCAAAGCGTGCGCACGCGTTCACCTGGCGCCTGCACTAGTTGCAGACGCTTGCTATCGATAGTTGCACACGCCGATTAGTTGCACAAGCGCTATAGTTGTGGGGTCACGCTCGCACCCGAGGAGGACGCCATGGGCATCGCCGACGACGCCGTCGAGGTCCGCGCGCAGGGCTGGCGCACGCTCGCCGCGCTGCACGGGCTCATCGACGCCGCGCTCGAGCGCGCCCTGCAGGCCGAGCACGACCTCTCGGTCGTCGAGTACACCGTCCTCGACGCGCTCTCCCGGCAGGACGGCTGGCACATGCGCATGCAGCAGCTCGCGCGCGCCGCCGCCCTCTCCCCCAGCGCGACCACCCGGCTCGTCAACCGGCTCGAGGACCGCGGGCTCCTCACGCGCATCCTGTGCCAGGACGATCGCCGAGGGATCTACACCGAGCTCACGCCCGCGGGCGAGGCGCTGCTGCTCGCCGCGCGGCCCACCCACGACGCAACCCTCGAGGCGGCCCTGCACGACGCGACCCAGGCGCCCGAGCTCGCGTCGCTCGTCGACGCGCTGCACGCGCTCCCGGCTCCCGCCGGCGCGGCATAGCCCGCCCGACGCAGCCTCGCCCGACGCGGCGCCACGATCGACCGTCCGGTCAGGCCCGCTGGTCGACCCCGCCGAGCGCGGCGCGGACCTCGCCGACGATCGCCGCCATCGCCGCCTCCGCCGCGCGCGGGTCGCCGTCCGCGACCGCGCGCGCGACCGCCTCGTGCTGGTCCAGCGCCTCGGGGACGGGGGACGCGGGCATGAGGCCCAGGTGGGTACGACCGCTGAGCACCGCGGCGACGACCCCGGCGAGGGCGCCGAACATCTCGTTGCCGCTCGCGCGCAGCAGCAGCTCGTGGAAGCGCACGTCGAGCGCGAGGAACTCCTCGAGATCCCCCGCCTCCCCGAGCATCCGCATGCGCGCCGCCGCCGCCACGAGCTCAGCGCGCTCGTCGTCGGTCGCGAACCGCGCGGCGCCCGCGGCGGCCAGCGGCTCGACGGCGTGGCGCAGCTCGGTGAGCGTGCGGAGCTGCGGGTCGCGCCCCGGACCCTCCAGGCGCCAGCGGATGACGCGCGGATCGAGCACGTTCCACTCCTCGATGCCGAGGACGACGAGCCCGACGCGACGCCTCGACCGCACGAGGCCGAGCCCTTCGAGCAGCCGCATGACCTCACGCGCGACGGTGCGCGAGACGCCGAACTCGGACCCGATCGACTCGAGCGTGAGCGGCGCGCCCGGCGAGACGCCTCCGCTGGTGATACGGCGTCCGAGGGCGTCGAGCACGGTGGTGTGCAGGACCGTCGTCGCCATGGTCAGCAGCCTAGCGGCGCCCATTGGTGATATCAATCACTTGCCAAAGGTGCTACCAATACCGCACAGTGGTCGGCAGTGGGGACCACGACGGTCGCCACCCGGGACGGGTTCCCGCCACGAGACGGCACCCCGACCGGACGCCCCGCCCGACACGGAAGTCGACACGATGGACACGGACGTCAGCACCACGGTCCGCGACGAGAGCGCCGCGACCGCCCAGGACCCGGCAGAGCGCACGGAGCCGCCCCAGCACCTCGTCGTCATGGGCGTCGCGGGCTCGGGCAAGACGACGGTCGCGACGCTGCTCGCGCAGCGCCTCGGGACCGAGTACGCCGAGGCCGACCAGTTCCACCCCGAGGCCAACATCGCCAAGATGAGCGCCGGGACGCCGCTCACGGACGAGGACCGCTGGCCGTGGCTCGAGGCGATCCGCGACTGGCTGAGCGTCGAGGCGGACGCCGGACGCTCCGGCGTCGTCACCTGCTCCGCGCTCAAGCGCTCCTACCGCGACCTGCTGCGCACCGCGCGCGGCCGCGTCTGCTTCGTCCACCTCGACGGCAGCCCCGAGCTCCTCGCCGAGCGCATGGAGCACCGCAGCGGCCACTTCATGCCCACGTCGCTCCTGCCCTCGCAGCTCGCCACGCTCGAGCCGCTGGACGACGACGAGCCCGGCTTCACGGTCGACGTCACCCGCACGCCGGAGGAGATCGCCGACCTCGTGCTCGACCGGCGCGCCGGCTGCGGGCGGACCGACCCCGGCACCTCGACCGGCGCCTCGACCGAGACGGAGGTGCGGTGATGATCGGCACGCTCACGCAGCACGCCACGACGTTCGCCCCGTCCGCCGTCGCGGCCGTCGCGCGCGCCGCGGAGGACACGCCCGCGACCGATGCCGGGACCGCCCAGCTCATCCTCGCCGCCGTCGTCGGCATCGCGACGATCGTCGTGCTCATCGTGTGGCTCAAGCTGCACCCGTTCCTGGCCCTCATGATCGGCTCGGCGGTGCTCGCGGTCGTGGCCGGGATCGACTTCGTCGACGCGTTCACCAGCTTCTCCGCCGGGCTCGGCTCGACCGTCGCCGGGGTCGGCGTGCTCATCGCACTCGGCGCGATCATCGGCAAGATGCTCATCGACTCCGGGGGCGCCGACCAGATCGTCGACACGATCCTCGGCAAGACGACGCCGCAGCGCCTGCCGTGGGCCATGGCGCTCATCGCCTTCGTCATCGGGATCCCGCTGTTCTTCGAGGTCGGCGTAGTCCTCCTCGTTCCGGTGGTCATGCTCGTGGCCAAGCGGGTGCGCACCAACCCGATCCTCGTCGGCATCCCCGCTCTCGCCGGTCTGTCGGCGCTGCACGGCCTCGTGCCGCCGCACCCCGGGCCGCTGCTCGCGATCGACGCGCTCGGAGCGGACCTCGGCCTGACGCTCGGCCTCGGCCTGCTCGTCGCGGTCCCGACCGTCGTCGTGTCCGGCCCCCTGCTCGCCAAGCCCCTCGCGCGCTGGGTGCCGCTCCCGCCGCCCACGTCCGTGCTCGGCGTGTCCGAGCGCGACGAGGACGCGCCGCGCCCGAGCTTCACCGTCTCCGTGGGCGTCGTCCTGCTGCCCGTGGTCCTCATGCTCGCGCGCACCCTCGTCGAGGTCAGCGGGTCCATCGACACCGGCTGGGGCCGCGTCTTCGAGTTCATCGGGACGCCGCTCGTCGCGCTCCTCATCACCGCGCTCGTCTCGCTCGTCGTGCTCGGCTCCGCGCTCGGCCGCACGCGCGACCAGGTGAGCAAGCTCGTCGACTCCTCGTTCGCGCCGATCGCGGGCATCCTCCTCATCGTCGGCGCCGGCGGCGGCTTCAAGCAGACGCTCGTCGACTCGGGCGTGGGCGACGTGGTCGCGAAGGGCATCTCGGACGCGAACATCACGCCGCTGCTCGCGGGCTGGCTCGTCGCCGTCCTCATCCGCGTCGCCACCGGGTCCGCGACCGTCGCGACCATCACCGCCGCGGGCATCATGGCCCCCATCGCCGCGACCCTCCCGCCGACGCACGCAGCGCTGCTCGTGCTCTCCATCGGCGCCGGGTCGGTGTTCCTGTCGCACGTCAACGACGCGGGCTTCTGGCTCGTCAAGGAGTACTTCGGCATGACGGTCGGGCAGACGTTCAAGACGTGGTCGCTCATGGAGTGCGTCCTGTCCGTCGTCGCGCTCGTCGTGATCCTCCTGCTCGGCCTCGTGGTCTAGCGCCCCGGGGCGGGGGCTCACGCCGGGTCGTGCCGCGCGTGGAAGTCCCGCAGCGCGGCACCGACCTCCTCGGGACGCTCGAACGGCAACGAGTGGGTCGCGCCGGGCCAGACACGGGCCTCGACGTCGGCGACGTTCTCCCGTGCGCGGGAGACTGCCGCGTCGGGGTCCGCGTTCACCGCGCTGTCCCCTGCCATCGCCGCCCAGACGGGCACGGCGAGAGCGCGGAGCTGGTCCGACGTGAAGAGCGCCGGGAACGACCGCCGGGAACGATAGTGGCGGGTCCCCGCCGCGATCACGGCGGTCACCGGGTCGTCCGGGTCGATCCGGTCGGTCCCGCCGATGCGGGCCAGCGCGACGTCGCGCCAGCGCTGCGGCAGGAACGGCACGGTCGACGGGATCGACAGCAGCACCACCTGTCAACGGATGCGCGAGAAGGTCTGCACGGGGTCGAGCAGGCTCAGCGACGCCACGCGGCCCGGGCGCCGCACCGCGAGGTTCGTCGCGCTCCACCCACCGAACGAGTGGCCGACCACGTGCACCCGGTCCGCGCCCATCCCGGCCAGGGCCTGGTCGATCCACGCGGCCTGGGCGTCCGGTGTCCGCAGCGGCGCGGTCTGCACGCTCAGTCCCGCGTCGCCGAGGGCGTCGAGCGCGTAGACCGGACGGTTCTCGAGGAGCGCCGGGAGGTTCGTCCCCCACATGGGGACGGCAGCGCCCCACCCCGGCAGGAGGAGCGCCGGGGTACGGTCGTGCGCACCGCTAGCGCCGTCCGACGGCGCGAACCGGTACGCGCGGACGGTCCCGAAACCTGTCGGGACGTCCCACGCGCGTTCCGGCGGCGGCAGAGCGGCCATCGCCACGCGGTAGGCGGACTCGAACGCCTCCCGGCCGGAATCGTCGCGCCATCCTCCGACCCCGGAGGAGCGGTCTTCCCGCGGCGCGGTCGTCTTCTCGGCCATGCGGCCACGGTCCCATCCTGGCGGTTGCAATGCAAGTGCATCGTAACGACCGGAGGCGTGCGAGGATCGACCCGTGCCTCGCGACGTGGACCACGACCAGCGCCGCCGCGAGATCGTCCTCGCGGTGTGGACGATCGTCGCGCGCCGAGGCATCGAGGGCGTCACGCTGCGCGGCGTCGCCGCCGAGGCCGGCATCTCCATGGGCCGCGTCCAGCACTACTTCGGCACGCGCGACGAGCTCGTGCGGCACGCGTGCCGCCTCATGGTCGAGGGCGCCCGGGCCGAGCACGCCGCGCAGGGCGAGGCGCTGCCGCCCGTCGAGCGGCTGCGGCTGCTCGTCCATCGTGCCGTCCCGACGACGCCCGGCTTCACCCTGGGCGTCGCCGTCTGGACCGCATTCCACGCGAAGAGCGTCGACGACCCCGAGATCGCGACGATCCTCGCCGACGCGCACCGGGGCGGCGTCCGCGAGGGTGCCGCCCTGGTCTCCGAGGCCCGCGAACGGGGCGACCTGCCCGACGGCGAGGACGCCGACGCGCTCGCGCTGCGCCTCCTCGCCCTCGCCGAAGGTTACGGTGCGCGCGTGCTCGTCGGCAGCCTCGACGCCGCCGACGCGCTCGCCTCGCTCGATCGCGAGATCGAACGCACCACCGCGGCGCCGCGCGCCTGAGCGCGCGACGCCGCCGCGCTCGCTCCGGGTGCTCCCTGGCCAGGACCGTCTCGACCGCGTCGCGAGGACCGCCCGGGCGCGAGGCCCGGGCGGTCCCGTCATGGTGAGCGTCAGCTCCGGTCGGTGAAGACCGGGGTGTAGGCGGCCGGGTCCGCGACCCAGGACTTCCGGCGGAAGCGCTGGAGCGACAGGCCGACGAGCGTGAGCAGCCCGGCCATCACGAGCAGCCCCAGGTCACCGCCCGCACCGGTGGTGGCGAGGGCCGTCGGGGCCGACGCCATGACGGTCGAACCGCCGGTCACGGCCATGGCGCCGTTCCCGGTGACCGGGTTCAGCACGCGGGTCACGGTGCCGTCCGTGCCGTCCGAGGTCCCCGGGTCAGCGGGGTCGGTCGGATCGGACGGGTCCGTCGGGTCCGTCGGGTCCGTCGGGTCGGTCGGGTCCGTCGGGTCCGTCGGGTCGGTCGGGTCCGTCGGGTCGGTGGGGACCGCCGCCGTCGGGCACGCGGCGGAGGCGTCGCCCAGCAGGCCCACACCCACACCACAGACCGTGACGGGGACCGTCACCGGCAGGTCGACGTCGAGGTCGGGCAGCGCGCCGAGCACGCCGTCGTCCCCGAGAACTCCGTCGAGCAGGCCGTCGTCGCCGAGCACGCCGTCCAGCAGACCGTCACCCGACGAACCGCCGCCGAGCAGGTCGTCCACGAGACCGTCCTCGCCGATGACCCCGTCCAGGAGGCCGTCGTCCCCGCCGAGCACGCCGTCGCCCAGGAGACCGTCGCCGAGCAGGTCGTCGACGAGGCCGCCGTCGCCCAGGACGCCGTCGAGCAGGCCCGAGCCGTCGGACGTGTCGCCGGAGCCGGCACCGTCGCCGGAGCCCGCACCGGCGCCACCGCCGACCGTCGCGTCGCCACCGACGCCGACCGCGACGCCCGAGACGTCCACGGGGACCGTCACCGGCACGTCGACGTCCACGTCCGCCGCGCCCGCCGGGGCGGGCTCGGGGGCGGGTGCTGGTGCTGGCGCCGGGTCCGTGGCCGGCGCCACCGCGGCGTCGCCCAGGACGCCGACGGCGACGCCCGACACGTCCACGGGGACCGTCACCGGGACGTCCACGTCGATGTCCGCCGGACCCGCCGGGGCGGGCTCCGGAGCAGGCGCGGGGGCCGGCTCGGCGGCCGGGGCGGCGGGCGCCGGGGTCACGGTCGCGTCGCCGAGGGCGCCCACCGCGACGTCGGACACGGTCACGGGGACGTGCACGGGCACGTCGACCGAGACGTCGGGCAGGGCTTCGGTCACCTGGCTCAGCGGAGCCTCGACCGAGACGTCCAGCCCGAGGTCGCCGAGGAGGTCGCCCTCGGCTGCGTGGGCCGCTCCGGCCCCGACGACCACGAGGCCGCCTGTGACGAGCGCTGTGCGCAGCGCGCGCCGAACGAAGGTGTGCATGATCGTTCTCTTTCCTGCTCAGAAGTGGCTGGCGCACGACGGCGCCGGGTCGCGTCTGCCGCGCGGGGCGCGGCGGCGGACCACCTCAGGCAGGAGAGACGGGGACCTCGAAGAACGTCGAGGGGTGCTTCGACCGCGCGTCGTCGACGACGGCGGTCCAGGACGAGAGCGCGGGGGCGCCGGCGCCGTGGCCGACCGCCGCGAGGTCGCCGCCCGACCCGGCGCGCTGCGCGCTGCCGGAGGGGGTGGGCGTGGTGCCGAGCCCGCCGTCGGCAGGGATGCCGCGAGGTGTTGCGGGACCGCCCGCAGGCGCGGCGGTGCCCGGCGGGGCGTCGACGAGGGCGGCCCCATCGTCGATCCCCGAGCGCGACACGCCGGACTCCGACGGGCCTGCGCGGTCCGCCCCGGTCGCGGGTGCGGACGGCAGCACGCCGCCCGGCGCGAGCGGGGCCGGCGGTGCCGTCGGGCCGAGGTCGGGGGCGATCGGTGCGGAGCTCTCCGGTTCCACCGGGCCGGTCGGGGCCGGAGCCTCGGGGCCCGTCCCGGGCGCCTCGGGGAGCACGGGCGCGAGCGGGTCCAGCGGCGTGAGCGGCCCGGTGACGGGACCGAGCACCGGCTCGGTGACCGGCGCCAGCACGTCGAGGACAGGGGCCAGCGCCTCCAGGACAGGCGTCACCGGGTCGAGCGCCGGAGCCACGGTCTCGAGGACCGGGTTCACCACCGGTGCGACCGCCTCGACGACCGGCGTCGCGGCCGGCACGACCGCGTCGAGGACCGGCGTGGTCACGGGCGCGACGGCATCGGTCACGGGCTGCACGACGGGCGCCACCGGCGCCACGGCCTGCTCGACCACGGGAGCGACCGGAGCGACGACCTTCTCGACCACCGGGGCGACGGGCCGCACGACCTCCTCGACCACGGGGGCGGCCGGGGTCACGACCTTCTCGACGACCGGGGCGACCGGCCGGACGACCGGGGCGACGACGTCGCGCACGACCGGCTCCACGACCTCCTGCACGACCGGGTCGACGACGGTCTGGACCGTCGAGGTCACGGGCGACAGGGCCTTGCCGAGACCGAGCGGGTCGTCCGCGGCGGACGCGCCGCCCGCGGTCGCGACGGCGAACGCGAGGCCGGCACCGAGGCCGCCACCGGCCACGAGAGCGCGCACGAGCCAGCGACGGGCGGCTGGTGCGCGCCTGCCCTGCGCGTCGTGCGTCGCGTCCATCGTGCGCCCCGTGGGTCGTCGGTGCAGCGAAGGGTCGGGCCGGCAGGCCCGTCCGGGGTCACGGTAGGCATGCCCGTGTGACGCTCACCACCGGGAGCGCCCGATTTCACCCGACGGTTGCCCCGAACACCAGGCCGAGCAGGTAGGTCGCCGCGGCGGCGCCGAACCCGATGGCGATCTGCCGCAGGGCTCGCGTGAGCGGCGAGGTCCCCGAGAGCAGGCCGACCGTGGCGCCGGTGGCGAGGAGCGCGATCCCCACCAGGAGGGCCGCCACGCCCACGGCCACGAGGCCCGTGAGGCCGAAGAGGTAGGGCAGCACCGGGATGAGCGCGCCCGACGCGAAGAAGAGGAACGACGACACCGCCGCCCCCATCGCCGTCCCGTGCGTCTCGTGCTCGTCCGTGCTGGGCGGCGGGGCGATGACGGTCTGCTGCGTGTACGTCGCGAGGACGTCGGCGGCGTGGTCCTCGGCCTCGGCGGGTGCCATGCCGCGCGCCCGGTAGACGAGCGCGAGCTCGTTCGCGTCGACGTCGAGGTCGGGGAGCGCTGCGGACGCCTGCGGGCTGGGCGTCGAGGCGTCGAGCAGCTCGCGCTGCGAGCGCACCGACACGTACTCCCCCGCGCCCATCGACAGCGCACCCGCGAGCAGGCCCGCGAGACCCGAGAGGAGGACGGTGCTGTTCGACGCCCCGGACGCCCCGATGCCGAGGATCAGCGCGAGGTTGGACACGAGCCCGTCGTTCGCGCCGAACACCGCCGCGCGGAACGTGCCCGACATCCGGTTGCGCCCGCGCGTCGCGAGCCCGCGCACGACCTCCTCGTGGATCCGCTCGTCCGCGGCCATCGTCGGTGTCGCGTCGGCGTCGGTGTCGTACGTCGAGCGCGCCTCGGCCCGCTGCGCGAGCGCGAGGACGAACACGCCGCCGAAGCGGCGCGCGAGCCAGCCGAGCGTCCGCGTGCGCCAGTCGCCGCGCAGAGGCTTGCCGACGTCGTCGCCGAGCAGGTCGAGCCAGTGCCGCTCGTGCCGCTTCTCCGCGTCCGCGAGCGCCAGGAGGATGTCGCGCTCCTCCCCGCTGCGACGGCTCGCGAGGTCGCGGTAGACGGCGGCCTCCGCGCGCTCGTCGGCGAGGAACCGGCGCCACCTCCGCACCTCCTGCGGCGTCGGCGGGCCCCCGAGGGCCGGCGACGAGCCCGGGAGCGCCACCGCCCCCGTCGGTGCCCCCACCGGGGGTTCGGGCGGCGTGCCGGACGGCTGCGCGGGTGTCGTGGGCATGCCTCCATGATCGCGATTTCCGGCCGTGCCGTGTTGCGCGCGGCCGAACGAGGTCCCGGGGGTCTCCCCGACCCGTGTTCCGGACGTCCCCAACCTCGGACCGGCCCGTCGTCCGCCGCCGTGGTTGGATCGGAGCATGACCACTGGAGAGAACGAGCTGTCCCGCCCCGAGGTCGACGCGCCGGAGGGTCCCGCCCCCACGGAGCTCGTCGTCGAGGACATCACCGTCGGCGACGGCCCCGAGGCCACGCCGGGCGCGACCGTGAACGTGCACTATCTCGGCGTCGAGTACGAGACGGGCGAGGAGTTCGACGCCTCGTGGAACCGCGGGCAGTCGATCAACTTCCCGCTGCGCAGCCTCATCGCGGGCTGGCAGCAGGGCATCCCCGGCATGAAGGTCGGCGGGCGGCGCAAGCTCGTCGTGCCGCCGGAGCTCGCCTACGGCCCCGCGGGCGGCGGCCACCGCCTGTCCGGCAAGACGCTGATCTTCGTCATCGACCTGCTGGGCGTGTCCTGACCGATCCGCTGACGAGCAGGAGGGCCCCGGTCGTCGACCGGGGCCCTCGTGCTCTCTGCCCTGCGGCCGGCGCTCGTGCGACAGGCTCTACCGCGCCGGGCCGGGGCACGTGACCAGCGCGGCGTCCGCCTCCGGGACGGTGACACCGGGCGCGGGGCTCGCGATCGCCGCCGGACGGGCGACGTCCCGCTCCCGGCGGGCCGCCCGGAGGCGGACCACGGCGTCCACGAGGACGCCGAGGAGGATCCCGCCGACGACCCCCACCACGACGGCGAGGAGCGGGCTGTCGCCGACCCAGGCGGCGGCGAGCGTGCCGATGAGGACCGAGTACGTGGCCCAGGCGACCGAGGCGACGGCGGAGAGCGCCATGAAGCGGCGCCGCGAGAAGCCCACGGCCCCCGCGGTCACGTTGACCGCCGTCCGCCCGACGGGCACGAACCGGGCACCCAGGACGACGGACGCGCCGCGCCGGTCGAGGGACCGCGTCGCCCACGCGACGGCACGCTGACCGCGCGGACCGCGCAGCGCCGGCAGCGCCCGCGTGCCGAGCGCCCGCCCGAGCGCGTAGGCGAGCTGGTCGCCGCACCACGCGCCGAGCGCGGCGACGAGCAGCACGAGCCCCCAGGCCACGCCCCCGCCGGACTGCGCCCCCACCGCGAGCATCACGATCACGGTCTCGCCGGGGATCGGCGGGAAGAACCCGTCGCCCGCGGTCGTCGCGAAGAGCGTCGGCAGCGCCCACACAGAGTCGACGAGCGCGAGCAGCCACGCCTCGACCTGTCCCCACAGCTCCACGACCCACGCGACCATGCGTCCCAGCCTCGACGGCGCGACCGCCGAGCACCATGGGGTATCCCCCCGGTTCTCCCCTGAGGTGACCCCGACCCGGCGATCGCGGACGGTGGTCCCACGACCCTCCGGTCCGGGGGACAATGTGGCTCGACGCATTCGCCTCCCCGCGCCGCAGCCGGCGGGCGGGGACGTCCGTGATCGAGGAGCGCTGTGATCACTGTCAGCACCGACGGCTCGTGCCTGAGCAACCCGGGCGGCGCCATCGGGTGGGCGTGGATCAACCACGACGGCACGTTCGACTCCGGCGGCGCCGTGAGCGGGACCAACCAGGTCGCCGAGCTGACCGCGCTGCTCCAGGCGGTCCGCGCGCACCCGGGTGCGGAGCCGCTGCTCATCGAGTCCGACTCGCAGTACGCCATCAAGTGCGCGTCCGAGTGGGTCGTCGCCTGGAAGCGCAAGGGGTGGCGCACCGCGGGTGGTCAGCCCGTGAAGAACCTCGAGCTCGTCCAGGCGATCGACCGGGTCATCACCGAGCGCGCGGGGCCGGTGCGGTTCCGCTGGGTGCGCGGCCACGTCGGCGACCCGTTCAACGAGCGCGCCGACCAGCTCGCGGGACTCGCCGCCCAGGACTGGGCCGCCGGTCGCGGCGACCTCGACGGCACGCTCGTCCCCGAGCTCGGCGACCCCACGCGACCGGCGGGTCGGGTGCCTGCCTCCGCGCCCGCCGTCTCGCACGCCGCGGCGCCGAGGCAGCCGGCGCCCGAGCCCGCGTGGGACATGGACACCCTGTTCGACTGACGCTCGGGACCGGGCGCACGGGACGGCCGCGCGGTCGCGCATGATGAGTCCGTGACGACACGCACCCCCGCCGACCTCGTCCGCGAGTTCTTCGCCGTCGTGCGCTCGGGCGACGACCCGGGCCGCGCGGCCGAGTACCTGGCTCCCCTCGTCGCGGCGCACCAGGTGACGTCCGAGGCGCCGACGACGGTCCGGCGCACCCCCGAGCAGTACGCCGAGCACGTCGAGGAGATGCTCACCGCGTACGGGCGCTTCGCCCTGACGGTCGACGAGCTCCTCGCGGACGGCGACCGCGTGTACGTGCGCTGGACCCAGCGCGGCCGCCACGTCGGCGAGGTGGACGGCCACGCGCCGACCGGGGCGGAGGTCGTGCAGGTCGCGAGCTGCGTCTACCGCGTCGCGGACGACCGCGTGGTGGAGTACTGGATGCAGATCGACCGGGCGGGCCTCGCCGCGCAGCTCGGGGCCGCGACGGCTCCTGCTCGACCGTCGGCGGCGGGTGCGACGATGGTCCGGTGACCGTCCTGCCGAGCCCGATCCCGAGCCCCGGCCCAGCGCCCGCCGAGCACGCGGTGGGCGACGGTCCGGGCCCCGTCGCGCACGCCGTGGCCGGCGAGCCGCTCGTCCGGCGCGTCCGGTCGGACCGGCCCCTGGACCTGCACCTCACGCTCGGCCGGCTCTCCCGCGGGCCCCACGACCCGACGTTCCGCCGCACGCCGTCCGGGGACGTCTGGCGCACGACGCGGATGCCCTCCGGCCCCGCGACCTGCCGCCTCGCGCAGACCGGGCCGCGCGACGCCGTCGGGCACGCCTGGGGACCGGGCGCCCACGAGGCGCTCGACGCCCTCCCCCACCTGCTGGGCGAGCACGACGACGACACCGGCTTCACCCCGCCCGCGCCCCTGCGGGACGCGCACCGGCGCAGCCCCGGCCTGCGCATCCCCCGCACCGGGCGCGTGCTGGAGGCGCTCGTGCCCGCGATCCTGGAGCAGCGCGTCCAGACGGTCGCCGCGTGGCGCTCGTGGGGCTGGCTCCTGCGCCGGTACGGCGAGCGCGCGCCGGGTCCCGCGGGCGACGCCGGGATGCTCGTCGTGCCCGACGCCGCCACCTGGGCGCGCGTCCCGTCCTGGGACTGGCACCGCGCGAACGTCGACCCGGGACGTGCGCGGACCGTCGTCGCGGCCGCTCGCGTCGCCCGCCGCCTCGAGGAGTGCGGCGCGCTGCTCGACGCGCAGGGCGCCGCCGCCGCGCACGCCCGGCTCCAGGCGGTCCCGGGCGTGGGCGTGTGGACCGCGGCCGAGGTCGCGCAGCGCGCTCTCGGCGACGCCGACGCCGTGTCCGTGGGCGACTACCACCTCGCCAAGGCGGTCGGCTGGGCGCTCGTCGGCGAGCGCGTCGACGACGAACGCATGCTCGAGCTGCTCGCGCCGTACTCCCCGCACCGCTACCGCGTCGTCCGGCTCCTGGAGCTCTCCGGGAGGGCGCACGCCCCACGGCGCGGGCCGCGCCTCTCGATCCAGGACCATCGGGCGAACTGACCGGACCTCGGGGCGCCGCGACGGCGCACGACGGCGCGCTCGGTCGTCAGCCGACCGTCCCGGCGGAGGCGAGCAGGCCGGCCTCGAGATCGTCGGCGACGCACTGCGTCGCGCGGTCCCGGGCCGACGACCCGGCGCCCGCCGCCTGCTCGGCCGCCTCCCGTGCGTCGGCGCACGCCGCCCGGCGCTCAGCCGTGGTCGCCACCGGGCTCACGTCCGCGAGCGCGGCGAGCGCCTCCGCGTGGCCCGGGAGGTCGTCCACGGAGCGCGGGGCGAGGAACCGCACCGGTCCGTCGGTCGCCGTGCCCGTCCCGTCCCAGGTCGCCACGCACTCCGCGACGTCGCAGGCCTCCAGCAGACCGGTGGACGTCGGCGGGTGGACCGGCTGGTAGTCCGAGAGCACGCCGCGAGGCTGGGGGACGGTCCCCGTACCGGCGTCGACGGTGAGCGCCCAGAGGACCGCGTGCGCGAACGTGACCCCCTCGGCCGTGGCCTCGGGCTCGACCTCGCCGCCCGACAGCAGCACGGGGAGGCTCCGCTCCTGCGCGCCGTCCGTGCCGAGCGCGTCCCACAGGAGGAGGGCGTGGTCCCCGACGCCGTCGTCCTGCGTCGCTCCCAGGACGAGCGCGTGCCGCTCGTCCGGGCTGACGAGCACGGCAGTCGACGTGTCGGGCGTCGTCCAGACGGGCGGGGGGAGGGTCGTGGCGTCCACGAGCGCCCCGAACGTGGCGTCGTCCCCCACGTGCACGTCGACGCGCGCGGGGGCCTCCCCGGCGGACCCGTGCAGGACGAGCAGGAAGCGCTGCCCGTCGGCCCAGGCGTCGAGCCCGGTGTCGAGGACCGTGAGCCCGTCGGCGCGTTCGACGCCGCGCGCCCGCGGGTCCATGAGCCGCACGCCGTCGACCGGCTCGAGGTCCGGGGCGGACGCTGCGGACGGTGGCGCCGCCGGCGCCACCGGTGCCGCGTCCTCCAGCGCGGGCAGCCCGACTGCGCCGCCCACGACCAGCGTCGCGGCCAGACCGGCCCCGACCGCCGCGCTCCGGGCGCGTCGGCGGCGCAGACCGCGTCGCACGCTCCCCAAGGCCACCTCTCCCGACACGTGCGACCCGCGCACGCCGGCGTCGGCCCGTTCCCGCAGCAGCGCCGCGTACTCCTCGTCCGTGCTCATCCCTGCTCCCCCGTCGTCGTCCTGGGCACCGGCCGGCGGCCGGTGTCGTCGTGCTCCTCCGTCACGCGGAGGATGGTGCGCAGGCGGGCGAGGCCGCGAGCCGACGCCGACTTCACGGTGCCCACCGGGACGCCGAGCTCTGCGGCGGTCTCCGCCTCCGAGAGGTCGAGGAGGTGCCGCAGCACGACGACCCGACGCTGGCGTGCGGGCAGCTCGCGCAGCGCACGCACGAGCTCGTCGCGCACGCCCACGGCCTCGGTCACGTCGCTCCGGGCACCGAGACCGGCGTGCAGCGCCTCGTCGGTGAGCAGCACGGTCGGCCGCGCGCGGCGCCACGTGTCGATCCGCGCGTTCGACAGCACCCGGCGCGCGTAGAGGAAGGGGTCGCCGGCCCGTGCCCGGGACCACGACCTGTACGTCCGCTCGAGGGTCGTCTGGAGGAGCTCCTCCGCCCGGTACCCGTCCCCCGCGAGGAACAGGGCCAGGCGGTGGAGCCCCTGCCCGTGCCGGTCGACGAAGGCGACGAACTCCGTGTCCCGGTCCGCGGCGGTCACCACGACGCGGATGCGTCCCCCTGGCGGCGCATCCACCTCGTCGAAACCTGCCTCGGCACTCGTCACGCGTCCCCCTCGTCGACCGGCCCGCGAGGCCGTTCCCTCGCGCACGCCTCTTCACACGCCGCCGGGACGCCCGAGGTTCCGTCCGGGCGCACATTCGTCCACACGGATCTCCGGACGGTCGCCCCGGAGCGTCCGCCGGGGTCCGGACGCGCGACGGCCCGGCCCCGGATCGGTTCCGGGGCCGGGCCGTCGCGCGTCGCGCCTCCCGCCGAGGCGGGCGACGCCTGGTTCACTCGGGGAGCGCGCACACCCCGTCGACGCAGACCGCGGCGTCGTCCGCGCCGACGAGCGTGAGCCCGGGGGCGCTCTCGCGGTGCGGGGCTGCGGCGTCGGCGGCGCTCACGCTCATGAGCGTGGTGCGACGCGGGTTCGCGATGGAGTGGTAGAGGTTCGTCGTGGTGTCGGTCATCTGAGGCCTCCTCGTGGGAATCACGGGCGCCGGTGCACGTGTGGAGCCGGCGTCGGTGCGGGCTGCGTCCCAGTCTCCGTGATACCGAGTCGCAGGTCCACCGCACCGGGGTGTGAGATACGTCGCTCTCCGAACCTGGTCTCGCAGAGCGGACAGGTCAGGCGGCGTCGCGCTCCGCGACCGCCTGCTGCAGCACCTGGACGAAGACCGCCGGGTCCTGGGCGCCCGAGACGCCGTACCGGCCGTCGACGACGAAGAACGGCACCCCGTTGATCCCGTAGGCGCGCGCCTGGTCGATGTCCGCCTGGACGTCCTCCGCGTAGCGCCCGTCCTCGAGGGCGGCGACGACCTCCGTGCGGTCGAGCCCGACCTCGGCGGCGAGGTCGGCGAGCTCCTCGACGCGGCCCACGTGCCGGCCCTCCTCGAAGTACGCCTTGAGGAGGCGCTCCTTCATCTCGACCTGCTTGCCGTGCGCCTTCGCGTGGTGCAGCAGCTCGTGGGCGGTGAGCGTCTTGGTGTGCTGGAGCGCGTCGAAGTCGTAGGAGAGGCCCTCAGCGGCGGCGAGCTGGGTCATCTGCCCGAGCATCTGCTCGACCTGCGCGCGCGGCATGCCCTTGTGCCCCGCGAGGAAGTCCACCTCGGTGCCGTCGAAGTCGACGGGCGTGTCCGGCGCCAGCTCGAACGAGTGGTACTCGATGTCGACCTGAGGTCCGTCGCCGGCCTCGGCGAGCCGACCGAGCGCCGTCTCGATGCGCCGCTTGCCGACGTAGCACCAGGGGCACGCGACGTCGGACCAGATGTCGATCTTCACCGTGGGGGCGGACACGTCCGTCGCGGCGGGGCTGTTCGTGGTCATGTGACCGTTCAACCATCTGGACGACCGCACGATTCCCTCGCGGGCCGGCGTCAGGGCGTGACGTGCGCCGCACGGTAGAGGTCCTGGAGCACCAGGATCTCCGCGCCGTGGTGGATCAGCTCGCGGTTCATGTGCGCGACCAGGTGGACGAACGGCGCCTGGGCGTCGATCTCCGTCGCCTGGCTCAGCCCGACGGTGAACGCGCCCTCGTCGGGCAGCGCGTCCACGCCCGCCCGCCACCGGTCCACCTCCTGCCGCAGGCCCGCGACCGCCGGCCCGACCTCGCCCGAGAACGCCACCGCGTCCCGGCGACGCTCGTGCGGCCCGAACGTCCACTCCCACCGCTCGAAGAAGGCCTCGGTGAGGTGCGCGACCAGCCACCCGATCGTCCTCGGCTGCGACGAGTCCGGACCCTCCGGCCACTCCATCACCCAGTCGCCGACGCCGAGCGTGCGCGGCGTGCGCTCCGTGCCGCGGCGCACGACGCGCAACGAGTCCGGGCCGGGCTCCCACTCGAGCTCCGCCTGGGTGAGGGTCGCGAGCCGCTCCGCGACCTCGAGCCACGAGAACCCGAGCTGGCCGCGCACGACGGCGAGCGACGTCGGGACCGTGAGGATCGACCAGTCGAACTCGGGGCTCCCGTACGCGATCTCCCCGTCCGCCGTCTCGTGCACCATGTCGCTTCCCTCCTGCGGCGCCGTCGCCGCCCGTCGTCTCGGTACCGACGCTAACGGGGACCACCGACGCCGGCGCGCGAGAATGGGTCTCGACCTCTCCGTCTCCCGCCTCGTCCACCGGAGTCCTCGTGCGCGTCCGCCCCCGTACCGTCCTGCTCGTCGCGACCGGGATCGCCGTCGTCCTGCTCGGCGCCCTCGTCGTCTTCCTCGCGATCAACGGCGTCGACGGCATCCCCGGCTGACGCCCCGACGCGCGCCCCGGGCGTCCCCGGGTGATCCTGCTGGAGGACCCCCGCAGGAAGGCCGACCCGTGACCGCGACCGACACCTCCCCCGACCCGCAGCTCGTCCTCGTGCGCCACGGCGAGACGGAGTGGAGCGCGAGCGGTCGGCACACCGGCCGGTCGGACATCCCGCTCACCGTCGCGGGCGAGCAGCAGGCCGTCGCGGCCGGTGTGTGGCTGCAGCGGTGGGCGGACCACCGGGGGCGACGCCCCGCCGTCGTCCTCTCGAGCCCGCGCCAGCGAGCGCGCCGCACCGCCGACCTCGCCGGGTTCCCCGACGCCGCGACCGACGACGACCTCGCCGAGTGGGACTACGGCCCCGTCGAGGGCCGGACCGCGGTCGCGGTCGGCGAGCAGCTCGGGCACGAGTGGCTGATCTTCCGGGACGGCGTGAACGTGCTCGCCGCCGCGAACGGGCACCGCGGCGAGGAGCTCGCCGAGGTCGCCGCCCGGGGCGAGCGCGTGCTCGAGCGGGTCGAGCCGACGCTTCGGCGCGGTGACGACGTCGTCCTGTTCGCGCACGGGCACCTGCTCCGCGTCCTCGCGACCGTGTGGCTCGGGGTCGACCCGTCCCTGGGCGCACGGTTCGAGCTCGGCACGGCCGCGATCTGCCTGCTGGGCTACGGGCACGGGCTGCGCACGGTCGAGGGCTGGAACCTCTCGGCACAGGCCTGAGCCCGGGTGGCCGACCGGCGGGACGGCCCTCCCCCTGCGGACCGCGAGGTGGCACGATGCTGCCCATGGGTCTGAGCGAGAAGCACCTCACCGAGGGTGAGCACGTCGTCATGGAGCTCAAGGAGCACGCCAAGGCGATGTTCTGGCCGTTCGTGCTGCTGGTCGTGCTCGTCGCCGCCGTCGTCGTGACGGTCGTGCTCGTCCCGAACGACGTCGTCCGCTGGGTCGTCGCGGGCCTCGCCCTCGTCGCGGCGATCGTCTGGGTGCTGGTGCCGTGGCTGCGCTGGCGGACCACGGAGTACACCGTGACCAACAAGCGCATCGCGATGCGCTCGGGCATCATCACGCGCACCGGCCGTGACATCCCGCTCTACCGCATCAACGACGTGAACTACGAGAAGGGCCCGATCGACCGGATCTTCGGGTGCGGGACGCTCGTCATCTCCGACGCGACCGACAAGCCGGGCCTGAACCTGCACGACGTGCCCGACGTCGAGAACGTCCAGGTCCGCCTGCACGACCTGCTGTTCACCGCCGACGACGGCTCGGACGACGGCGAGTGGCCGCCGAACGAGCCGCCGCGCGGCCCGCGCGCCCCCCGCATCCCGCGCGCGGAGCGCTGACGCTCAGTCCTCGATGCCTCGCCCGACCGCGATCTCGGCGCGGGCCAGCATCTCGTCCGTCAGCGCGACGTCGCCCTCGAGGTGCGCGACGATGAGGCGGCGCGCGACGTCCACCGCGCGCTCGGGGTCCGCGCCGCGCCCGTTCCACGCCCCGAACCAGTCGGCGAGGGTCACGCCGTGCTCGGGCCGGTAGCACACCGTCACCGCGTCCCCCGCGCGCAGCTCGCCGTTGCGCACGACCCGCAGGTACGCGCCCGTCCTGTTCGCGGCGGTGAAGCGCTTGACCCACTTGTCCTCGCCGAGCCGGCGCGCGAACGTCGAGCACGGCGTGCGGGGCTGGGTGACCTCGAGCAGCGCGGTACCGACGGACCAGCGCTCCCCCACGACGGCCTCGCTCACGGGGATGCCCCGCACGCGCAGGTTCTCGCCGAACAGGCCGGGCGGGACCTCGCGCTCGAGCTGCCCGACCCACCAGTCGGCGTCGTCCTGCCCGTACGCGTACACGGCCTGCTCCTCGCCGCCGTGGTTCGCCCGGTCGGCCTGGAGGTCCGCGTAGAGGCCGAGCCGGCGCACCTTCACGGGCCCGTCGACGGGGCGCTTGTCGATCGCCGTGACGCCGACGGGACCCGCGTCGGGCAGGAGGGCGTGGACGCGGCAGACCGCGAGGACCTCGCCCGTCGGGGCGCTGGAGGCGAGGTCGGTCACGGGCGCGGTCGCGGGGGACGCGGAGAGGTCGGTCGACGGGAGGGGCGGTGCGGCGGGAGACATCCCTCGATTCTCGCAGCGCGCGGTGCCTGAGGACACCGGGGACCAAGGTCTCGGGACCGGTCTCACCCCGCGCGGGTAGCGTCGCCGGCATGAGCGCCACCCGTCCCTCGCGCTGGGAGCAGAAGACCGCCGCCGACCCGTCGCACTCCACCTGGTACGTCGAACGGTTCCGGGCGATGGCGGCGCGCGGGGCCGACCTCGCGGGCGAGGCGCGGCTCGTCGACGCCATGCTGCCCCGCGGCTCGCGGGTGCTCGACGCCGGGTGCGGGCCGGGGCGCGTCGGCGCGGAGCTGTTCGCGCGCGGCCACGCGGTCGTCGGGGTCGACGTCGACCCGGTCCTCGTCGAGGCCGCGCGCGCCGACCACCCGGGTCCCGACTGGCGCGTGGGCGACCTCGCCGAGCTCGACCTGCCCGCCGAGGGCGTCACCGAGCCGTTCGACGCGATCGTGTGCGCGGGCAACGTCGTGACGTTCCTCGCGCCCGGGACCGAGGTCGACGTCCTGCGCCGCTTCCGTACGCACCTCGCGCCGGGCGGGCGGGCCGTCGTCGGCTTCGGGACCGGGCGCGGCTACGCACCCGAGCGGTTCCTCGCCGACGCCGAGGAGGCCGGGCTGCACCTCGACCTCGCCCTCGCGACGTGGGACCTGCGCCCGTGGTCCCCGGACGCCGACTTCCTCGTCGCCGTGCTCGCGGCCGACGCGGCGCCCTGAGCGCCGGCACCGACCGCGCGGCTCAGGCGGGCGTGAACGTGAACGTGACCGCCCCGCTCGACGTCCCCGGCTCCCCCTCCACGTCGTCGACGTGGAGCATGCCCGCGCCGTGCAGGTCGATCGTGTCCCCGAGGTCCGCGCGCAGGACGTCCTCGCCGCGCGGCGAGCGGACCGCGAGCTGCGCGAGCGCGCGCCCGGCCCCGACGCCGACGCGCATCACCCCGACCCGGACGTCGGCGAACTCCGCCTGCGCCCCCTGCGGGACCCGCGCCCGGCGCACCTCGTCGTTGCCTGCCATGCGTCAGCCTCCCGTGTAGACCGAGTCGAAGTTCTCCTTGTACTCCTGCTCGGTGAGCCAGAGGTCGCCGACCTTCTGCTCGCCGTCCAGCATGCCGCCGCCGGGTCCCCACGGGTTGACGACGTGGATCTTCAGCTCGCCGTCGACCTCCTTGACCTCGGTGACGACGTACGCGTGGTTGGGGACGATGCGGCTGTCGTCGACCTCGTCCTCCCAGAACCAGAAGGCGTCGTCGTCCTCCGTGCCCACCGCGACCGGCCCGTCCTGCAGCCGGTCCTGGATGTCGGACAGGCTGAGCTCGCCCGACCGCTCGGCCGGGCGGCCCGTGATGGCCTCGAACGCGTCGTCGGAGTGCCCGCCGTCGATGTCCTGGTAGTCGCCACCGAAGTACTCGGCCGCCGCCTTCTCGTAGATCGAGACCCAGTTCGGCTCGCCGTTCTGGCCCCCGACGCCGTTCTCCGGGACGGTCGGCTCCACGACGATCTCGACCGGCTCCCCGTCCTTGTACATCGTCACGGTGTACGTGCCGTCGTCGTTGAGCCGGATGTGCTCGCGCAGGAACTCCGGGTCGGTCGTCGTGACCGCGCCGAGGCCGGCGAGGAACCAGCAGTCCCCGACCTGGCCCTGGTTGATGTCGTCGATCGAGAAGTCCTCGTTCTCGAGGTCGATCGGCGGGACGTCCTCGTAGTCGCCGAGGTCGTCGGTGAGGCCCGGGTCACCGGGCCGGTCGCCGTCCTCGCCCGGCGTGCTGCGGTCGCCGCCGCCTCCGCCCGACCCGCCCCCGCCAGGACCGCCGACGCCATCGGTGCTCGCGCTCTCCTGCTGGTCCGCCTGGCGCACGACGGCGGTCGCCGCGTCGCCGAGGACCGCACCGACCGCCGCGACGGCCGGGCCGTGCGACGTGGACCACTCGCCGCGCAGCGCGTCGCCGTCCGGCCCCTCCCAGGGGCTGGACGTCACCAGCGCGTCGAGCTCGCCGCGCAGCGACGTCAGCCTGTCGGCGGCCTCGGACAACCGCTGTCCGAGCTGTCGCAGCTGTGCGACGTCCGCCCCGTACATCCCGCTCATGTCTCCCCCTCGCCCGCAGGTCGCCGAGACGGTACCGCCGCGCGCCCACGCCGGTCCATGGGTCGTGCTCCCCATCCACGGGTAGCCGCCCATCTGACCACGCGTCCGACCGCGCTGGTAGCGTCCCCCGCGGACTCGCACGCGACGACCGAGGGGGATCCATGCCGGAGCAGGCCACGACACGGCGCGAGGGCGCGACCACGCGGGCCGCGGGGGTGGCGCTCGTGCTGGCTGCCCTCGCCGCGCTGGCCGCCTGCGGTGCCGACGAGCCGACGGAGCCGGCGCCCGCCGCGGACGCCGTCACGGAGTACGAGCAGACCCGGCAGGACGCCCTCGCAGCCGTCCAGGACGTCTACGGCACGGACGGCTGGGCCGACGTCGACGGGAGCGCCTCGGCGACGGCGCAGGACGACGGTCGCTGCGTCGTCTTCCTTCCCGACGCCAGTGCCACGCCGGGGGGCGCGGACGCGTACGCCCTGCTCGCGGAGGTGCCCGCCGCGCTCGCCCCGGTGCTCGACGAGCACGGGTTCGGCGAGCCCTCCGACGTCGTCGAGGCCGAGCACGGCGGGTCCGCCTCGGTCGAGGCCGAGGACCCGGCGGGGTGGTCGGTGCGCGTGACCGCCGACGGCGACCTGGTCCGCCTCGACGTGTCCGGCCCGGTCGACCTCGACCCGTGCGACGAGGCCGGCCTGCCGGAGCTCGGCTGAGCCGTGCCGTCGTACCGCGTGACCCTCGCCGTGGGCCTGCTACGCCCGGGCGCCGACCCCGAGGCCGTGCTGCCCGCCGCCGCGGCGGCGGCGCGCGCCCTGACGACGGTCGAGGCGTACGACGTCGGCGTCGTGCGCGGCGAGGCCCGGGTCACCGTCCGCTTCCTCGCCGACACGGACGCGGCCGCGCACGGCGTGGCCGACGCCGTGGAGGCCGGGGTGCGCGCCCACGCCGCGACGTCGGGCGGTCGCCTGACCCGCCGCTGGGGAGCGCGCTGGCACCCTGCCTGACCGCCGCACCTCCCGCCGCGCGACGTGGGCGCGGGACCGGTTCAATGGACGGACCTGTCACCGACGCCGGGGAGGCGCACCCGTGGCCACGAGGACCGGCCTGTTCCGTCGCAAGTCCGTCGAGGACTCGCTCGCGGCGATCGACGACCCGGAGCGCTCGCTCAAGCGCAGCCTGACGACCTGGGACCTCGCGGTCCTGGGGGTCGCGGTCGCGGTGGGCGCGGGCATCTTCTCCGTGGGCGCGACGGCCGCCGCGAACTACGCGGGGCCCAGCGTGATCGTCTCGTTCGTCATCGCGTCGATCGTGTGCGCTCTCGCCGTCATGTGCTACGCCGAGTTCGCGTCCGCGATCCCCGTCGCCGGGTCGGCGTACACGTTCTCCTACGCGACCATGGGCGAGCTCGTCGCCTGGATCATCGGGTGGGACCTCATCCTCGAGATGCTGCTCGCGTCGGCGGTCATCGCGAAGTTCTGGGGCGTGTACCTGGGGGACGCGTTCGGGCTGTTCGGCATCGACCTGCCGCTGACGATCCCGATCGGTCCGGTCGACCTCGAGTGGGGCCCGGTGTTCATCGTCGCGGTGTTCACCACGCTGCTCGCGATCGGCACCAAGCTCAGCACGCGCGTCAACAGCGTGTTCACGGTCATCAAGGTCGGGATCACGCTGTTCGTCATCGTCGTCGGGTTCTTCTTCGTCGACGCGTCGAACTACTCGCCGTTCGTGCCGCCCAGCCAGCCGGCCCCGGAGCAGACCGCGCTCGAGCAGCCGCTCGTCGGGTTCCTCACGGGGCTCGAGCCCACGACGTACGGCGTCATGGGCCTGCTCGCGGGCGCCGCGCTCGTGTTCTTCGCCTTCATCGGGTTCGACGTCGTCGCGACGACGGCCGAGGAGGCCAAGGACCCGCAGCGCACGCTCCCGCGCGGCATCCTCGGCGGCCTCGCGATCGTCACGGTCCTGTACATCCTCGTGACGCTCGTCGTGACGGGCATGGTGTCGTACACCGAGCTCGCGGAGTCCGACGCGCCGTCGCTCACGACGGCGTTCATCCTCGTGGGCGCGGACTGGGCCGGGCGGGTGATCTCCGTGGGCATCCTCATCGGGCTGACGACGGTGATCATGGTGCTGCTCCTCGGCCTGACCCGCATCGTGTTCGCGATGAGCCGCGACGGCCTGCTCCCCCGCGGCATCTCCCGCACCTCGCACCGGTACCACACGCCGATCCGCCTCCAGGTGGGGGTGGGGATCGTCGTCGCGCTCATCGCCGGGCTGTCCCAGGTGGAGCTGCTCGAGGAGATGATCAACATCGGGACGCTCTCCGCGTTCGTCCTCGTGAGCTTCGGCATCCCGATCCTGCGCCGCTCTCGGCCCGACCTGCAGCGCTCGTTCAAGGTGCCGTGGTCGCCCGTGCTGCCGATCGTGTCCGGCGTCGCGTGCCTGTGGCTCATGGCCAACCTCACGACGCTCACGTGGCTCCGGTTCCTCGGGTGGGTCGCTGTGGGCCTGCTGATCTACGCGTTCTACGGCTACCGGCACTCGGTCGCAGGTCGCGACGCCCTGAAGGGTGACGTCGCCGCGTAGGCGCCGCCGCGTCGGTACCGTGGGCGCGCATGAGCGCCACCGAGACCGCGATCACCGCCGACCTCGTCCGTGAAGCTCTGGCGGAGCAGCACCCCGACCTCGCCGGGCTGCCGCTCCGCGAGGTCGCGGGCGGGTGGGGCAACCAGATGTGGCGGCTCGGGGACGACCTGGCCGTGCGCGTGCAGCGCATGGACCCGACGCCGGAGCCTCAGCTCAAGGAGCGGCGGTGGCTGCCCGTGCTCGCGCCGCGCCTGCCGCTCCCCGTGCCCACGCCCGTGCGGCACGGCGAGCCGTCCCCGCGCCTCCCGCGGCACTGGACGGTCATGACGTGGGTGCCCGGCGAGCCGCTGGACCGCGGCGCGATCACCCGGGGTGAGCACGCCGCCGACGCGCTGGCGGGCTTCCTCCGGGCACTGCACGTCGCGGCGCCCGCCGACGCTCCGAACTCCACGGACCGGGGCGCCCACCCCCGCGACGCCACGGCTGGCTTCGAGGGGTTCCTGCGCGCGGTCGCCCTCGACGACGCCGACACCGTCCGCGCCGTCTGGGACGACGCCGTCGCGGCCCCCGCGTGGGAGGGGCCGCCCGTGTGGGTGCACGGGGACCTGCACCCCGCGAACGTCGTCGTCGCGGACGGGACGCTCGCGGGCGTCGTCGACTTCGGCGACCTGTTCGCGGGCGACCCCGCGTGGGACCTCGCCGCCGCGTGGGTGCTCCTGCCCGCCGGCACCGCCGCGCGGTTCTTCGACGCCTACGCGCGCGCCGACGACGCGACGGTCCGGCGAGCGCGCGGGCTGGCGGCGCTCAAGGCCCTCTTCCTCCTGCTCATGGGGAACAACGGGGACGAGGGCCTGCCCGGCGGTAAGCCCCACTGGGGACCCCCGGGCCGGGCGGCGCTCGACCGCGTCCTGGCAGGCTGAGCACGGCGGACGCACACAACCTACGCAACCGTAGGTTACGGTGGCGTAGTGAACACTCTGGCGACGAGGCCGTGGACCGACCGTTACGCCCCCGGCGTCCCGACGGACGTCGAGGTCCCCGACGAACCGGTCACGGCCGCCCTCTACCGCGCGGCCGAGCGCTGGCCCGACCGCGTCGCGGTCGACTTCTTCGGCGCGACCACGACCTACGCCCGGCTCGTCGCGCAGGTCGAGCGCGCCGCGAGCGCCCTGCACGACCTCGGCGTGCGCCACGGCGACCGCGTCGCGCTCGTGCTGCCCAACAGCACGTCGCACGTCGTCGCGTTCTACGCCGTCCAGCGCCTCGGTGCCGTAGTGGTCGAGCACAACCCCACGTACACCGCCGACGAGCTCGCCCACCAGCTCGCCGACTCCGGGACGACCGTCGCCGTCGTGTGGACCAAGGCCGTGCCCGCCGTGCTCGAGGCCCGCTCGCACGCGCCCGGCCTGCGCACCGTCGTCGGCCTCGACATCGCGCGCGACCTGCCCCGCGGGAGCCGCCTCGCGCTCCGCCTGCCCGTCGCCCGCGCGCGGGTCCAGCGCGACGCGCTGCGCGGCCCCGTCCCCGCCGGCGTCCCCGACTGGCACGACCTCGTCCGCCGGGCGCGGGCGCTTCCGCCGGCGCTCCCCCACCCGGGCGCCGACGACGTCGCACTCCTCCAGTACACCGGCGGCACCACGGGAACGCCCAAGGGCGCGGTGCTCACGCACCGCAACCTCGTCGCGAACGTCGTGCAGGGCCAGGCGTGGGCGACGTTCGAGGAGGGCGCCGAGACGGTCTACGGCGTGCTGCCCTTCTTCCACGCGTTCGGGCTGACGTTCTGCCTCACCCTGCCCGCGCACATCGGCGCGACGCTCGTCGCGTTCCCCAAGTTCGACCCCCAGGCGTTCGTCGCCGCGCAGGCGCGCCGCCCCGCGACGTTCCTGCCCGGCGTCGCGCCCATGTTCGACCGGATCGTCACCGCTGCCGGTGACGCGCCCGGGGCAGGCTCCGACCTCTCCTCGATCCGCCTCGCGTTCGCGGGCGCCATGCCGATCACCGCAGAGACCGCGCGGCGCTGGGAGGACGCGACCGGAGGGCTGCTCATCGAGGGCTACGGCATGACCGAGACGTCGCCGGTCTCGCTCGGCAACCCGTGTTCCGACGACCGCCGCCCCGGAACGCTCGGCCTGCCCTTCCCCAGCACCGAGATCCGCGTCGTCGACGCCGACGCGCTCGACGAGGGCGACCTGCGCGACGCCGACCCCGAGCCCACGGACGACCCCGCCGCGCCCCGCACCGTGCGCGGCGAGCTCCTCGTGCGCGGCCCGCAGGTGTTCCGCGGGTACTGGAACCGCCCCGAGGAGACCGCGCACCAGCTCCTCGACGACGGCTGGCTGCGCACGGGCGACGTCGTCCGGGTCGCGCTCGACGGGCCCGACGCCGGCCTCGTCACGCTCGTCGACCGCATCAAGGAGATGATCGTCACCGGCGGGTTCAAGGTGTACCCCTCCCAGGTGGAGGACCACCTGCGCGGGATGCCGGGCGTGCGGGACGTCGCCGTCGTGGGCGTCCCGGGCAGCGGCTCGGACGAGCACGTCGCGGCCGTCGTCGTGCTCGACGACGCGGACGACGCCGTCTCGCCCCCGCGCGTCGACCTCGCCGCCGTGCGCGAGTGGGGCGAGAAGCGCCTCGCCCGCTACGCCCTGCCCCGCACCCTCGCCGTCGTGCCGGAGCTGCCGCGCTCCCAGATCGGCAAGGTCCTGCGCCGCGTCGTCCGCGACGACCTCCTGCACCGCGACGACGTCGAGCACCACCGCGCCTGACCGCCTGTTCGGCGCGGGGGCGGGGTTCGCCGTAACCTGGCTGACGTCGTCGGCGACGTCCGCGACGCAGGCGGGCGGGCACCGGCGCTCTCCCACCCCGTCGCCCCGAGGAGGCCCCGTGCCCGAGCCCGTCACCGCTGCGCCTGGTCCGGCAGCCCCCGACTCCCTGCCGCACGTCGTGGTGGTCGGCGCGGGGTTCGCCGGTCTCGCCGTCGTCAAGGGGCTCGCGAAGGCGCCCGTGCGCGTGACGCTCGTGGACCGCCGCGTCTACAACACGTTCCAGCCGCTGCTCTACCAGGTCGCGACGGGCGGGCTGAACCCGGGCGACGTCACGTACTTCCTGCGCGGGCTGCGGCTCAAGCAGAAGAACGTGCGGGTCGTGCACGAGCACCTCGTCGGCATCGACCACGAGGCGCGGCGCATCCGTCTCCTCAACGACGAGTGGGTCGACTACGACTACCTCGTCGTCGCGAACGGCGTCACGGCCAACTTCTTCGGCACCCCGGGCGCCAAGGAGAACTCGTTCCCCATGTATTCGCGGTCCCAGGCGATGAAGATCCGCGACACGCTCTTCATCCGGCTCGAGAAGGCGGCGGCGAACCCCGGGACCGACGAAGGCCTGCGCGTCGTGGTCGTGGGCGGCGGCGCGACGGGCGTGGAGGTCGCGGGCGCGCTCGCCGAGCTGCGCACGGCGGGCCTGCGCCCCGCCTACCCCGAGATCCACGGCGACGCGTTCGAGGTGAAGATCGTCCAGCGCGGCGGCGAGGTGCTGAAGTCGTTCCATCCGAGGCTGCGCCGGTACGCGGCCGAGGAGCTGCGCCGCCGCGGCGTCGGCCTGCACCTGGGCGCCGGGGTCGCCGAGGTGCTGCCGGACGCCGTCGTGCTGACGGACGGCACGCGCATCCGCTCCGACCTCACGGTGTGGTCGGCGGGCGTGCACCCGCACGAGGAGGTCGACGACTGGGGCCTGCCGCGCGGCGAGGGCGGGCGCGTCGTCGTGGGCGACGACCTCCAGGTCGAGGGCCGGCCCGGCGTCTTCGCGGCCGGCGACATCGCGATCTCCCCGGCGGGGCTGCCGCAGCTCGCGCAGCCGGCGATCCAGTCGGGCGAGCAGGTCGCGCGCAACATCGAGGCGCTGCTCGCCGGGCGCCCGACGACGTCCCTGCGCTACTTCGACAAGGGCACCATGGCGGTCATCGGGCGGCGGGCGGCCATCGCGGAGGTCGTCGGCCGGCTCCGGCTCACGCGCGGCGTCGCGTGGCTCGCGTGGCTGTTCGTCCACATCATGGGGCTCATCGGGCCGCGCAACCGGCTGACGACGCTCGCCGGCCTGGTCACGCGCTACGGGTTCCCGTTCCACCGTCGCCCGATCCCCATCGTCGGCGACGTCCCGACCGTCCGGCCGCCCAAGCGCACCGCTCCGGGTCGCGGCTGACGCCCCTCCAGGATCACCCGCCCTCGTCGCCTCCCCCGGCCGCGGCCGGCACGACCGTCACGTACCCTCGAAGACGCAAGGAAGTTTGCAGGGGCAACCGGGGGCACGTGTGGTGGCAGGACGAACGACGGCACCGTCGACGACGACGGGCCGCACGAAGAAGGACATCTCGCAGCATCGCGGAGCGCATCGCGAGGCTCGCTCGGGCACGCCGACGGTGCCGCGGCGCGCGCGCGTCGTCGTGCTCGCCGCCGTCGCGGTCGCGGCGCTGGCCGGGTGCCGCGCCGAGGCCCTGCCCGGCGGCCCCGGGAGCCCGACGCCCTCGCCCACGGCCGAGCCGACCGGCAACCCGACCGCTGAACCAACCGAGGGCCAGACCGAGGGCCCGACCGACGGCCCCACAGACACCCCGACCACCGGGCCCGGCGCACCGGTCCTGCCGGGCGGCTCCGACGGCGTCGAGGTCTCGGTCGAGATCGAGCCCGCGTTCCCGATGCCGAACCTCGTGGAGACCAGGCTCAAGCAGGCGCGCGCCGAGCTGGAGAAGCGCGGCGCCGCGAGCGTCGTCGTGGTCGACGCGCGCGACCCGGGCGCGGGCATTCTGCCGGGCGCGTCGAACGGCTGGACGGTGTGCGCCCAGGATCCTGCGGGCGGCGACCTCCTCCGCGCGTCGGCAACCGTGACGCTCGCCGCGGCGCCGAACGCGCGACACTGCCCCTGACGCCGTCCCGGGTGGCGGCGTCGGCCGCGGGAGAGCACGGTGGGATCCTCACCGCGAGGTCGGCCTGACCGTCTCGAGATCGGCCTCCTGAGGGTCGATCTCGCCCGCTCGGGTCGACTTCGACGTCAGCAGACAGGAGTCCGCCGCATGAAGATCGCCCTCGTCGGTGCCCACGGCAAGGTGGGCCGGCTGCTCGTCCCGATCCTCGTCGACCACGACGCCGCCGTGACCGGGATCGTGCGCGCCGAGGAGCAGCTCCCGCTCGTCCGCCGGCTGGGGGGCGAGCCGCTCCTGCTCGACGTCGAGTCCTCCTCGACCGACGAGCTCGCCGCCGCGCTCGGCGGGTTCGACGCCGTCGTCTGGTCCGCCGGAGCGGGCGGCGGGAACCCGGATCGCACCTACGCCGTGGACCGCGACGCCGCGAGCCGCACGATGGACGCGGCCGCCGCTGCGGGCGTGGACCGCTACGTCATGGTGTCGTGGATCGGTTCTGTGCCCGACCACGGCGTCGACCCGGACTCGAGCTTCTTCGCCTACGCGGACGCCAAGCTCGCCGCCGACGACCACCTGCGCGGCACCGACCTCGACTGGACCATCCTCGGGCCGGGCACCCTGACCGACGACGACCCGACCGGTGCGATCCGCGTCGTCGGCGACGGCGCCGACGGGCTCGACGGCGCCGACGACGTCCCGGGCGGCGCGGCCTCGCAGGTCTCGCGCGCGGACGTCGCGATGGTCGTGGCGCAGGCCGTGCGCACCCCCGCGACGGTCGGCCGCTTCGTCCGGTTCACCGACGGCGACACCCCCATCCTCGAGGCGCTCGACCGGTAGCCGTCAGCGCCCGAGGCGCCGGTCCACGCGCTCGCGGAGGTCGAGCGCCGTACGGCGCCACGTCGCCGCGCGCGCCACGACCGACCCGACGCTCGTGTCCTCCGCCCGCACGTGCACGACCTCGACCCCGCGCTCCGCGGCCGTGCGGACGATCGTGTCCGTCGCACCGCGCAGCGCGAGCTGGAGCAGGACGGACGTCGCGCTCGCCTGCGCCTCGCCCGTCCCGAACCGCCGCCGGTAGACGACCTGCGTGACCACCCGGTCGAACATCGGGTCCGGTCGCGCGTTCGCGTCGTCGTCCGCGTCGTCGTCAGGCAGGTCCGCGGCCCTGCCCTCGACGCCGGCGGCGCCGAGGAGCGCGTGCGCGTCGGCGACGACGTCGTCGCCGTCCGCGTCCGGCGGCAGCACGGCAAGGTAGAGCGAGAGCAGGAGCTCGCTGATCTTGCGCAGCACCCACGCGCGGCCGGGCAGCGGGGGCAGCGCCACGACGTACTGCGCGAGGTTCACCTCCAGCGCCTCGGCTGACAGGCACGTCCACGCGGGCGCCGTGCGGACCTCGACCACGCGGTCCCAGTCCACGTCCTTGCCGTCGAGGCCCACCCGCTGCGGGCCGATCGTCACGGCGCCGAACCGGTCGAGCAGCGCGAGCGGCGCCGTCGCGAACCGCGGCACGTACGGGACGAGCCGCACGACCCCCTGGACCGACACGTCCCACTCGCGCTCGAGCGGGTACGACGGCCGCGGGTAGGCGGCGATCGCGCGCCGCACCCACTCCGCGACGACCTCGTCGAACGCGCCGTCGTCCGCCGCGTCGTCGAGCGGACCGCCGTCCGCGCCGTCCGCGCCGTCGTCCGCGAGTGCCTCGACGAGCGCGTCCTCGAGCGCGGCGTCGAGGTCAGGTTCGGGAGCGGCCTCGGGCGCCGGGCCGACGTCGTCGTGCCGCGCACGACGGCCGGGGAGCGCGACGGGCAGCGAGAAGGAGGGCCGCGGGATGGTGGGGCGCGGCAGCGACGGGAGGGCGGGGACGCGCAGGAGGCGCTTCTCGCCGAGCAGCCGCGCGAGGGTGCTGCGCTCGTCGCCCGACGTCGTGCCGGGCAGGTCGGGGCCCTCTCCCGGCTCGTCGTCCGTCGTCGTGAGGAACGGTTCCTTCGCCACCTGACCCCCTTGTCCACCGCGCCACCCGACGGCGCACCGCGGGCCAGCGTAGACCCGGCGGGACCCACCCCGCCGACCGGTCGTGGCGCGCGACGTGCTGCCCACGGCGCACGTCGCCGGACGCGGGCGGGGCCGCCCTCCTGTGGAGGACGGCCCCGCCCGTCAGGGTGACCCGGCTGCGTCAGCCGCAGGCGATCGCGTCGTACGCGACGTCGTACGTCTGGGTGTGGTTCTCCCCGCCGCCCGCGAGGCGCGCGACGACGCTCACGGTGCCGGCATCGACCGACGCCGACCGGGTGGAGAACGACTGGTACGCGTTCGCGTCGGGCGCCACCTGGCCGAACGCCCGCTGGCCGAACGGCGTCACGAGCCGCAGCGAGACGGGCTCGTCCTCGCCGTTGGTCGCGCGGACGGCGACGTAGGCCTTGCCGTTCAGGCACCGTGCCTCCGCCTGGATCGCGTCGACGCGCGGGTTGCCCACGCCGTTGATCGCGAACGTGTCCTCGGACAGCGACGCGACCGCGTGCCCGATCGCGCGCGACATGATGTCGAGCGCGGTCGCGTCGACGTTGTCGATCGTGTCGCCCGGCGAGTGGTAGTTCGGGTCGTAGAAGATGCCCTCGGTGCCGCCGAACAGCGCGACCTCCTCGGCCGTCTTCGAGCCGTCCGCGCCGGTGAACAGGCCGGACGCCGGGACGCCGTTCTCGATGAACGCCTGGTAGTCCGAGCGGCCGGAGAACTCGGTGTCGACCCACGCCTGGTCGATGCCGTCGAAGTAGTCGGTGAACACCGCCTCGGTCTCGGCCGAGCCCGGCGGCACCTCGACGGGCGCGGGGTACGTCGACTCGTTCGCGTCGTACACGCCGATGATGTAGTTCGGCGAGCCGACCATGTCGAAGTTGAGGTACGTCGCGATGTCGTCGAGCGCCGCGGGGTCGTTCGCGGCGAGGTCGCTCACGTAGTGGGTCGAGCCGCGCAGCCCGACCTCCTCCGCGCCCCACCACGCGAACCGCACGGCGTTCTCGACGTCCTGGCCGCCGTCGGTCGCGGCGGCGAGCTGGACCGCGACCTCGAGGATCGCCGCGGAGCCCGAGCCGTTGTCGTTGATGCCCGGCCCGTCCTCGACGCCGTCGAGGTGCGCGCCGACCATGACGACGTTGTGGTCGCGACCGCCCGGCGTCTGGGCGAGCACGTTGAACGTCTCGAACTCCTCGACGTGAGTCTGGAGGTCATAGGTCGCGACCGCCTCGGCGCCGCCCGCGATCGCCGCGAGGATCGCCTGGCCGTCGGCCTGCGTGATGCCGACGGTCGGGACCCAGACGTCGCTCGCCTCGCCGAGGGTCGGGTTCAGCGCGCCGTCGGTGTTGTTGTAGAGGATCACGGCGGCGGCGCCTGCCTCCGCGGCGAACCGGGCCTTGTCCGCGAACGGGCACGCGCCGCGGCTGACCAGGGCGACGGCCCCCTCCACGGCGACCCCGTCCCAGGTGTCGGCGGTGCAGCCCTGGACGAGCGCGTCGGCGGGCTGGACGATCGGGGCCGTGACGCCGTCGTCCGGGGTGTCGGGGGCGAACTCGGCGGGGTAGACGTCCGACGTCACCTCGACGCCGGCCGCGGTGAGGGACAGGTCGTCGATGACCAGGTCCTCGAAGGTGAAGTACTGGCGCTCGGGCTCGTAGCCGGCGGCCCGCAGGGTGTCCTCGACGTAGACGGCGCTCGCCTCGTAGCCGGGCGTCTCCATCGCGCGGTTGCCGCCGTTGGCGTCCGCGATGTCCTGCAAGTCCTGGAGCCGCTGCATGACCGCGTCGCCGGTGACGAGGTCCTCGAGCGGGGGCGGTCCGTCGGCGGCTCGGAGGCCGCCTCCGGGGGCAGCACCGACGGGCGCTGCGGTCAGAGCCGCGAGCACGAGGCTCGCGGCGGCGGCAGACGGGACGATCGTTCGTGGTCTCACGCATCCTCCTCGACAGTGGCCCCCGCCGACCGACCCCGGTCGTGTCGGGGTCCGGCCGAGTCGCACACGAGACGCGACGCTGCGGAGGCTCGTGTGCTCGCGAGCGTAGGCCCACGGGGCCCGGCGCGAAAGCCCTGCGCGTGCACGGGTCGCCGCGCGGACCGCCCGGGTGGTGACGAGGCGTGGGCGGCGTCGGGCAGACTGTGCCCGTGCCCGGATTCGCCGTCGTCGACCTCGAGACCACGGGATTCTCCCCCCGGCTCGGCGACCGGGTCGCCGAGGTCGCGGTGGTGCTGGTCGACGCTGCGGGCCAGGTCGAGGACGAGTGGTCCACCCTGGTCAACCCCGAGCGCGACCTGGGTCCCCAGCACGTGCACGGCATCGCGGCGGCCGACGTCGCGCTCGCCCCGACGTTCGACCGCGTGGCCCCCGCGCTCCTGCGCCTGCTCTCCGGGCGCGTCCTCGTGGCGCACAACGCGGCGTTCGACACGCAGTTCCTGCGCGCGGAGATCGGGCGCGCGGGCATCGCGGCCGCGATCGACCCCGTCGCGTGCCTGTGCACGCAGCAGCTCGCGGGCCGCTATCTCACGGGATCGCGCGCGCTGGCCGCGTGCTGCGCCGCGGTGGGGGTCGTGCACGACGACGTCCACTCGGCCCTGGGGGACGCGCGCGCCACCGCGGGGCTGCTCGGGTACTACCTCGACGTGGCGGCCGACGACGAGTGCTGGGACGTGGCGCGCGCCGCGGCCGACGGGGTGCGGTGGTCGCTGCCCGCAGCGCTGCCCGGCGTGGAGCCGGTCCTGCGCGGCGCGAGCCGCGCCCACGGGCACTGGCTCGCCGGGCTCGACGAGGCGCCGGGCGCCCGCCCGGGTGCCACGCCCGCGCGGACCGAGGGCCCGGACGTCGACACCGGGACCTACCTGCGTCTGCTCGACGCCGCCCTTCTCGACCGCTACGTCTCGCACTCGGAGCGTGCCGCACTCCTCGCCGAGGCGCGGCGGGCCGGGCTGGGCCGGGCCGCGGTCGAGGGCGTGCACCGCGACTACCTGACCGCCCTCGCCCGGGCGGAGCTCGACGCCCTCGACGGCGCGACCCCCGCGGGCGACCGCGACGACGGCGGCTTCGTCCGCGACGACCCCGCGCTGCACGAGTTCGCGGGCCAGCTCGGCCTCGACGCCGACGACGTCGCCGGGGCCGTCGAGGCGGCGCTCGGGGCGCGGCTCGCCGCGGGGCTGGCCGTCGCACCGCGCCCGGCCTTCGTGCTCGCGGACGGCGACGAGGTGGTGCTCACCGGGTCGATGTCGCGCACGCGCGAGGCCTGGGAGCGCGACGTGCGCGCCGCCGGCCTCTCCCCCTGGCCCTACGTGACGCGACGGAGCCGGCTCGTCGTCGCGGCCGACCCGGACTCGCTCTCGACGAAGGCCCGCACCGCGCGCCGCTACGGCATCCCCGTCGTCACCGAGGCGGCCTTCGCAGCGCTGCTCGCGGCCCGGGACGGGGCGAGCGGGCGCACGTCCGGCACCGGGGTGCGACGCTGGGCGTCATGAGCCCGAAGACCCCGCGCGGCGCCGACGCCCCGGTCGGGGACGGTACCGACGTCGACGCGCTCGTCGACGGGCTCTTCGCGCTGCCGCTCGAGCAGTTCGTCGTCGCCCGCACTGCGGCCGCGAAGGAGGTCAAGGCGTCGGGGGACGCCGTCGGCGCAGAGCGCGTGGCGCGGCTCGCCAAGCCGACCGTGGCGGCGTGGGTGGTCAACCAGGTCGCGCGCGAGCGGCCCGACGACGTCGCCGCGCTCGTCGCCCTGGGGGACGAGCTGCGCGACGCGACGGCGGACCGCGACCGCACGCGCATCAAGACGCTCGACCGGCTGCGGCGCGAGCGCGTGGAGCGCGTCGTGGCCGAGCTGCGCGACGCGGGAGAGGTCGCCGGCCGGGCCGTGTCCGCGACGGCGCTCGACCGGCTCGCCGAGACGCTCACGGCCGCCGTCATGGACCCGGACGCGGGCGCGCTCGTCCGTGCCGGTCGGCTGTCGCAGGCCCTCCAGCACGTCGGGTTCGGCATCGTCGACGAGGGCGGCGAGCCCGCCGACGTCGTTGAGCTCCGGGCGCGGACCGGCGGCACCGGGGGCGGGCCTGGTGACGCGGACCCGGGGACGAGCACGCGGCGCGGCGGGCGCGGCGCCCGGTCCGCGCGGGTCTCCGACCCGGCCGACGGCGAGCCTCCCGAGGAGGATGCCGTGGCGGCCGCCGAGCGCGAGGTCGAGGAGACGGCGGCCGAGGTCGACCGCTTCGAGGCCGAGCGGGACGAGGCGGACACGCGAGCGCGCGCGGCGAGCGACGCCGTCGGGCAGGTGGAGGACGAGCTCGGCCGGGTCGAGGACGAGCTGGCCCGGCTCGCCGACGAGCGGGAGGACCTGCGTGCGCGGCTCGCCGACGCCCGCGCGGCCGAGTCCGCCGCGCAGGAGACGCTCACCGCCGCGGACGAGCTCCTCGACGCCGCGGAGGAGCGCGCCGCGGCCGCCCGCAAGGCCCGTCGCACCGCACGCCGCGGTTGAGCCGGACCGGCCGGCCCCGGCGTCCCGCGAGCGGGCGGTCCGCGGACCGGCACGCTACGGAGCTCCACGAGTAGGGAATCCCCGTACGCCGGTGCGGGAGAACCACACGATCGGCCGCCGACCGTTGACCTGCGGATGGTGCGGCGGCACCGTCGGCCCATGCCCCGCACCGCACGCGGCGACGACGCCCACTCGTTCCCGGCCCCGATCTCCGTTCCGACCTCGGCCTCGACCCGGCCCCGTCGCGGCCTCACGGCGCTCGTCGGGACGGTCGGAGCCTGCGCCGCGCTCGCCGGGGCGCCCGCCCTCGCCGCGAGCGCCGCGGCGAGCGACGCCGTCGTGCACGTCGCCACCGCGAACGAGCTGCGCACCGCGCTCGCCGCCGCCGCGCCGGGGCAGACGATCGAGCTGGCCGACGGCACGTACGTCGGCAACTTCAAGGTCACGGGACGGGCCGGGACGGCGAGCGCGCCCGTCGTGCTGCGCGGGAGCGCCGCGGCCGTGCTGCGGACGTCGAGCGGCGGCGGGAACGTCCTGCACCTGACCGACGCCGACCACTGGACGGTGCAGGGCGTCACCGTCCAGCACGCGCAGAAGGGCATCATGGTCGACTCGTCCGACCACGTGACGATCGACGCCGTCACGGTGCACGACCTCGACATGGAGGGCATCCACTTCCGGTCGTCGAGCGCGTACGGGGTCGTGCGCGGCTCGACCATCCACGACACCGGACAGAACCTGCGCGGCATGGGCGAGGGGGTCTACGTCGGCTCGGCGAACGACTACTCCGACCGCTCCGACCACGTGCAGATCTTGGACAACACGATCGGCCCGCTCGTGCGCGGGGAGAACGTCGACGTCAAGGAGGGGACGACGGGCGGGCGGATCGCGGGCAACACGTTCGTCGGCGACGGGCTCACGGGCGCGAACTACGACGACTCGTGGGTCGACGTGAAGGGGAACGACTACGTCGTCGAGGACAACGTGGGGACGGCGACGACGAAGTCGGGCTTCCAGACGCACCAGCAGTCGCCGGGATGGGGCTGTGGGACGGTGTTCCGCGGCAACCACGCCGACCTCACCGGGGCGACCGGCGGCGGCCGGTACGCGATCGAGGTGACGGTGCACGACCCCGTGACCTGCCCGGTCACGGTGACCGACGACAACACGGTCGTCGGCGGCGACGGGCTCGTGAACCCGGGCGTCCCCGTGACGGCCGCGGGCGGCGGCACCCCGACCCCTGACCCGACCGACGAGCCCGACCCGGACCCGACGAGCACCCCGACCCCGGAGCCCGAGCACCCCGAGGAGTGCGTCGACACCTCGCTCGCCGCGTGGTCCGCGACGACGGTCTACGTCGGCGGCGACCGGGTGCTCCTGGGCGGCAGCCTGTGGCAGGCGCGCTGGTGGACCCGGGGCGAGGCGCCGTCGTCCGCCGCGTGGGGACCGTGGCAGCACGTCGCCCTCTGCTGATCCGTCGACCGGCTCCCGCCGCGCGACGACCCGCTCAGTCCCGCGCGGGCGTGCGGTCGTCCGCGACGGCGTCTCCCGGGGTGGTGAGGAGGTCGCGCGCCTGCTCGGCCGCCCGGGCGATGCTCTCCCCCACGAAGTCGAGGAAGCGCGCCATGTTCTCCAGCCGCGCCCCGGCGGGGCTGCTCCGACCGAGGATCGCGACCCCCTGGCGAGCGGTCTCGGCGAGCTGCGCGTTGTTCCGGGCCGCCGCGATCATCGACTGGAACCAGACGTCGCCGTCGGCGACGTAGCGCTCGCGCCGGCCCTCGCCCCGCTCGCGCACGACGAGGCCGTGGCTCTCCAGGACCGGGATGGCCTTGGAGATCGACGCCGGGCTCACCCGGAGGCGATCGACGAGCTCGGCGGCCGTGAGGCTGCCCGTGTCGGCGGTGTACAGGCAGGTCAGCACGCCCGCCGCGATCCGTGGCAGGCCCTGCTGCATGAACAGGGTCGTGAACGTCTCCTCGTACGCACGGACCGCGTCCGTGCCGCCGGGCGACGACGGCGGCCCGCCATCCCGACCAGGCTCCCGGCGGCGGCGGGCGCGGCGCTCGGTGGCGTGCTGCGCGAGGTCGGGCCGGTAAGCGCCGGGTCCGCCGTTGCGCATCACCTCGCGGGTGACGGTCGACGTCGGTCGGTCCAGCCGGCGGGCGATCTCCGCGTACGAGAGGTCGTCGGCCAGCCCCAGGGCGATCTGCTGGCGCTCCTGCCTCGTGAGCCTTCCTCCGGGCATGGCGGTCCTCCTCCGTTCGTGCCGACCGCCCGAGGCTAGCGTTCACCCGTCGTCGATGCAACGCGGGAGATCGTCTCATGTTGCGTTACGCGCACTCTCATTGCACCAGTTTATGCGCTCTGAACTGCGATGATGCATACTAACAGCAACATTGCTCTTGCCGTCTAAGTGAACGCTACGTAGCGTTCACGGTGTTGGAAATCACCAGGGCCACCTTCCAGGAGCTGATCACGATGCACACCTTCGACACCCCCGCCCCGATCACCACCGTCATCGACGCCCCCGCCGCCCGGGTCCAGCTCATCGCCTCGGGCCGGGCCGACACCGTCGTCGAGGTCCTCCCGCTCGACGCGTCCAAGAACCGCGACGTGACGGCGGCCGAGCGCACCACGGTCGAGCACCGCGACGGCGTCCTTCGCATCGCGACCGCGCCCGCGAAGCACGAGGCCTTCGGCCCGTCCGGCACCGTCGAGGTGACCGTCCAGCTCCCCGCCGGGTCGCGCGTCGAGGTCACGGGCAGCGGCGAGCTGCGCGGCGTCGGCCGGCTCGGGGACGTCACCGCCACCGACGAGTACGGCGCGATCACGCTCGACGAGGCGGCGTCCGTCCGCCTGGTCACCCAGGCCGGCGACGTCTCGGTCGGTCGCCTGACCGGTCCCGCCGAGATCACCACCGCCCAGGGAGACGTCCGGGTCGCCGAGGCGGAGCGCGGCACGGTCGTGCTCGGCACCCAGAAGGGCGACCTGACGATCGCCGCCGCGCCGGGCGTCTCCGCCTCGCTCGACGCCAGCACCGGGTACGGCCGGGTGAACAGCTCGCTCCGCAACGACGGCACCGCGGGCCTCCAGATCCGCGCGACCACCACGTACGGCGACATCACCGCACGCAGCCTCTGAGCGCGGCGCTCCGCCGCCCGTTCCCCGCCGGGGAGCGGGCGGCGTTCGTCGTCCGCGAAAGCGGGACTGAGCCGGTCCCGCTCACGGTTGGACAGGTCAGGACGCCACGGGCAGACCGTGGCACGACAGACCTGGAGGTCCCCATGATCAGCACCTACACCGTGGCACCGTTCCGCCCGCTGCCCACCGAGCGCGTCGTGCGCCAGCTCTGGACGCGACCCAGCGGCGCGCCCGTCGCGTCGACGGGGTACGCGCCCGCCGCCGACGTCTACCGCGAGGGCGACGACCTCGTCGCCCGCTTCGACCTGCCGGGTGTCGACCCCGAGCGCGACGTGACCGTCGAGCTCGAGGGTCGTCGCCTCGTGGTCCGCGGCGAGCGCCGCGACCAGCGTGTCGCCGAGGCCCCCGCGGCCGAGGTGGCTGACGGCGAGCAGCCCGAGGCGGGCACGGACGAGGCGGGCACCGACGAGGCGACCGAGGTCGCTCCCGTCGGGCGCCGCGTCCGCGAGGTGCGGTTCGGCGAGTTCCGCCGCACCGTGACCCTGCCGAAGACCGCGGAGGCCGAGGCCGTCCGCGCGTCCTACGACGCGGGCGTGCTCACCGTGACCGTCGCCGGCGTGTTCGCCGGCCGCGCCCCCCAGCGCATCGAGGTCACGCGCGCGGCCTGACCGCACCGCCGGCGCGGCGTCCGACGTCGCGCCGGCACCCTGACCCCGGTCGCGCCCGCCCCCTGCGCGACCGGACCACGACGGGGCCGGCACCTTCGGGTGCCGGCCCCGTCCGTCTGCCCGGCTCAGCCGAGCAACGACCGCAGGGCCTCCGTGACCAGCGCGTGGTCGTCGCCCTGGGCGAGCCCGGAGACCGTCACGACGCCGACGATCCCGACGCCCTCGACCCGGACGGGGAACGCGCCGCCGTGGGCGGCGTACTGCTGCAGCGGGAGCTCGTGCTGGTCGGCGAACGTCGTCCCCTTCGCGCGGGCGCGCAGCCCCACGAGGTACGACGACGCCCCGAACCGCTCGACGACCCGCACCTTGCGCTCGACCCAGGAGTCGTTGTCCGGGGTCGTGCCCTCGCGTGCCGCGTGGAACACCTGCTGCGGTCCCTTGCGGACGTCGATCGTCACGGGCAGGTCGCGCTCGTCGGCGAGCTCGACGAGGAGGCAGCCGAGCCGCCAGGCGTCGTCGTGCGTGAAGGCGCGGAGCACCAGGTCGCGCTCGTCCGCCTCGACGGAGGCGATGAGGGCGGCGAGGTCGTCGGGCGTCGTGGTCATGCCGCTCATCGTGGCACGATCACGCCGTGACGACGACGCCGCCCTCGCCCGCCCGCAAAACCCTCGACCTGCTCGACGTCTCCCTCCTCGACCGGGCGTCGGGCGTGCTGCTCGGCCAGGCGGCAGGCGACGCGCTCGGGGTGCCGTACGAGTTCGCGCAGCCGCCCGGCCCCGGTCAGCGCGAGGCGGTCGCGGTCATGCGCGGCGGCGGCCTCGGCCCGTACGCCCCCGGCGAGTGGAGCGACGACACGCAGATGTCGGTGTGCGTCGCCCGGGTCACTGCCGCCCACGACGTGCTCTCCCCCGTCCCGGACGCGCTCGGCGCGACGCCGCTCGACGAGGTCGCGGCCGCGTTCGAGGCGTGGCGCACCGGGGGCGCGACCGACGTCGGGACGCAGACCGCGTCCGTGCTGCGCGACGCCGCCGCCCGCCGGGGACCTGCCGCGACGCGCCTGCGCGAGGCGTCGGCAGCACTGCACGCGGCGACCGGACGCACGGCCGGGAACGGCGCGCTCATGCGCACGGGCATCGTCGGGCTCGTCGCGCTCGTCGACCGGGACGCGACCGCCCGCGCGGCACGGGCCGTCGCGGGGATCACGCACACCGACCCGCTCGCCGCCGAGTCGTGCGTGCTCTGGTCGGAGGCGGTGCGCGTCGCGGTGACCGAGCAGCGGCTCGACGTGCGCGCGGGCCTCGACCTCCTCGACCCGGACGCCGCGGCGCGCTGGTCCACGTGGATCGCGGACGCCGAGCTCGCGCGGCCCACGGCGGACCTGCGGCAGAACGGCTTCACCGTCACCGCCCTCCAGGCCGCGTGGCACGCGATCGCGACGACCTCCGCGCCGCAGGGCTCGACGTTCGCCCACCGCGACCACCTGGCGGCCGCGCTCCAGGCCGCCGTCTCGATCGGCGGCGACACGGACACCGTCGCGGCCATCGCCGGCGCGCTCCTCGGCGCACGCTACGGAGCCCGCGCCGTGCCGCCCGAGTGGGCGACCGCCGTCCACGGCTGGCCCGGGATCTCCCGGCGCCAGCTCACGGCGCTCGCACGGCGCACCGCGCAGGGCGGCCTCGTCCGTTCCGGCGCGCTCGCGCCGTCGGGGGCCGAGCCGGTCCGCACCCAGTTCTGCCCGCTGTGCGGGACGCTCGTCCGGTGGAACCCCCGCTACCCGCGGCACGTGTGCGCGTGGTGCTCGTCCGACGTCGCCGACGAGTCAGGCCGGGCGGTGTCCCTCACCAACGTCGACCTCGGGGGCGGCTACCAGGCGCACTACCTCGACGGCTCCCCCGCGTCCGGCGCTGTACGGGGCGGACGCGTCTGGATCGGTGGCGTCGAGCACCAGGCACGCGACGCCCGCTTCGGCGGGATCGTCGTCGAGCCGCTCGACGACGCGCCCTGACGCCGAACCCGGGGCCGTTCCCCAGCGCGCGCTCGCGCTGGGGAACGACCCCGGGTTCGGCGGGGCGGCTCAGCCGCAGGTGATCGCCGGGTAGGCGACGTCCTGCGCGGAGGAGGCTCCGCCGTCGGGCAGGGTGCCCGTCACCGTGACAGAGCCCGCCTCGGTGGCGACGGACCGCGTCGAGAACGACTGGTACGCGGCCTTGCCCGGCGCGACCGCCGCGAACGTGCGCGAGCCGAACGGCGTCGCGAGAGTGACGTCGGCGGGCACGTCGCCGGTGTTCGTCGCGCGGACCGCGACGTACGCGGTGCCGGCGAGGCAGCGCGCGCTGGTCTCGACGTCGAGCGCGGGTCCCGCCGCGTCCTCGCGCTCCAGCGTCACCTGGTCGACGACGCGCTGCGACCCGGTCGCGTAGGTCGTGACCGTGAGCGACGTCGGCGTGACGTCGAGGTCGGAGTAGCTCGCCTCGCGCGACTGCTCCCAGCGCGCGGTCCAGGGCTTGGCGCCGTCGAAGTCGTAGAACTTGGAGCCCGACGACGAGTTGCCCGTGAGGTAGAGGACCTGGTCCTCGTCAGGGGTCAGGACGTCGCCCTCGGCAGGCGCCGCGGCCGGGACGACGGGCGTCGTGCCCTCCATGAGGTACGAGCGCGTGTAGATGTGGTCGTGGCCCGCGAGCACGAGGTCGACGCCGAGGTCGCTGAAGACGGGCGACAGCGCGTCGCGCATCCGCACCACGTCGGTGTCGCGCGAGTGGAACGCCTGGCTGTAGAGCGAGTGGTGGAACGTCACGACGACCCAGTCGTACGCGTCACCGTGCGTGCCGACCACGTCGCGCAGGAACGCCTCGTGCCCGGCGATCTGCTCGGTCGACGAGTCGTTCGAGTCGATCGCGACGACGAGCACGTTGTTGTACGCGTACCAGTAGTCGCGGCGCTGCTCGGTCGAGAGGTTCGGCATCGCGTAGTGCTGGTCGTAGAGCGCGGACGCGGTGTCGTGGTTGCCGTCCTGGACGGCGAACCGCAGCTCGCGCATCTGGCGCGGCGCGAGGAACCCGGTGTACTGCTGGGTGCTGCCCGCGTTCTCCACCTGGTCGCCGGCGGAGATGAGGAACGCGGTGTCCGGGTGCAGCGCGGTCATCGTGTCGAGGTTCGCGGCCCACCGCGTCGCGTCGTTCGCGGCGTTGCCGCTCGCCCCGATCTGCGCGTCGCCGATGAACAGCGCGCTGAACTCGTCGCCGAACGTGCCGGTGGTGAACGTCGTCGGCTCCGACCAACCGGTCGCCGCGCTGCCGACGCGGTAGGCGTAGGCCGAGTCCTCCTCGAGCCCGGCGATCGTCGCGTGGTGGTAGGTCGCGCCGTCCGCGGCCGTGCCGCTCCGGGACGACGACGTCGCGGCCGCCGGCCAGTCGACCTCGCCGCCCGCCCCGTCGGCGCGGGCCCACTGCACCTCGCCCGCACCCGGCAGGGTCGAGAACCAGGCGACGTTGGCCTGCGTCTCGTCCGCGCCGACGTTGAGGGCGACGTCGCGCACCTCGCCGTGCGTCGGGACGAGCGAGCGCACGTCGAGGTAGATGTCCGAGCTCGTCGGCGCGTCCTGGTAGAGCGCGACGGAGATCGTGTTCTCGCCCGGCTCGAACGCGTCGGACGGGACGACGAACGTGCCCGTCACCGGGTCCGTGCGGCCGTTGCCGTGGTACTGGAGGTTCTCCGTGATCTCGCGACCGTCGTCGCCCAGGCGCACGACCTCCTCGCCGTTCACGTAGACGATCGCGGCGTCGTCGTAGACGATCTCGCCCTCGAACGCGGGGACGCCGTCGAGGTCCGCCGCGGTGAGCTCCACGTCGGTGCGGAAGAAGAACGTGGGGACGTCCGTCGTCGTGCCCTCGATGTACTGGGTGAGGAGCGTGGTGATCGGGAACGCGGCGCCGATCCCCGTCGCGGCGCCGCGCTTGGCGCCGAACGCGCCGGTCGCGGTCTTCCACGCGGAGTCGTCGAACGCGGTCGTCGTCCAGACGCGCTGGTCCGCCGAGGCGCCGGCCGGGTTCGTGTTGTCGTCGAGGTAGCGCCAGGTCGTGCCGGACGCCGAGAGCAGGGACTCGTCGGCGGCGGCCGTCGGGGTCGCGGTCGCGGCGACGAGCACCGTACCGACGAGCGAGACGGCGAGCGCCGACGCCGCCGCGCGCGTCAGCGCGCCGGGCAGCCGGGAGGCGTGCAGGTTCATGGGTTCCTTCGCAGGTCAGGGGTCCGCGCGGCGACGACCGTCGGACCACCGTGGCGGCGCCGGACCCGTGGTGGGAAGCGCTGTCACCGTAGGGAGCCCGGATGGCGCGCACCCGTCCGCCCGGTGAACTCCCGACGGCGGGCAGGTGGCCGTCGCGGACGTGCCCGGAGCACGACGACGCCGCGCCCCCGAGCCCGGGGACGCGGCGTCGAGAGTGCGAGGTCGCGGGTCAGGCGTCCTGGCGGCGGCGCAGGACGAGGACCGTGACCCCCAGCGCGACGAGCACGAGAGCCGCGAGCGCGACGCCCCCGGCCTGCAGGCCGGTCGTGGCCAGGCCGTCGGAGCCGCCGTCGGCGGCGGGAGGCGTCGGCGCGTCGGGCGTGACGGGCGTGGTCGGGGTCGTGGGCTCGGTCGGGGTGGGGGTCGACGGCGTGGGCGCCGGCTCGACCGGCGCGTCCGCCGTGTTGGTCAGCACCACCGCGACGTCCGCCGTCGTGCCGATCTCGACGCGCACGGTCCCGTCGTCGCCCGGCTCGACGGCGGCGCCGTCCACCTGCCACGTCGGCTCGCCCCACTCGACGCCCTCCACGGCGGGGAAGCCCGGCTCGGACAGCACGACCTCGGTGCCGAACGGGAGGTCGTCGACGGTCGCGGAACCGTCGACGGGCACGGTGAGCTCCCCCGTCGTCCCGTTCGCGTCGTACGCGACGGTGAAGGTCGTCCCGGCCGGCACGGTGGAGGCCGCGTCGCCCGCGACGTGCTTGGTGACCGTGAGGCTGCCGGTCTCCACGACGGGCTCGGTGGCGCACGGGATCGATCCGGCGAAGAGGTAGGCGTGCGCCTCGCCGCCGAGCAGCGTGAGGTTCCGCGTGACGACCTGGCCGTCGAGCGGGGACGCCTCGACCGTGAGGTCCGCGGTCGGGGCGTACACCGACCCGTCGAGGCGCGTCCCGCCGGTGCCGAGGGTGACCGCGCCGTCGAGCTGCGAGAGGTCCCACAGGACGTAGCGGGCCGCCGCACCCTCGGCGCCGAACACCGAGCCGCGCAGCTCGGTCGTCCCGGCGGGGACGGAGACGATCAGCGGGGCGTCGGCCGACGGGAGCACGCCGTCCGCGAACTGCACCGTGTACGCGTTCGCGATCGTCGCGTAGTCGACGACGTTCGGTCGCCCGGGCTCGAGCGCCGAGAGCACGACGCGGTCACCGGCGTCCTCGACCACGGTGAGCACGTGGGCCGCGCCGCTCGGCACGAGGTCCGCGAGGCACTGACGCACCTCGGCCGGCTCCGTGGCGCCGGTCTCGACGTACGCGGCGACGGAGTCGCGCTCGGTCGCCACGGTCGCGGCGCCGTCGGGCCACTTCTGGTTGGTCGCGTCGATCGACGGGGCCTCGTCCACCTCGGTGCGGTACCGCACCCAGTCGCCACGCTGGTACGTGCCGAACGCGGGGTCGTCACCGACGACCTTGAGGTAGCCCTCGAGCGCGGGCCCGCTGCCTGCCGGGACGCCCGCGTTGGTGATCTGCGCGAGACCCGAGGTCGGCGCGTACGACCCCACGAGCAGTCGGGTCGGGTCGCCGTCCACGGTCGGGATCGCGTAGTCCGCGGTCCCTGCCACCTGGTGGACGATCGCGTACGTGCCGCCCTCGGCGCGGACCGTCAGCTCGCCGCCGACGGCGACGGACCCCTCCGTCTCGTGGTTGTCGAGGCGGGCGTCCTCGCGTGCGTAGACGCTGAAGCCGCCGGCCAGGTCGAACGGGTTGATCGCGTCGGCGGCCACGGCGCTCGTCGCGGGGACGACGAGGCCGGCACCGGCGAGGAGGCCGACGGCGAGGAGCGCGGCGGCGGGGCGTCGACGACGGACGCGGCGGGGGGTCGAGGGGAGCTGCTGTTCAGGTGTCAGGGTCGAGCGGGTCATCACTACCTGGATCTCGGTGTCGCGGGCGACGAGGTCGGACGCCCCGTCCCGACCACCGTAGGCAGACCTGGACGGTCGTCCAGGTCCGAGCGCGGGTGAAGTCACACCGGTGTGAGCAACCCCACCAGGCGCGGTGGTCGATGTCTCCGCAACTGTCGACGATGTCCGGATCGCGCATCCGCGATGCAGCGCGGCGCGCGGGCATCCCTGCCCAGGTCAGCGTCCCGCGACGGCCCGGACGTGGTCGCGCGCGCCTGCCTCCAGGTCCGCTCGGAGGTCGTCGAACCGGGCGACGCTGGCCGCGCCGGGCCAGTCCGAGGGCAGCGCTGCCGGGGGCAGTCCCGGGTCCGCGTACGGGATCGGCCGCCAGTCGTCGACGGCGCGCACCCACCGGGCGAACGCGGCGCGCGGCGAGTCGTCCTCCGCGACGGACGGGGCGTCGTCGGGCACCGCGCCCTGCCCTGGACCGGAGACCCCGTGCCGCGCGAGGAACCCGCGGTGCAGCGCCGCGATCCTGTCGAGGTCCCACCACCGCGCGGCGGCCTCGGCGAACGTGCCCGCGACGCGCGGCTGCCCGGCGACGAACACCGTCGCCACGTCGCGGACGTCCAGCGCGGCGAGGATCTCCTCGACCTCGTCCACGAGGTGGCCCGGTGCGATCCACAGCCCGTCGGCGACGCTCCCGGCCCCGATCCACGCGAGGTGCCGCCGGAGCTGGTGGCGCACGTCGCGCCGCTCCTCCGGCAGCGAGTACGACACGAGGCACCACGGGTCGCCCTCGCCCTGCTGCCGGTAGGCGAAGATCCGCCGGTCGCCCTGCTCCAGCATCCGTCCGGCGCCGGACGCGAGCCGGTATCCGGCGCGCCCGTCGACCGCCTCGGGAACCAGCAGGCCCTTGGCCTTGACACGCGAGACCGCGCTCCGCGCTCCCCCGGGTTCGACGCCGAGCGACCCGAGGAGCTCGACGAGGTCGGACACCGCGACCGTGCCGCCGAGGTCGCGCACGTACAGCCCGACGACGGTGCGCAGCAGGGACGTCGTGCTCCCGGGCCGGGAGTCGAGGTCGTCGAGGATCACGCGGTGCCGTCCGCGGCCGCCGACGCGCCCGTGGTCGTCCGGGCGCCGAGCACGTCGAGCAGCGCGTCGCGGACCGCCTCGACGCCGACCCGCACCTCCTCGAAGCTCGTGGAGAGCGGGGACAGACCGAGGCGCAGGCCGTCCGGACGACGGAAGTCGGGGATCACGCCGCGCTCCCACAGGAGCGGGAGCGTCGCCTCGAACGCGTCGTGGTCGACGGTGACGTGGCTCCCCCGCCGGTCCGGGTCGCGCGGCGACGCGTACCGCGCGCCGAGCGGGAGCAGCAGGTCGTCCACGAGGGCCGTCGCGTGCTCGGTGAGTGCGACGGACTTCGCACGCACCGCCGCGATCCCCGCCTCGTCCACCAGGTCCAGCATGTCCTGCATCGCGAGCATGCCGACGATCGCCGGCGTGCCCGAGAGGAAGCGCCGGACGCCGTCGTGCGGCGCGTACGCCGGGCCCATCTCGAACGGCGCGGCGCTGCCCATCCACCCCTGGATCGGTTGGGTCAGCGCGCCCTGGAGGTCCGCGCGCACGTAGCCGAACGCCGGCGCGCCCGGCCCGCCGTTGAGGTACTTGTACGTGCAGCCCGCCGCGAGGTCAACGCCCCACGCGTCCAGCTCGACCGGCAGCGCCCCGACCGAGTGGCACAGGTCCCACAGGACGAGAGCGCCCGCGTCGTGCGCGAGCGCGGTGATCGCGGCGGCGTCGCTCACGTACCCCGACCGGTACGCCACGTGGCTGAGCAGCACGAGCGCGGTGCGGTCGGAGAGGACCTCCGCCACCTGCCCCGGGGTCACGCCGCCGTCGTGGTCGGGCGCGATCCACCGCAGCGTCGCGCCGTGCTCGCGCGCGACGCCCTCGAGCACGTAGCGGTCCGTCGGGAAGTTCCCGGCGTCGAGCACGATCTCGTCGCGGCCGGCGACCTGCGGCGCCGAGAGCGCGGCGCGCACGAGCTTGTAGAGGATCACCGTCGTGGAGTCGCCGACGAACGTCTGGCCCGGCGCCGCGCCGAGCGTCACCGCGCCGATCCGGTCGCCGACCGTCAGCGGGAGGTCGTACCACTCCTCGTCCCAGCCGCGGATGAGCCGAGCGCCCCAGCGCTCGGTCGCGAACCGCGCGAGCCGCTCGGCCGACGCGCGCGTGGGCCGGCCGAGCGAGTTCCCGTCGAGGTAGGCGGTGACCTCGTCGGAGTCGACGAAGGCTTCACGGAACCGCGCGAGCGGGTCCGCGGCGTCGAGCGCGGCGGAACGGGCGGCGTGGTCCTCGGTCATGGTCGTCCTTCAGGGTCTCGGTCCAGGTGGAGGTCGTCGTCGCGGCCGTCCGGGTCGGGGTCGGCGTCCGGGGCGCGGCCCGTGGCGCTGTCGCGCTCGACGACGACGGCGCGTGCGAGCCACGCGGCGACGTCGTCGGGGTCGTCCGGGTCGGGCGGGTCGCCGGGGACCCACGTCGCGAGCGGTGCGTGCGCGTTCCGACGCCCCGTCCCGGCGTGCGTCGCCCGAGCGTCTGCGAGCCGCTCGGCCGGAGCGTCGTGCGTGAGGGCCGCCACGAGGCCGCGCGCGTCGAGACCCGCGGCCGCGAGCGCCCGCAGCTCGCGCGGGTTCACGCCGAGCGGCAGCGGCCCGTTGCCCAGGTCGGTGCCGTAGACGACGGTGCCGCCGAGCGCGACGAAGCGCCGCACGTTGTCGATCGCGACGTCCTGCTCGGCCGTCGGGCTCCCCCACCCGTGCACGTCGAGCGTGCTCACCCAGCTCACCCGTGACCCGCCGAGCACGACTTGAGGGTCGTTGTCCGGCCTTTCTCGACCGTCAGGTCGTCCTCGATCGCGGGCAGCGACGTGCTCGGCGAGACGCAGCGGCGGGCCGGGACGCAGGCGGGCCGACACGCGGGGGCTCGCCATCGCGGCGAGGAGGTCGTCGGGCAGGCGCTCGGAGAACGGGGCGTGCGCGAGCCGGTCGACGCCCGCCTCGAAGGCGCGCGCCGCCATGCCCCGACCCTCGACGTGCGCGACGACGTCCCGGCCCCGCGCGTGGGCGTGGCCGACGAGCGCGGCGAGCGTGACGTCGTCGGGCACGGGACCGGCGTCGGAGTGGAGGGCGACCTTGACGAACGACGCGCCCGCGGCGACCTGGTGGTCCACTGCGGCGACGGCCGCCTCGGCCGAGCCGACCTCCTCGACCGACCCCGGCGGAGCCCACGACCGGTCCGACGGGTAGCCGCCCGGAGCGGTGAGGAACGCGCCCGCGAACGCCACCTCCGGGTAGCGGGGTCGCCCGGGCCACGTGCGTGCGACGTCGGGGACCCACCCGAGGTCGTGCACGACGGCGATCCCGCCGCGCCGCACCGCGACGGGGTCGACGAGGCCGAGGTGCACGTGCGCGTCGACGAACGGCGGGAGCCAGGTGCCGCCGTCGCCCGCCCGGCCGAGGCGTTCGGCGCTCACGACCGCCCGATCTCCGTGCGCACCGCGAACAGCTCGGGGAAGAACGTGAGGTCGAGCGCCTTCTGGAGGAACCCGACGCCGCTGGACCCGCCCGTCCCGCGCTTGGTGCCGATGATGCGCAGCACCGTCTTCATGTGGCGGAACCGCCAGAGCTGGAAGTTGTCCTCGAGGTCGACGAGCTCCTCGCACGTCTCGTACGCGGACCAGTGCGCCTCGGGGTCGTCGTAGATGCGGCGGAAGACCTCGACGAGGTCGTCGTCGAGCGTGTGCGCGACGGTGAGGTCGCGGTCCAGGACGCGCTGCGGGACGTCGTGCCCGTGGCGGGCGAGGTGGCGCAGGAACTCGTCGTAGACGCTCGGCTCGGTGAGCAGCCGGGCGAGCTCGGCGCGGGCCTCGGGCTCGGCGTCGAACACCGCGAGCATGCGCGCGTTCTTGTTGCCGAGCAGGAACTCGACCGCGCGGTACTGCCACGACTGGAAGCCCGACGCGTGCCCGAGGAACCCGCGGAACTGCGCGTACTCGCTCGGGGTCAGCGTCGCGAGCACGGACCACTGCTCGGTGAGCGTGCGCTGCACGTGCTTGACCCGGGCGATGCGCTTGAGCGCGGCGCCCAGCTCGTCGGCGGCGAGCAGGTCGCGCGCGGAGAGGAGCTCGTGCAGCACGAGCTTGAGCCAGAGCTCGGTCGTCTGGTGCTGGACGATGAACAGCATCTCGTCGTGGTGCTCGGGGTCGCTCACCGGCTCCTGTGCCGCGAGCAGCGTGTCGAGGTGCAGGTACGACCCGTACGTCATCTGCTCGCGCAGGTCCGTGACGATGTCGGACTCGAGCGCGCGCTCGTTCGGCGCGGGCAGGCGTGCGTCGGCCATCCGGCGAGCGTATGTCACGAACGTGACGACCGCTAGATGCGTGCAATGCCCTGCGATGAGACAATGATCAAATCATTACGACATCCTGCTAGGGTGTGATGCAATGATTTGATCATTGCGACACTGGAGACCAGCCCGATGCTCCCGCCGATCTACCGTGCCCCCGACACCGATCTCGAGGACCTGGCCGTCATCGACGACGTCCGCTCGCTGCGGGAGTCCCTCGCGGACGTGCTGCGTGTTCCCCGCCGATGGTCGAACGGCATGCGCCGGACCACCCAGGCGCGAGCGATCCAGGGCTCGAACACGATCGAGGGTTACACCGTGTCTGACCAGGATGCCGTCGCGGCCGTCGACGACGAACCCCCGCTGACTGCGGACCAGCAGACCTGGGCCGAGATCATGGGGTACCGCCGGATGATGACCTACATCCTGCGCATGACTCCCGACCCGGAGTTCGTGCTCACGACCCAGACACTGCGCTCCCTGCACTTCATGCTGCTGGAGCACGACCTCGGAGCGGACCCGGGCCGCTTCCGCCCGGGCGCCGTGTACGTCCGGGACGAGGCGGCTGACCAGACGGTCTACGAGGGACCGCCCGCCGAGGAGGTTCCCGGGCTCGTGGAGTCCCTCGTCGCGACGATCCGGAACGACGGTGCCGACGCGATGGTGGACGCGGCGATGGCGCACCTCAACCTCGTGATGGTCCACCCTTTCAGGGACGGCAACGGGCGCATGGCACGGGCGCTCCAGACCATGGTGCTGGGACAGGACCGCGTGCTCGAGCCCACCTTCTCGAGCATCGAGGAATGGTTGGGGAGCAACACGGAGGACTACTACCGTGTCCTGGCCATCACCGGCGAGGGCGCCTGGAGGCCTCAGAACGACGCGACTCTCTGGATCAAGTTCACTCTTCGAGCGCACCACATGCAGGCACAGACCCTCCGGCGCCGCTTCCGGGAGGCGGAGACGACGTGGCGTGCGCTGGACGCGATCGTCACCGAGCACGGGGTCCCCGAACGGACCGCCGATGCGCTCTTCGACGCCGCGCTCGGCTACCGGGTCACGCGTCCGTCGTACGCCAAGCACGCTGCGGTCGAGGACCAGACCGCCACGCGTGACCTTCGGCGCCTCGTCCAGTCCGGGCTGCTCGACGCCGTCGGCAACACTCGTGGACGCTTCTACGTCGCGAGCGGCATCCTGCACTCCCTCCGTGACGACGTGCGCGCGGGGCGCGAGGCGCTCGTCGACCCGTACCCGTGGATGTCCGCGGAGCTGCGGCGACGGGCAGGTCGGTAGAGGTCAGTCGTCCGCCGCGGCGCGGCGCTCCTCCTCGGCGACGGACTCGCCCGTCGGGTCCTCGGCGACGAGGTCGTCCAGCGCGGTCCCGCCCAGCGGGCCGTCGCTCAGGCCCACGAGCCGCCAGCCCGACGACGGGTCGCCCTCGACCTCGACGAGCCCGGTGTTCGCGAGCGGGGTGCGGGCGAGCAGGTCGAGGTCGACCCCCGCGACGCGCGCGCACGCCCACGCGCGGATCGCCGCCCCGTGCGACACGACGACGGCGGTCCGCCATCCCGTGCGCACGACGCTCGCAACGGCGTCGTCGTAGCGCGCGAGGAACTCCGCGCCGTCCGGGCCCCCGGGCATGCGTCGGCCCGGCTCGCCACGCCCCCACGCGAACACCGTCTCGAGGTACGTCATGTGATCGTCGTGCTCGGCCGACATCTCCAGGTGGCCCGCGTCGACCTCACGGAACCCGTCGAGCTCGAGCGGGTCGTAGCCGTGCCGCTCGGCCAGCGGCGAGGCCGTGAGGTGTGTGCGCACGAGCGTCGACACCGCGACGCCCTCGACGACGCGGTCGGCGAGCGCGTCCGGGATCGCCGCCGCCTGGCGCGCGCCGAGCGCGGTGAGGCCCGGGCCGGGCAGGGCGGTGTCGAGCAGGCCGGCGACGTTGGACGGTGTCTGTCCGTGACGGACGAGGAGCAGGCGCATGGTTCTCCGGTTCTCGGGGTGGTCTCCTGCCACCCTACGAGCCCCCCGCCGAGCCACCCGCCGAGCAGCGGCGCCGTGGCAGGCTGGGGCCATGTCCCGCCGCGAGCTCGTCGTCCTCGGGACGGCCAGCATGGTCCCGACCCGCACGCGCAACCACAACGGCTACGTCCTCTTCTGGGACGACGAGGCGATCCTCTTCGACCCGGGCGAGGGCACGCAGCGGCAGATGTCGTTCGCGGGCGTGTCCGCGACCGACCTCACGCGCATCGCGATCACGCACCTGCACGGCGACCACAGCCTCGGCCTCGCGGGCGTCTCCCAGCGCATCAGCGGCGACGGCGTGCGGCACACGATCGGGGTGACCTACCCGGCGTCGGGCCAGCGGTGGGTGGACCACCTGCTCGACGCGAGCGCCCACTTCCGCCGCGGCCACCTGGAGCTGCAGCCCCTGACGACGGACGGCGTCGTCCCGCCCGTCACGGGCCGCCCCGAGCCGGGGTTCACGCTGCGCGCGGAACGCCTCGACCACACGCTCGAGGCCATGGGCTACCGCCTGGACGAGCCCGACGGCCGGTCGCTCGACCCCGCCCTGCTCGCGCGACACGGGCTGGCCGGGCCGGCGGTCGGCGAGCTGCAGCGGACCGGCGTCGTCACCGCCCCCGACGGCCGGACCGTCACCCTCGACGAGGTGAGCGCGCCGCGCCCCGGCCAGTCGTTCGCGTTCGTCATGGACACGCGCCTGTGCGACGCGGTGCACCGGCTCGCTGACGGCGTCGACCTGCTCGTCATCGAGTCGACGTTCCTCGACCGCGACCGGGACCAGGCCGAGCGCTGGGGCCACCTCACGGCGCGGCAGGCGGCGACCGTCGCCGCCGAGGCGGGCGTCCGGTCGCTCGTGCTCACGCACTTCTCGCAGCGCTACCCCGACCCGAGGGAGTTCTGGCGTGAGGCGCGCGAGGTGTTCGACGGCGAGCTCACGGTCGCGCAGGACCTCGACCGTGTCCGCGTCCCCCACCGGCGACGGCCCGGCTGACCGTGTCGCCGCCGTCGCCGCCGTCGCCGATGAGAAACGGCGCCCGTGGCCGTCTGACTACGGACGGCTGAACGCGGGCGCCCCGGGGCGCCTCACGAGAGGAACGAGATGAGACCGCTGCGGTACTCGATCAACGTCACGCTCGACGGCTGCTGCCACCACGAGGCGGGGCTCCCGCCGGACGAGGAGTCGATGCGCTACTGGACCGCCGAGATGGAGCGTGCCGACGCCCTCCTGTTCGGCCGGGTCACCTACGAGATGATGGAGTCGGCCTGGCGGCGGCCGGCTACGGGGGTCTGGCCCGACTGGATGGACGAGTGGGAGGTCCCGTTCGCCGAGGCCATCGACACGGCGCCGAAGCACGTCGTGTCGAGCACGTTGAGCAGTCCCGACTGGAACGCCGAGCTCGTACAGGGTGATCTGGGGCCCGCGGTCGAGCGACTCAAGCAGGAGCCGGGCGAGGGCCTGTGGGTGGGGGGCGTGACGCTCCCCCTGGCGCTGGCCGACCTGGGGCTGATCGACGAGTACGAGTTCGTCGTGCAGCCGGTCCTCGCCGGGCACGGACCGACCTTGCTCGCCGGGCTGCGCGAGCGCATCCAGCTCGAGCTCGTGGAACGCCGCGAGTTCCGCTCGGGGGCGGTCGCCGTGCGCTACCGGCCCGCAACCCCTGAGCAGTGAGACCGGGGCGGTGAGGCGGAGCCGTCCGGCTCCGCCCCACCGGCACCCGGGCCGACCTAGACGACCCGCGCCGAGAGCCAGCCCGCGAGGCGGTCCGGCCGGTCGGTGATGATCGCGTCGACCCCGAGCTCGACAGCGGCCGCCCAGTGCGCGGGCTCGTTGAGCGTCCACACCGCGACGTCGAGACCGGCGTCGTGCAGGCGCTGCACGAGGCCTGGCTCCTCCAGGAGGAGCAGCCCCATCGGGTTGCACGCCGCGACGTCGAGCTCGGCGCACCGCGCGAGCACGTCGTCGTCGAGCGACGCGACGAGCAGCCCGCGGCGCAGACCCGGGTCAGCCTCGCGCAGCGCCGCGACGGTCTCCGGCCAGAAGCTCTGCGCGACGACCCGGTCGGCGATGCCCGCGAACCGGATCGGCCCGGTGACGCGCCGCACCTGCTCGGCCGTCCACGCGCCCTTGAGCTCGAGCAGCAGGTCGGTGCCCGGCCGGCGCACGAGGAGGTCGACCACCTCCGCGAACGTCGGCACGCGCTGGCCCCCGAACGCCGGGGAGAACCACGACCCGGCGTCGAGCGCGCGGACCGCCGCGCGGTCGAGCCGCGCGACCGTGCCGCTGCCGGACGTCGTCGCGTCCACGGTGTCGTCGTGGATGACGACGGGCTCGCCGTCGGCCGTGAGCTGCACGTCGATCTCGATGCTGTGCGCTCCGGCCCGCCACGCCGCCTCGAACGCGGCGAGCGTGTTCTGCGGGGCGACCGAGCTGTTGCCGCGGTGCGCGACCACGCGCGGTAGCGCGGACCGCTCCGACCCGGCGCCCGTGGGCGCGAGCGCGGTGGCCGTCACAGGTACGGCTCCACGTTCTCGGTGTACGCGGTCTCGATGCGCGGCGTCACGGACTCGAACGCGGTCGCCGGGTCGACGCCCTCGATGACGATCTGCTCGATCGCCTCGTTGAGCAGCGCGTCGGCGCCGGGCACGAACACGCGGACGTCGTCCTGGATGCGCGCCTTGTCGGCGAGCTGGTCGACGGCCGTGCGGAACTGCGGCGTCGTCTCGTAGATGGCCTTCATCGTGTCGGACTCGACGGCCGACGTGCGCACCGGCATGTAGCCCGTGTTCTGCGAGAAGTACGCGGTGTTCTCGGTGTTCGTGAGGAACGCGAGGAACATCGCCGCGGCGAGCTGTTGCTCGGGCGACTTCGACGACGGGATCGCGAGGCCCGTGCCGCCGGTCGGGGTGCCGCCGCCGGCCGGGCCGTCGGGCAGGTAGGCCGTGCCGACCTCGAACGACGCCGCGTCGAGCGCGCCCTTGAGCGAGCCCGTCGAGCCGATGGTCGAGGCGATGAGACCCGACGAGAAATCGACCATCGCGTCGTCCGCGGAGAGCGTCGCGACGCCCTTCTCGTGGAACAGCTCGTGCAGGAACTGGCCGCCCGCGACCGACTCTTCCGAGTCGAGCGTGAGGTCGAACCCGTCGGAGTACGCGCCCCCCTGGCCCCAGATCATGTTCTCGAACCACCACGCGCCCCACGACGGGCCAGTCGACAGACCGAGCGTCGAGCCGCCGGCCGGGACGAGCGGCTTGAGGGACGCGTCCCAGGCCTCGAGCTCCTCCCACGTCTCGGGGCCGCGGTCGGGCAGGCCGGCAGCCGTCCACAGGTCCTTGTTGTAGTAGAACAGCGGCGTCGAGCGCGCGTAGGGCACGGCCCAGTGCTGGTCGTCGTACTCGTAGTCCGCGTAGAGCGCGGGCTGGAAGTCGGCGGCGTCGGCCTCGACGAACTCGAGCACGTCGTCGAGCGGCAGGATCTGGTCGTTGAGGTGGTAGCGGAACCACCAGACGTCGGACGCGATGACGACGTCGGGCAGCTCGTCGGTCTGCGAGGCGGCCTGGAAGCGCTGGGCGACCTCGTCGTAGTTCGCGCCCGCGGTGACGAGCTCGACCGAGATCCCGGACTCCTCCTCGAACCGGTCGATGAGCTCCTGCTCGATCTCCTGCGACGTGCCGGGGTGGTTGCTCCACCACGTGATCTCGGACGCGGGCTCGACGGCGGACCAGTCGACGGCCTCGGCCGTCGACTGGTCGCCCGCGGTGGCGGCGCCGTCGGCCCCGGCCACGCTCGGCCCGGCGCACGCGGTGAGCGCGAGGGCGGTGACCGCCGTGACGGCGGTGGCGGCGGCGCGGGCCCGACGGCGGCGCGCGGGCCGGCCGGGTGCGGTGCGGTGGGACACAGGTGCTCCTTCAGGTCGTGCACCGGGTCTCGGTGCGCTTCGGGGAACCCGGTCCGCTGCGGGCGGGCCGGGGAGCTCGGTGGTGGTGGGCGGGCACGCGGGTGCGCCGGTCCGCCCGGGGTGGGCGCCGTCGTCGGGCACGACGGCACGGGGGTGGGTCAGCCGGTGACCGCGCCCGCCGTGAGGCCCGCGACGAGGCGGCGCTGGAGGACGAGGAAGACGACGAGGATCGGCAGCGTCACGACGACGGTCGCGGCGAGCAGCACGCCCCAGTTCGTCATGCCGTCGGTGTTCTGCAGCAGCGTGAGGCCGACGGGGAGGGTCATCTTGTCGGGGCGGTCGATGACGAGGAACGGCCACAGGTAGTCGTTCCACTCCGTCACGACGGACACGAGCGCGACCGCGGCGAGCGTCGGCGTGCTCATCGGCACGACGAACCGCCAGAGCTTGCGCCAGTGGCCCGCGCCGTCGAGCTCGGCGGCCTCGAGGATCGAGCGGGGCAGCGTGAGGAAGTGCTGCCGGAACAGGAACGTCCCGAACGCGCTCGCCAGGCCCGGCACGAGGATGCCCTGGTAGGTGTTGAGCCACCCGAGGCTCGCGACGAGCGTGTAGTTGGGGATGATCGTGATCTGCGGCGGGATCATGAGCGTCGCGATGACGAGCCCGAACACCACCTTCTTGAACGGGAAGTCGAGGAACACGAGCGCGTACGCGCACGTGAGGCCCAGCGCGACCTTGAGCCCCGCGCCCACGACCGTGATCCCGACGCTGTTCGCGAGCAGTCGCCCGAGCGGGATCGAGTCCGCCGCCTGCGCGTAGTTGTCGAGGTTGAGGCTGCCCGGGAGCCACTGCAGCGGGACGGTGTACAGCTCGGCGGGCGTCTTCATGCTCGCGAGGACCATCCACACCAGCGGCGCGCCGAGCACGACGGTCGCGAGGACCAGGGAGAGGTAGCCGCCCGGCTGGAGGGCCCGGCGTCGGGCACGGGGTGCGCCCGGCGAGCGGGGTTCGAGGGCGGCCGGCGTGGCGGGCGCCGTCTCGGGGCGGGCGGGCGCGACGGCGCTCATGCGTAGTGGACCTTCCGCTGGACGAACCGCATCTGCACCGCGGTCACCGCGAGCAGCACGAGGAAGAGGACCGTGGCGACCGCCGACGCGTACCCGGCGCGCCCGTTGACGAAGCTCTCCTCGTAGATCGAGTACATGAGCGTCGTCGTCGAGCCGAGCGGGCCGCCCTGCGTCATCGCCTTGATGATGTCGAAGGACTGGAGCGACGCGAGGAGCATCGTCACGACGAGGAAGAACGTCGTCGGGGTGAGCAGCGGCAGCACGATCGAGCGCAGCGTCCGCGCCGACGAGGCGCCGTCGAGCGCGGCGGCGTCCCTCAGGTCCTGCGGCACCGACTGGAGGCCTGCCAGGTAGATGAGCGCGACGTACCCGAGGTTCTTCCACAGGTAGACGACGACGATCATCACGAGCGGCCACGGTCGCTGCGTGTACCACTGGGGCGACGCGACGCCGACCCAGCCGAGCACCTCCTGGACCAGCCCGTAGCGCGGGTCGAACATGAACAGCCACAGGATCCCGACCGCGAAGCCCGACAGCACGTACGGCGCGAACGCGACGGTCCGGGCGACCCCGCGGCCGCGGAGCTTCCGGTTGAGCAGCAGCGCCAGGCCCAGGCCGAGGACCATCGCCCCACCGACCGTCGCGAGCGTGAACACGAGCGTCGTCGTGACGATGCGGCCCGTCGTCGGCGCGGTGAACCACTCGACGTAGTTGCCCAGCCCGACCGGCCGCGCGACCGGCGACCCGAGGTTCCACTGGAGCGTCGAGAGGTAGAAGCTCTGCAGCAGCGGCCGGTAGACGAACACCAGCAGGAGCACGAGGTTCGGCCCCGCGAGCAGCAGCGCCCACAGCAGGTTCCGCCGACGGCGTCGCGCGCCCAGGCGGCTGCGGCGCAGCGCCTGGACCTCGCGGTCGGCGGGGCCCGCCGGCGGGCGGCCGGCGGGTGCGCCGGAGCCGTCGGGTCGTGCGGCAGCGGGGTCGGCCGCGGCGGCCGACGACGACGCGCGGGGCGCGCCGGAGGAACCCGGGGAGTCCGGGGTGAGGACGGTGGTCACAGCAAGGATCCGCTCGGACGAGGGACGTGGTCGTGGCCGGCGCAGCACCCGTCCCGCGGGTGGGCGGCCACGGCGAGCATAGGAACCTGGTGCGCCGGTTTGATCCGGGAATGTCCGAGTGCGGAGGGAGCCTTCGGGCAACGTTCACCACCCCGTGCCCGGCGTGCCATCTGACCCTGTGGAGCGGCCACGTCGTGGACACCCTGAGCCCTCTTCTACCTCGCCGCACGACGACGCCCGCGGCGCCGCTCATCGGCCGAGCGGCGCCGCGGGCGCGGCTGGGGTGCGCTACGCGCAGGTGAGCGCGTCGTACGCGACCGTCACCTCCGTCGTCGCGCCCGAGACGTCCGTGACGACGACGAGCGCCTCACCGGCGTCGAGGGCGCCACGGGCCTTGAACGACTGGTAGGCGTTCTTGCCCGGGTCGACCTGGGCGAACGACCGCTCGCCGTGCTCCGTCCGCAGGGCGATCGCGACGGTCTCGTCGCCGTCGTTCGTCGCACGGACGGCGAGATACGGGGTGCCGCCGAGGCAGCGGGGCTGCGCGGTGACGGTGACCTGCGGGTCGACGGGCTGCACCTCGGCCGGGAAGACGTCGAGCGCGTCGAGCTCGGTGTACCAGGTGAGCTTGGTCAGGGCGACGGTGTTCCAGCCCTGCTGGAGCTCGACCTCGTGCGTGACCGACTGCCAGTTGCCCCACGTGGTGTGCGGGAACGTGACGACGCCCGCGTCCGCGCCGTTCACCGTGACCGTGCTGGTCGAGGCGAGCGTGTAACCGCCGCGCTCGGAGCCGTTCGCGAACCGGACGCCCAGCGTGTAGGGCCCGGCCTCCTCGGCGTGGACCTGGAGCGCGACGGAGCTGTCGAGGAAGTCGAGCCCGCCGACCTTCTGGCCGCCGGACGCACCCGACGCGCTCCCGACCGAGCCGCGCGTGATGACGCCGTCCTCGAACTCGTACCGCGTCGCGTCGGACGGGATGACGGGCGGGGCCGACGGGCGCGGGTCGCGCGTCGCCGGGTAGACGTCGAACGCGTCGAGCTCGGTGTAGAACGTCGCGCGGGTCAGCGTGATCGTGTTGGTGCCCGCGGCCAGGTCCACGAGGTGCTCGGACGTCTGCCAGTTGCCCCACGTCGTGTGCGGGAAGACGACGGTCTTCGCGACCTCGCCGTTGACGGCCAGCATCCCGGTCGACGGGACGCGCGTCGAGCCGTCGAGCGACCCGTTGGCGAACCGGATGCCGAGCAGGGCCGGGCCGGCCTCGTCGGCGTGCACCTCGACCGTCACGGACGAGTCGGCGAAGTCCAGGCCGCCGACCTTCGCCCCGCCCGACGCCCCGCCGTCGGCCACGACGCGCGCGTTCGTGATGACGCCGTCCTCCGCCTGGTAGCGGTCGGACGCCTGCGGGACGAACGGGACGCCGTCGGCGGTCCACTCGAGGTCCGCGACGTACATCGCGCGGTAGGTGAACGCCGCGTTCCAGCCGTGGAAGACGATCGCGTCGGAGCCGTCCGGCGCGGTGACGACGTCCTGCCCGCCCGGGCCGCGCACGTCGCCCTGGAAGCGGTCGCTCGTCAGGAGCTCGGTCGTCGCCTTGGTCCACGGGCCAGCCAGGCTCGAGGCCGTCGCGTACGACGTGCGGTAGCCGCCCCCGCCGAAGTCGTTCGCCGAGTAGAAGAGGTAGTACGTGCCGTCGCGCTCGAGGAGCGTCGGGCCCTCGACCACGCGGCCCTCGTAGGCCTTGTCCACGCGGATGAGCTCGACGGGCGGGCCGGTGAGCGTCGCGCCGTCGGGCGAGAGCGGCTGGGCGAAGATGATCGCCGTCTTGCCCGTGCAGCAGTTCCCGTCGGCCTTCCACAGCAGGTACAGCTGGTCGCCGTCGACGAACGTCGCGGCGTCGATCGCACCGCCGAGGTCCTCCGTGCCGGCCTCGCCGTTGGGGCAGACGATCGGGTCGTCGCCGACTGGGACGAACGGGCCGTCCGGCGTGTCGGACAACGCCACGCCGAGGCACTGGCGCGGCGACGTCGCGTCGCGCGCCGTGTAGTACAGGGCGTAGCCGCCCTCGACCGCGGACACCTCCGGGGCCCACACGCAGCGGTCGGTCGCGCCGCCCGGCGCGAACGTGCACGACTCGCTGACCCAGGCGCCGAGGTCGGGCGCGACGTCGGACGGCGCGCTCCACGTGACGAGGTCCGTGGACGTGCGGTGCTGCACGTTCTGGCCCTGGTGGTTCGTCGCGTAGGCGTGGTAGACGCCGTCGACGAGCAGGATGTCGGGGTCGGGGAAGTTGGCGTCGACGACCGGGGAGATCGTCGGCTCGGCCACGGCGGTTGCCGCAGCCGGAACGCTCGCCGGGGCCGGCGCCGCCGTGGCGGCGGCCGCGCCCGACACCGCCAGCCCGAGCGCGACCAGCGCACTCGTGACAGCGGTGGCACGCGAGCGCGCGCGGGACAGGGAGAACTTCATGGGGTGTCCTCTCGACGGTGAGGGGGCAAGAACCCGGGACGGCGTCGACCTCGGGGTTTCGAGTGTCCCGGGCGGGCTCTCACAAGTCAACAACTTCTCGCACAATCCAACATGCCTTCGCTCCTGCGACGCCGTGACCTGGCGCCACAGTCACGCCCTCGAAGCAATCGAGGACGTGGCCGCGGCGCCCGGTGAGGACCGACCTGCTTCCATGGGACAGTTGCGAGGGGCGATCAGCCCAGCGAGACCTCGACGCCCCCGGAGAACATCGAGTCGTGCAGGGACAGCGTCGCGGGGACGGCGTCGGCCGGGATGTCGAACACGACGACTCCGTCGACCGCGTTGCCCGGGTTGATGTCCGTGAGGAAGCTGTTCGTGTCGCCGAGGTAGATCGCCGCCGTGCTGTCGCTCTCGTGCGTGCGGCCCTCGGTGTCGGTGAGCTGCTGGTTGCCGCCCGTGAACATCTGCGCCTCGTCGCCGATGTTCTTCACCGTCATGTGGACGAGCACGTACTGGCCCTGCGCCTCCTGGCTGAGGTACTGGTCACCGACGCTCGGGACGCCGGGCTCCACCGAGGTCACCGTGAACTCGAACTTCCCGTCACGGACGGGCGTCCCGATGCCGGGCGCGGCGGGCTGCTCGGGCGCGGGCTCCTCGGCGGGCGGTTCCTCGGGCTGCTCCTCCACGGGTGCCTCCGCGTCCGTACCGGTGTCCGCGGTCTCGTCAGCGCCGGCCCCTGCGACGGCTGCGGGTGCGGTCGGCTCATCGCCTCCACCACCCCCGAGGCTCGCGCCCACGATGACGAGCAGCACGACGACGCCCAGGCCCGTGAGGATCTTGTGGCGGGCGAACCACGACTTCCGGGGGGCCGGCGGAACCCCCGGCTGCCCGCCCGGAGCGGGGTACCCGGGGGTCGGGAAGCCCTGCGCGGGCTGCTGCCCGGCGTAGGGCGGCGGGCCGGGGTGGCCGCCCGGCCCCGGCTGCGGGAAGCCGCCGGGCGGCGGTGCGAACGACGACTGCCCGGTCGGCTGAGGGTGGTGGTGCGGGTTCGGGGTGGGTGCGGACATCGTCGCCTCCTGCGTCGTGGTCGACGGCGCCCGGTCGGCGACGTCGTGCTGGTCTCGACGACGAGAGTGCGGGTCGCGGTCGCCCCGGGGGATCCCCCGACCGGATCGACTCGGCCCCCCGACCGGTGGACCCCGTCCCGCCGGTCCCGGCCGAACGGTGGAGCCCCGCCGTCGGCGGGTGCCCGTAGGCTCGCGCCCATGCATCCGCCACCGCAGCAGCCCGGACCGCCTCCGGCCGGTCCGTACGGCGCCGGTGGTCCCCGCGGTGCCGGCGTCCCACCGCCACGACACCCCGTCCCGCACGCGGGCCAGCCGACCCGCCCCGCGACCTGGGCAGGCCCGCCCCCGGGCGGCACAGAATCGCCGTCGGGCCCGCCGCTCGCCGCGCACCCGTACCCGCCGCCGTACCACCGCGCCGCCGGGCCCTACCCGATCCCGTCCGCCACCGGGCCGTCGCCACTCGCCCGGGCGTGGTCCGTCCTGGCCACCGTCGCGGCGGCGACCGCGACGTTCGGCGTCGGGATCGTCAGCGCGACGTACGACAACATCGGGCTCGGCCCGGATCCCGCCGGGTGGCGTGTCGGCCTCACGCTGCTCTGGTGGGTGCTCGCGGCCGGGCTCGCGGCGGCCGTCGTCTGGCGCGACCGGCACGCCGTCGTCGTGTGCCTGGCCGCCGCCGCCGCGGGCGTCCTGACTCCCGTCGGCGCGATGGCCCCGCTCGTCGCGCTGCCTTTCGTGATCGCGCGGGAGCGGCGGTGGAAGGTCGTCGCGCTGTGCGCCGCCGCGACGACGCTCGCCGTCGGGGTCTCGTTCTGGCGCGACGCGGCACGCGACGGCGCTGCGGTGATCTTCTCCACGACACCGGTGGGGACCACCGCGACGTCCTACCTCGACCCGGTGGGGTACGTCGTGCTGACCCTGCTGTGCCTCGCCCTGTCCGTGGGGGCCGGGTTCCTGCGCCGGGCGCTCGGGCGTGCCGACGCCGCGCAGCAGGTCGCCGTCGCGGAGAACCGGCGCGCGGAGGCGCTCAGCACGCAGGCGTACGAGCTGCGCACCGAGCTGTCGCGCCAGGACGAGCGCGAGCTCATCGCGCGCGAGATGCACGACACGGTCGCGCACAACCTCTCCGTCGTCTCCCTCCAGGCGTCCGCGCTCGAGGTGACCACGAACGACCCCGGGGTGGTCGACGCCGCCCGCACCATGCGGTCCTCGGCACACCGCGCGCTCGACGAGATGCGCGCCCTCATCACGTCCCTGCGCGCCGGGTCGGAGCAGTACACCGGGTCCGCTCCCGCCCTGGGAGACCTCGCGACCCTGCTCGACGACGCCCGGACCGCGGGCGTCGACCTCGCGGCGACCGTGTTCGTCGCCGACGCCGACACCGCACCGCCCGCGCTCACGCGGGCCGTGTACCGGGTGGTGCAGGAGTCCCTGACCAACGTCATGAAGCACGCGCCGGGGGCCAGGGCCGAGGTCAACGTCCGGGCGCGGCCCGGCGACGGCGTCACCATCACCGTGCGCAACGCGCTGACGCGCGACCTCGACCCGTACACCGCCCCGCTGGTCGGTCAGCCCGGCGCCACCGTCGGCGGCACCGGCGTGCCGGGCGGCGGTGCCGGGGTCGTGGGGATGCGCGAGCGGTGCGAGGCCGTGGGCGGCACGTTCGACGCCGGTGCGGATGGCGGCCACTTCGTCGTGCGGGCCCGCCTGCCCTGGGACCCGCCGACGGAGCGGCCCGGCACCGGTCGGGGCCGCTGACCGTCGCTGCCCCGCGTGGGCGGTCACCGCTACTCTCGCGTCGTGATCCGGGTGATGGTCGTCGACGACGACGCGATGGTACGCCGACTGCTGCGCACCATCCTGCAGGCGAGCGGGCTCGACGTCGTGGCCGAGGCCGCCGACGGCGACCAGGTCGTCACCGCGGTCCAGGCCCACCACCCGGACGTCGTCCTCATGGACCTGCGGATGCCACGCGTCGACGGGGTCGTCGCGACCCGCGCGGTCCGGGCGCTCCCCGACCCGCCCGGCGTGATCGCCATGACCTCGTTCGACACCGAGCAGGTCATCCTCGACGCCGTCCGCGCCGGAGCCGACGGGTTCCTCGCCAAGGACGCCGAACCCGCGGAGATCGTCGCCGCGGTCCGCGCCGTCGCCGGGGGCGGCGGCGCGCTGTCGCCCCGCGCGGCGAAGACGATGATCACCCAGGTCGGGGCCGACACCGGTGCGGCCACCCGTCGCGTGGCCGGGGAGCGCCTGGCCGCGCTCACCGAGCGCGAGCTGGACGTCGCGCGCCTCCTCGTCGACGGGCTGTCCAACGGCGAGATCGCCGGTCGCCTCTACCTCGGCGAGGCGACCGTCAAGACGCACCTCTCCAGCGCCTGCGCCAAGGTCGGGGTGGCGAACCGCACCCAGCTCGCGATCGTCGTCGCCCAGGCCGCGGGGTAGCGGCGCAACCCGCCGGCGCTCCCCCGCGCGGGGGACGCGGCACCACCCGCTGCGCCGGTAGCGTCACGACCGTGATCCTCTGCGGTGAGATCGAGTGGTGAGCGCGCAGGTCGTCGTCATCGGTGGCGGGATCGGCGGGCTTGCGTCCGGCGTCGCGCTCGCCCGCGCCGGGTGGGACGTCACCGTCCTGGAGCGCGCGGGCGCGCTCGAACCCGTCGGGGCCGGGATCGCCGTCGCCCCCAACGCCGTCCGCGCGCTCGGTGCGCTCGGCCTCGGCGACCGGCTGCGCGACCTCGCCGCACTCCAGGGCGAGGTCGGGCTGCGCCGGCCCGACGGGCGCTGGCTCGTCCGCGCGAACGCGTCCGCCGCCAGCGCCCGGTTCGGCGACCAGACGCTCGTGCTCCACCGCGCCCAGCTCGTCGGCATGCTCGCGGACGCCCTGCCCGACGGCGCGCTCCGGCTCGGCGTCGACGCCGCCGTCGTGGACCCCGGCGACGCGGGGCGGCCCGCGCGCGTGCGGGTGCGCGACGCCGTCGGGCAGGGCCGTGACGTCAGACGGGACGGTGCCATCGGGCGGCGCGGCGCGCCGCGGCAGGGTGACGGGCGTTCGGACGGGGAGCCGTCGCCGGACCGGCTGGGCGTCGACGACCGGTCACCTGGCGATACCGAGGAGATCGAGGCGGCGCTCGTCGTCGCGGCCGACGGCATCGACTCACCGTCCCGGCGGCGCTGGTGGCCCGATGCGCTGGGGCCTGTCTCGGGCGGGTCGACGGCGTGGCGGCTCGTCGCCGAGGCGCCGCCCGGCGAGTCGGGCGGTGGGGTCGGGAGCGAGACGTGGGGTCGCGGCATCGTCGTCGGGATCGTGCCGCTCGCCGACGGGCGCGTGTACTCGTACGTGTCCGTCGCCGACGCCGCCGGGGTCCCGGCGTCGTTCGCGGAGCTCCGCGACCTGCTCGCCGACTGGCACGCGCCGATCCCCTCGCTGCTGGCCTCCGTCGATCCCGCCGCGGTGCTGTGCCACGAGCTGCGGCACCTCCCCGCTCCTCCCGCCTCGCTGGTCACCGGCCGCGTCGCGCTCGTCGGCGACGCCGCGCACGCGATGCTGCCGAACGTCGGGCAGGGCGGATGCCAGGCGCTCGAGGACGCTGTGGTGCTGGGAGTGCGGACGGGTGGGGTCGAGGGGACGGGCCGTGCCGGTGGTGGCGGGGAAGACGGTGGCGGTGTGGACGCCGCGGAGTTGCCGGAGGCGCTGCGGCGGTGGTCCGACGAGCGGCGTCCGCGCGTCGAGAAGGTCATGCGGATGTCGGCGCGGATGGCCGGGATGTCGCGCACCATCTCCCCCGTCATGACGGCGGCGCGCGACCTCGGCGCGCGCCTCGCCGGACCGTGGAGCGCCGTGCTCGGTGCGTGGACGCTGCGCGGGGTGCTCGGCTGGCGGCCACCGACCTGAGGGACGGAGCGGTCTCCACCGCGACCAGGGCGGCTCCCCCCGGGCGAGCGAGAAGCCTCGCGGGCAACCATCGGTAGGGTCGCACCGTGACCAGGGTGCGGGTCGTCGACGACGACCCAGCGCTGCGACGACTGCTGCGGACAGTCCTGCGGCCGGACGACGGTGAGGTCGTCGCTTAGCATCGGACGGCGACAAGGCGGTGACGGCTGTGCAGGCGCACCCGCCCGACGTCGTGCTCATGGACCTGCGGATGCCGCGCGTCGACGGGGTCGCGACGACGCGGTCCGTGCGGGCGCTGCCGGGACCCTCCCGGGGTGATCGCCATGACATCGTTCGACACCGAGGCCGTCACCCTCGACGCCGTCAACGCCGGTGCGCCGGCCTTCCTCGCCCAGGACTCGTCGCCGGACGAGATTGTGTCAGCGATCCGCGCTGTTGCTGCTGGAGAGGATGCACTTTCACCGCGCGCCGCGCGGACGGTCATGGCTCGGTGAGGGCGACACCCCGCGCTGCGGGACGTCGCGAGGCGGCACGAAGAGTCGCCGCGCTCACCGAACGCGAGCTCGACGACGCGCGGTTCGTCTCGGAAAGTCTGCCCAACGCTCGAATCGCGCAACGCCTGTTCCTCGGCGAAGCGACCATCAAGACCACCTCGCCGCCGCGTCGGCGAAGCTCGGATCATCAACCGCGTGCAGCTCGCGGTGGTCGTGACACAGTCGTCACCCGGTGGTGCGTGACCGCGGCCCAACCCTCGACGTGGCCGCCCAGCTCGACCACGATGTCTGTCAACGTGGCAACGTTTCCGCTGTCTTTCTGCCAGCGCACCAGAACTCAGCGCGTTGTGCATGGCCGAGCTTGGCGCGACACGGTGCCGTTCAACCGAGGGAGTCCAGCATCTTGGCGAACGCTTGCTCCGTCACGATGGGGATGCCATAGTCGACCGCCTTGCGAGCCTTGCCCGAGAGCGAGTCAGGATCGGCCGCCACGAGCAGACGGACCTTCTTCGTCACGTTCCCGTTCGGGACGACCCCGACGGCGCGCGCTCGGGCCTCCCATTCCGAGCGTGGGATGGTCATCTCCCCGGTGAGAACGACGAGGTCGCCAGGTTCGAGCCGGAACGCACCAGTGCCGGGTCGCGGATCCTCGATCGAGCTCTCGACGCCGCGGCCTGGCAGGCGCCCAGTCTCGTCGCCCGAGCCTGACTCGATGCGAGGTCGTGCTGCGTCCAGCAGTGTGACGAGCTCTGCGACCGCGATGTCGAGCAGCCCGGCGACGGCGGCCAGGTCAGCGCGCTCGTCGTCCGTCACGACGCCGTCGGCCCAGGCCGCGGTGGTCAGCTCGGAGAGATAGGAACGATGGAGCTCGTACGCAGTGCCTGCGTCGATACCCAGCTCCACCGCGGTGTCAGCAAGAGCATCGTGCTCGCGGGCAGACAGGTACCGATCGAGGAGGGCGCGGTCAAGGAGCGCCAGGTACTGCTCTCGCTCCCACGACCCAAGTGAGCTGGGCAGGCTCGACGAGAGACGCTCGAGGAAGGGCACATCACGACCGGCCGCTACACCTCGCACGACGGGCGCAACGTCGAGCACCGGGATCGAGGGCCACCGGGCGGTCTCAGCTAGCTCGTGCGCCAAGTCCCACCATGGCAGCGCCGGAGCACGTTCGCCGTCCAGCCTGTCGCGCGCCGCGATGAGTAGGTCAAGGACACCGGCGGCCGCGCGGGCGTCGGCAAGCGCCTCGTGCGCTCCGGCGTGCTCGATGCCGAGGTGCGCGCAGCAGCCCGCGAGCGAGCGCGGCGCACCCGGCAGCAGCGCCGCCGCCGTACGCATCGTGCACAGCGTCGTCGGCCACACGAGGGGGACGTCGTGGCCGCAGCTCTGGAAGGAGTGCTGAAGGAATCCCAGGTCGAACGCCGCATTGTGCGCGACGAGGACACGTCCTTCGAGCAGGCCAGCGAGCGTACCCGCGACGTCGGCGAACCGAGGCGCGTGGCGAACGTCCGCCGCGGTGATGCCGTGGACCACCTGCGGCCCCAGATCACGCTCCGGGTTGACCAGCGTCGACCACGTGCGCTCGACGCGCCCTGCTGCGTCGACGTGCACGACCGCGACCTCGACGATCCGATCGTGCCGCGACGGTCGTAGGCCCGTAGTCTCCACGTCGACGACGGCGTATCCAGCCATGGATGTCTCGTTCCTTTCGCAGTGAGCTGCCGCAAGATGCGGTCGTGCCCCGAGCCGCTATGGCACAGTGACGAAACCAGCGTGAGTCGCGAGGCGACCTTCGTTCACTGCTGCGGTCAACGCGCGTTCGAGGCGTTCGCGTACCTTCGCACCCAGGCGCAGGATGCCGAACACCCGTGCTGTCTCGCGCAGGGCGTCGTCCGTCGTCATCCCGTGCGCACCGCGCACCGTCTCGACCATCGCGTTGCGAAGCTCGTGGTACGGGATATCTGCGATCTCACGCTTCTCGCCCGGGCCCGGCACCCGATAGGTGTCGTACGAGGTTGGATCAGATCCCGGCCAAGCGATCAGGTCGCCGTTGGGAGCTCTCTTCGCGAGGCCGCGCGGCAGGCGCTGAAGGATCTGCTCACGCCGACCCTCACGCACGCGGGCCAGATCGAACCGCGCCGCCACGACACGGGCCAGCCGCTCGACGAGCACAGGGCCCTCGACTCGCACCACCTCGACGAGCTCGTCGCGCAGCTTGGCACGAGAGGCACCGGAAGCATCGTCCAACATCCACGACGCGTGCCGCACCGTCGTCGCCGCCGGCGTGAACACGGGTCGTGACGGCGCGGCCGTCGACGGAGCCGGCGCCACGATGGCGGTGCTGCGCACGGGGACGGCGTCCCCCCTGGAACGCAGGTCTTCGATCGGAGCCTCCGGGCGTTCGAGCTCGAGCTCGACCACGCGCTCGCTCGGGATGCTCGATCCGAGGGCCGGCGGAGACCCCGCTGCCGCCGCTAGCGAGGGAGCATCCGGGTGCTGCTCCCGGGCGCTCTCCGCGGCCCCGACGATCGACGCGACCACTGGTCCGGGGTCGCGCACCCAGGTAGGTAGCCAGATCCTCTCGACGCGCGACCATCCCATCCGACCCGTGAGGACGGAAGTCGGAAGACCTTCGCGGTCACCCACGCTCGTGCGCTCCGCCCAGACCGGACCGTCGAGCATGACCGCGATCCAAGCGCGGTCGTCCCCGGCACGCACTGCGAGGTCGACGGTGAAGTCAGAAAGGCCGACACCCGTGCGCACCTCGAGCCCAGCCACCCGCAGTGCGTTCCCAACGTCCTCGAGGTGACGATCACGGGCATCGGCGCGTCGGAGCCCAGCGGACTCCACGCCGTTGCGAGCAGCGAGCAGGTAGTCCTTGAGATCGGCAAGACCCTTTGCCGTCGAGTTGGTCAGGTCGAGATCGTGAGGCTCGAACGAGCAGAACACGGCGACCTTCTCCTTGGCGCGTGTCACCGCGACGTTGAGGCGACGCTCGCCACCGGCTCTGCTCAGCGGTCCCCAGTTCAGCGGGACCTTGCCGCGGGCATCCTTCGCAAAGGCGAGCGTGAAGAGGATGATGTCGCGCTCGTCACCCTGCACGTTCTCGAGATTCTTGACGAAGAGCTTCTCCTCCTCACGAGTCAGGGCGTTCTCGACGAGGGAGTCGTGCTGTCTGACCTCCTCGAGGAGGTTGAGGATCAGCTCGCGTTGTTGGGTGTTGAAGGTGACGACCCCGATGCTCCGTCCGGCGTCCTCGACGAGGAGACGCTGCACCTCGGCAACGACGGCGGCCGCCTCGGCCCGGTTGACGCGTGCGGCGCCACGGCCGCCACCCTCCCAGTCGCCAGCGACGCGGTGGAGCTCGAGCGCTGGCGGACGGCCCGCGGTCACCGGCGGCGTGGGAAAGCTCGAGAGCCGACCCTCGTAGTAGTGGCTGTTGGAGAACGCGATGAGCGTCTCGTCCTTGGAGCGGTAGTGCCAGCTCAGCAGCAGTCGCGGCAGCCGTGACTCCACACCTTCAGAGAGGATCGACTCCAGGTCAGCGGGAACCGGCAGCGCGTCGTCGACCGGCCCGTCGTCGTCCTCCATGGCGCTCGCCGGACCGAACATCGAGGTCGGGGGCATCTGCTTCGAGTCCCCGACGATGACGACCGATCGACCGCGGCCCATCGCACCGATCGCCTCGGGTACTCGAATCTGGGACGCCTCGTCGAACACGACGACGTCGAAGTCGACCGCGTCGGCCGGCAGGAACCGCGCGACCGATGTCGGGCTCATGAGGAAGCACGGCGCCACCTGCGTGACGAGGGACCCGAAGCGGTGCAGCAGCTGGCGCACGGAGAGGCCACCGCGCCTGCGGCCGAGCTGCTGACGCAGCTCGGCGACCATGCCCGTGCGCGCCGCCGGGTCGAAGGTGCGGGCACGGACGATCCGTGCGGCGAGCTCCGCGGTCATGCGCTGGCGGACGTCGTCTCCCGTGCGGACGAACCGCTCGACCAGACGCTCCCGTTCAGCGTGGTCGAACCCAGACAGGCCGGTCGAGTCGAGTCGCTCGTCGAGCACCGCACGCGCGACACCCAGCCGGACCTGGTTCTCGACGTCGGCCCCTCGGAGTGCACCCGATCGGACCGACTCTGCGATGGCTCCGAGGCCTAGGGCGTCGAGGCGCGCGAGCGCCGAGCTCACGCGGAACCACCGCTGGAGCCGGATGAACGCTCCACCCGCCGCGTCCGCCGTCCAGCTCGGGACATCGTCGGCCATCGCACGACCGCGCGTACGCCCCTCGAGCCACCGGACGATGTCAGCGTCCGCGCTGCCCAGGACACGCGTGAACCCGGCCCACGCAGCGCCGAGCCGTCGGACCGGCTCCCCGGGCAGGAGCACGTCCTGCTGAGTGGTGCGGAGCAGCTCGTCAGTCACCTGATCGACGGTCTGGCGCGCGGCCTCCGCGTTCGACCGCCCGGCACCTAGCCTCGCGCGCAGATCTGCGGCCACCTCGAGGCCGTAGACGGCTCGATCGAGGACTGCGGCCTGCGCGTCGTCCAGCGGGTTCCACCCGTAGGGCACGCTGACGCCGGGAAGCGTCGAGACGTGCTGCACGAGGCCACGAGTCGCGTCACGCACGCCCACGAGGTCCCTTAGCACCGGCGTCAGCTGCTTGAGCGGGAAAGACGCTGGACTTCGCATGACGTTCTGCAGCTCTGCGAGGATCGCGAGCCGCCGCTTCTTCTTGCCGAAGATCTTCCCGTCGGCCTCGGTCGCACGTGCCACGTACACGTCAAGATCGACGTCGATCACCGCGGGTAGGAAGGCCCCGATGCGGGGGGCGTACGTCGCGCGGAGGTGTCCGACGGCGTCGCGCGCCTGATGTGCCTGTGTCCGCCAGGCAGGGGTGACGATCCGCGAAGCCTCAGCCGTACCGCGGCCCATGCCGCCTCTGGCCGCGTCGAGCCAGGTGGCGACGGCATCAGCCTCAGTCGGTGACTGCACGAACGCGGTTGCGGCCCGGAGGACGGGCCCCACGACATCCGCATCTGCGGTGACGAACTCCTGGAGCGCGTGCGCGATCGATCCACGGTCGAGGCGCGACGGGTCGAGCGCTCCCGCAAGGCGCCACGGCGCGTCGTCTGGTCGCACCCCGAGATCCAGCAGTGCGTTGCCCAGGTCACGGGCAACGTCGTAGACCTGCGTGAGCGGCGTCTGACCCATGACAACCTCGCGCGGCACCTCGACCGTCGGGACGTCGCTCCCACCGACGGCCTCCTCGAGCTCGAGGAGAACCTGGCGCGCGTCCCAGGCGGACAGGTCGGCTGGCCCGGCCTCGTGCACCTGCTCCGGATAGCGTGCGAGCGACTCGACGAGCGTCCGGTAGCTCGACCGCAGCGCCTCCCATGTCGAAGAGGAGCCTGCCTGAACCTCGAACGCGTCGCTGATCTGCTGCCGGACGGCCGTGGCCGTCTGGTTCTTCCCGTGCAGGTCGAGGCTCAGCGATCCGAGCCCGACGCTGTCGAGACGCTTCTTCACGACGTCGAGCGCCGCCTGCTTCTCGGCGACGAACAGGACCTTCTTGCCCTCGGCGAGGCAGTGCGCGACAAGGTTGGTGATGGTCTGCGACTTCCCCGTCCCGGGAGGCCCCTCCAAGATGAACGACTTGCCGGCGGCCGCCCAGCGGACGGCCTCGATCTGCGAACCGTCGGCGGGGATCGGCAGGTACGTAGTCGCCTCCGCTGCGGACTCTGGCGCGGGAGGTTCGATGTCGTCCACGTAGGGACGTCCCGGCGTCTCGATCAGATGCTTGACCGCGGGACGTTCCATGAACCGCGGCCAGCTGTCCCGAAGGTCGCGCCACATCTCGAGCGTCGAGAACTGCAGCAGGGCGAGGCGCGAGGTCTCCTCGACCCGGAACGTCATCGCCTTGGCGCGGAGCAACGTCGTTCGTACGGCTGCGAGAGCACCCGCGACGTCGATCCCGGACTCGTCCTCGCCGGGGTCGGTGAGCTCGGGGATCTCCAGGCCCCACGCGACGCGCAGCTTCTCGACGAGGCAGAAGTTCGGCTCCAGCGTGCGGGTGTCGTCGAGCTCGAGGGTGAACGCTGTACCACCTCGCCCGCCCGTGAGCCGTACGGGCATGAGGAAGAGCGGTGCTCTGCCCTCCTTGCTGCCGGTGGGTTCCCTCCACTCGAGAGTGCCGAGGGTGAGATAGAGGCTGTCCGTCCCGGTCTCTTCGAGGCTGGCCCTCGCCTTGCGCTGCAAGCCGCGCAGCTGGGTCGTGTACTGCCGCTCACCAACTGCGACGAAGAGCGCGTCCTCCTCGTCCATGATCCGTCGCAGTGCCTCAGGATCCACGTCCGCGGCCGTCCGAGCCCCCTGAGCACGGTGGATCTGCGCCAGCTCGTCATGCGGGGCAAGGACGATCCGGTGGTTCGCCGAGACCTTGTCCTCCAGCCGTGCGAGTCCCCCGGCGGGAACGTGCACGGGAAGGCTGGACGAGTCCTTCATCTTGAGGAGCGGGTTGACATACGTCATGTCGAGCAGCGCACGCTGCCATCGTTCGACCCGCGCGGGGATCGCCGGTGCGCCCGCGGCACCGGGAACCACCTGCGGGGTCGGCGTCCGACGGAGCGGCGTGGCCACCGCCTCACGGACGACCTCGACGACCCGCACGCCGCCTTCTGTGCGGATCGACGGCAGCGGCCTGACGCGGCGGTGCGCCGCGTGGACGTCGAGAAGGCTCTCGACCTTCGCAAGATCCTCGCGCCACCAGTGGCGCACGGCCCCGCGTGCGTCGTCGAAGGAGACACGCTCGTCACGGGCGCACAGAAGGGTGGTCTCGACGGCGTCGAACAGGTCGGAGTCCGCAACCGTGACGATCCCGCTGGGCTCGCTCACCGCGACCGACGGCAGCTCGCTGTCGTCGGTGAGGTAGCCGGCGAAGGCGTGCCCGTCGACGAGGGCGAGCACGGGGTGCACGCCCGCCTGCTCGAGCGCAGCTGCGAACGTACAGGCAAGGTCGAGGCAGGTACCCCGTCGCTCCTCGAGCACCTGGGCGTGCGTGCGGATGCGCTGACCGGTTCCTTCGAACGACGACGGCGCCTCCACGTAGGTGATCCGCCGCGCTGCCATCGCGTCGTAGATCGCCTCAGCGATCTGGTGCACCCGCTCTGAGCCTGACTGGTAGCCCTCGAGCGACGGTGACCCCGTGCGTTCCGCGAGCAGCGCGCTCGCTTCCGTGAGCAGCGTGACGACAGCAGGGTCGTTGGGACGGACAAAGGCCGCGAGGCTCTCGGGGATACCGACCGCCCACCACTCCTCGGCGGTGAGCAGCCGCACGTCAGCGGAGTCGCGGACCTGGGCCGCCGGGCGCGAGGGGATGCTCGCAGCAGACCCGCCGATCGAGACCGTGAGATGGATGCCCGTGAGGACCGCCTCGTCGAGAGTCACGAACGGAGCAGGGCTCAGCCGCCAGGCGCGCTGGTGTGCGGGGATCTCGGCCTCTGCGCCAGACTCGACCGTACCCACGTCGATCGTCAGCGGCGCGGCCACAGGTGTTTCGACGAGCGAGGGCGGGGTGTCGAGCTCGAAGGCAAGGACGACCTCGTCCACCGGGTGGTCACCGCGGTTCACCACGAGGACCCCGGCGATCGCCGACACCCGGTTGTGGACGAGTGCGTAGTTGATCGCCTCGCGGAAGTAGACGACGACGTCCAGCTCGTCCACCCGGGCCGAAAGCCGCCCCATGCCGTTGGGCACGTCACCGCTGAGGGGAACCTGGACGGCGCGCCCCGGCGTAGTCGCCGAGTCAGGAGCCTCGGCCTCGGTGACTACGGTGGGGCCTTCCGCAGGGCTGAGGGTCCCTGAATGGGCACCGGCGTCCTCGCGAACTTCTGAGGCCGCCTCCGCGGTCTCCCCTGGACGATCGCCGAGAGCCTGCAGCGCCGTGAGCTGCTCCACCACCGCGTCCAGCTCCAGCGACTCCGCAAGGAGTGTCATGGTGTCAAGAGCGCGGTCCGCCTGCGGCCGCGAGACGCTCGTCGAGTGCGCCGCCCTGTTGGACGCCTGGACGAGCTCGTCGATCCACGCGCGCTGAGACGCATCGATGTCGGTGAAGACACCGCGCTCGAAACGCAGGACTCGTAGCAGCAGACGCGGGTCGGCAGCGTCAGCCCGATGCGGTCGGCCGAGGCGGACGGTCTCCTTCGCCTCGTAGAGAGGTACCCACGGCTTGCCGTGCGCCGCACGCGTCATCCGCTCGTCGATGAACGGCCGGAGCGCACGGCCGAGCTCGTCGAGCCCTCTGACCTGCCGTTCCTTGTCAGTCAGCTTGGTCGCAAGCGTGTCCACCCGGTCCATCCTGCGTTCTCCCTCGTGCCAACGGGCACCAGGGCGGCCGTTCCACCCCCTGGGTGCCCGGGCGAAGCATCCCAGAGTGCACCAGCACAGCGACACCAGGGACCGGGTGAAATCCGTATCGCTCGACCCGCCCGGGCTACGGTCCTGGTCCTCAGAGAGGCATACGTCCGGCGAGGTCGTCGAGCCGATCGAGAACCTGCTTCGCGAAAGCCAGATCCCCCACCCAGTTGAGCTCGTCGTTGGTGCTCGATACCGATGAGCTCACCGCCGACAGCTCGCTGTCGATCGATTCGAGCAGCGTGATGATGCGCTCGTTCTGGTCCAGGAGCTCTCTCAAGAGACTCTCGACCTCGCTCATCACTCCCCCTCAACCCTGCATCGTGGGAAGAAGCTCGCTGCGCTCCCCGCTCCACAGCACCGCCAGCTCGTCCCGGGCGCGCGTCGACGCCACGTACAGCAGCGACCGCTCCCGTAGGAGTGCGTCCTGCTTCTCCGCCTCCGGCAGCTTCTCGAGGTGGTGCATCCCCGGGACAGAGTCGGCGCTCAGACCGAAGAGCAGGACGCGCTTGAACTCCATGCCCTTCGACCGGTGCATCGTCATGATGACCGGCTTGCCCTTCTCGGCCGGCGCGTCGTTCGCGACGAACCGCGTCTCGACGCCGCGCTCGAGGAGTGCCCGCTGCAGCTTCTCGGCGTCCCACTTGGTGTAGACGAGGATGCCGGTCGTCTCGGGTGCACCGTCATCTGCCGTCCACCCCCTGATGATCTGCGCCGCCTTCTCGTACTCGTCGACCAGGGAGGACGCCGCTACGGCGACAGGGACTGGCCCGCTGCGCGCGGACCGATAGCCCGCGCTCGTCGCGGCCTCGGCGTCCATGTCCACGAACTCGGCATTCTGCAGCACCCCGACAGCGAACTGCAGCACCTGCGCAGTGGTGCGGTAGTTGAGGGTCAAGCGGCGAGACCGTCCTCGCACGTTGATGTCGTACTTGCTGAGGACGATCCGCTGCCCGTAGATCCGTTGCTGCGAGTCTTCGGCGAGGAACAGGTCGTTCCTGCCCGGAGCGACGAGCGCTCGGAGGAACTTCAGGCGCGTCGGACCGAGGTCCTGGCCCTCGTCGACCAGGACGTGGTCTGCGAGCCGACCTTCGCCGGAGTCAGCGCGTTCGTCCAGGTACGTCGCGGCGATCATCGCCTTCTCGTCGAAGTGCGTCGATCCCGCCGCGGCGGCGGCCGAGCGGAAGGCCTCGACGACGTCCCAGATCGCGTTGCGGCGCGCGCGGTCGAGCGCGACGCCGCGTCCCGGGCGACGGACTCGCAGGTATGCCTCACGGGTCGTCACGCGGTTGGGGAGGATCACCGTCTCGTACTCGGTCGCGAGGAACGCCTCGGTGCGCAGCTCCGCGGGCAGAGCGCTCTGGGCCGCTCCCGCCGCGGTGTCCCACGCCGCCTTCGCCGTCGGTTCGAGGACGTGCGGACTACGCTCGCCGAGCACCTTCGCCACGGCGCCCGGGCCTTGCTCCGAGCTGCCGATGCGGCTCTCGGCGGAAGCCAGCACGCGGCGCGCGAGAGCGTCGACGTTGGCGACGACGATCCCGGGCTCACCGAGCTTCTGCGCGATCGTCAGCTCAGGATCGAGCAGTCGAAGGTTCTCCTCGAGGGAAGCCGCAAGAGTCTTGTTGAACGTGGTGAGGATGATGCGGGACGTCGGGTCCTGCTTCGCGAGATGACGCGCTCGGTGGAGCAGCACGACCGTCTTCCCGGTCCCTGCACCACCGGAGAGCCGGTACGGGCCGTTCCAGTCACCGACGGCGTAGCGCCGCTGCTCGGGGTGCAGGAAGACCCGCCACCTGCCGAAGTCGGTGCTCTCGATGGCGGCTCGCAGGTCAGCGTCGTCCTCGATGAAGGCGAACTCGAGGCGTGCTGCGGGATGCTGGAGCGCCGCGAGCAGATCGTCGTCGTCCTCGCCGCTGGTCTCGGTGGTGGCACCGATCCCCAGCTTCGCACGCACCTCGTCGAGCGGCGTGCCGGTGGCGAGGTCGAGCAGCGCGAGTCCTTGCCACTCCGCGGGCGCGTGCTCGACGAGCGCCATCACCTCGTCCTCGGTGCGTGCGGTGACAGCACGACGGGCGATCCGCGGCTCGATGCCGAGGGACTCGAGCGTCTCTGCCGTGATGTCCCAGGCGGAGAGCAACGGGAACCGCTCTGCCGGTGTCTCGTCGACAGCCTTCTCCACCGACGCCGACACCTGCTCGGTCTCGACGACCGCAGGCGCCGACTGCTCGTCCGCGAGGATCAGCTCGGCGATGCCGTTCCGTGGGTTGATCTCCAGGGTGACCTTCTTGGCGAAGGCGATCGCGTCGTCGTGCGGGTACGTACCGAGGTAGACGTAGTGCGCCTCGCTCTGTTGTCCCTGGACCTTGACGAGGACGGCACGCCAGAAGTCGCTGACCCGCCCGGTACGGACGCGCGGGTCCTTGGTGCCGTTGATCGGCTCGATGTGCAGGCCCGGGACGGTGTCGTCCTGCTGAAGCTTGGCGAGGAAGGCGTAGGCCGCCTTCTGCGCTGCCCCGTCGAGCTTGGCCTGCGGCTGCGGTCCGAAGACGATCTGCGGCATCAGTCGTTACCCCTCGTCAGTGCGGTGCGGAGCGCGCCGGCGTCGGCTGCGACGACGACCCACCCCTCGGTCTCGATGTCGGCGACATCGCCATCGGTCAGATCATCGTGCATGGCGGTGACGTGCAGCTCCGGCCAGGCCAGGGACAGCGGGACGCCGTCAGCGGTCTCGTGCCCGAGCGACGGTGTGCCGACCCCGTCGCCGGCCAGGTCGGCGAGAGCGGCGAGCAGCTCTCTCTCGTGGTCGAGCGCCTCGACGTAGACCTCGTGCCACGGGTGCCCGGAGGGCACCGCGGCATGCAGGTCGGCGACCGGCACGACAGCGTCCGTCGGAGAGGGCTCAGGGCGGCCCTCGACGAGCGCGGTGCGCGACGTGATGACTGTCGCGTCGAGACGGGGTCCCAGGAGGTTCGACAGGCGGAGCCACTCGCGCCAAGCGGCCTTGTGGCTCTCGTCGGCGACAGCGTCGTCCGAGTCGTCCAGGACCACGGCGACCTCGAACGTCGACGTGGCCAGCTCGACCATGCGGACAGCCAACGCCACGGCACCGGAACGCCAGACACCACCGACGGCCGTCGTGGACGGCGAGGGCAGGCCGTCCAGGACGTCGCGCGCCGCCATGGAGAGCTGTCCGGTTGCTGGGACTGGACGATGCTGCGCGGAGGGAAGCGCAAGCATCGGCAGCCACTTGCCGAGCCGTTCCCGCGCGGTCGGCTGCGGACCCTGGAGCCAGTCGAGCAGCATCTCGAGCGGACCTGTCTCGACGAGGGCGAGCGCGGCTGGCGAGAGCTGGTCCTTGGCCTGTGCCAGCACCATCTCGCGTGCCCCGGGCATGAGCCATGGTGGCCTCGGCGACGACGCCTGCGACGAGTCCGCGGCGCCGAGGTCGGTCCACGTGAGCGCGAGCACCTGCAACCCGTGGTCGCGCAGGTTCCGCCGCTTCTGCGCGTCGTCGGCGATGCGGTTGACGGCGGGGCTCGCGTGGTAGAGCCAGCCGTCGAGAAAGATCGCCGTGTCCGGCACGTCCGGGCGCTCGCTCGTCAGGACGAAGTCTGGCTTCGCCCCGGCGACGTACTGCTGCGGTTCGAGGCGCCAACGTGCACCCCCGCCCAGGGTGATACGCCACGCGCTCCCGAGGTGCGTCGGCTGCTCGACGACGGTTGCGCCCATCGTCTTCAGGCGTTCACGCAGCACCTCGCGAAACTTCTGCTCCAGCTGAGACTCGGGATCAGGCGCAGGTGGCTCGTCGGTGGTGACGGACCAGGCGACGTCGTCGGGGATGCTCACCTGTTGCGGATCGACCGCTCCTCCCGCGCCATGGTTCCCGCTGTCACCGCTGAGGAGGATCGTCCTCAGGTGCCGCTCCGCTGCGGCCCGCGAGGTCCGCTGCACCTCGTTCCCCGACGCGAACGGCAGCAGGCAACGGTCGCACGCGAGCTTGTTCTCCTGCTGGCACGAGCAGTCTCGCAGGATCTCCCACGCGCGCCGCAGCATGTGCCACACGATCGTCGGGTCTGCGAGCTCGGTGAGGTAGCCGGTACCGCCTGGGACCCGGTCGTGGAGCAGGAGGGCGTAGTGGTTGTCGCCGCCGTCGCTGAGAGTAGGGTCGACGACGGTCGTGACGTCGAGGTGGTCCGGGGCCCCGCCGATCCGCTCCCGGAGCGCGAGCAGCAGCGCTGCGCTGAGGCTCGGCAGCGCGAAGTCGTCACCGAGCGTCACGGATGTGGGCAGGCGCATCACGAGGCCCTCTGTCCGCAGCGTCCGTGACAGCGCGATGCTCGTCGTACGCTCGGTGTCGGCCTTGCGCTGCGGGCACCAGGGGCGGTGCTCGCTCGCGCGGTTCGCCCCCGTGGCGGTGTCGAGCTTGCCGCAGACGGCGCACACGCGGAACAGCGCGGCGTCGACCGCCTCGCCGCCGATCACGTGGGTGCTCCCCCGCGCCGCGGCGCGGCCGAGGTTGAGCCACCGGATCGAGACGTCGCGCAGGTGCTTGGCTCCGAACCCGTAGCCATCGACGAACCACTGTCGCGTCACCCGGGTCGGGTCGATGTCGGCGAGCGTGAGGACGGTGAAGCGCTCACGGTTGCGCTCGTCGCGCCGGTCGTCGATCGCGGCCTCCTCGCGGCGCAGCATGGACGACACGGCCCGCAGCTCGACGACCTCGAGGCGCTGGTCCACGTCCGTGATGGCGATGCTCCCGCACCGGGGGCACGGCGGCACCGCGGCGGCCTGGACGCCGGTCTCGCCGACGTCGAGCACGTAGCCGCAGTCGTGGCAGCAGGCCCAGGTCCGCACAGCCTCGTCGTCGCGCCCCAGCTCGACGGCGTCGATCTCGATCGCGTACCCCCGCGCGTAGAACGTGGCACCGGGGGCGAAGTCGCGCAGCGCGAGGGACGAGCCGCGCTCGATGACGAGCGGCTCGTTGTGGAACTCCTGCGTGTCCGGGTCCACCCACGACAGGGCGACCTCGAGGGACACCGAGTCGTCGAGCAGGGTGTAGTTGGGGAACAGCCCGAACTCCTCCAGCACGCTCACCCAGTACTCCCCGCGCAAGTCGGAGAGCTGACGACGCGCGAGGCCCAGTGCCGCCCGGGCAGTGCGGTGCTCCCGTTCGTCGTCCTTGGTCGCGGCGGTCGAGCGGGCCTTCTGCTCGAGCTCCGGCATCACCTTCTGGATGTCCGCCACCCGGTGGTTCAGCGACTCGACCCGGCCGAGCCACGTGGCCGACGCCGCGTGGCAGCGTCGCGCGAGCCAGCTCGTCCCCGGCAGGTCGCCGTCGCGCGTCGCCCAAGCGCGCAGGCGCTCGGCAACCTGCGCTCGCAGGTTCGGGAACGCGCCGAGGAACGCGGCCAGGTGGGCGCCGGAGCTCTCCTCCGCCTCGGCGATGATCTCGCCGAGGTACGATCCCGGCTCCGTCGTGCCCAGCGCCTCTGCGGCAGTCTTCGGGTGCGGGCCCCCCGGGCGACGTGCGAGGACGTCGGCCACCGAGGCAAGGTACTGGCGCTGCAGGATCTCCTCGGCGTCCAGGTACGTCGCGGGTGGGCGCACCTGGCCGTTGACGATGCTCAGCGGCTCCGCGAAGCGCGGCAGCTGGTCGCCGCGACCGGCGACGAATGCGAGAGCGAGGGCGTTGCCCGTCAGGCGCCCTGCTCGTCCCACGCGCTGCAGGTACGACGACACGCTGCGCGGCAAGGACGCCAGCATGACGGCCGAGAGGTCACCGATGTCGATGCCCATCTCCAACGTGGGCGTGGCGACGAGGACGTTGGGGGCGTCCGCAGCCGGCTCGCTCGCCTTGAACTGCTGCTCGTAGTGCAGCCGGACGTCGTCCGGCAACAGGCTGGTGTGCTCACGTGCGACGACGCGCCGGATGTCGCTCGCCTCGTACATCCGCCGGTAGAAGTTGTCCTCCACGGCGCGACGCCGCAGCCGCCCGGTGCACCTCGCCACGAGGCACGGACAGCCCTCGAGCTGGTCGACCACCTGGACGGTTCCCGGGGTCTCGGACCGGCACACGTCGCACGCGAGGCGCAGCCGGCCAGTCTGCAGGTCGGCGAGCTCGGCGGGCTCGACGACGACCGAGGTCGGTGCGAGGTGGTACGTCGTCGCACCCGAGGACGAGATCAACGTACCGACGACGTCACGGCTCGCCAGCTTCTGGAAGAGCAGGCGCGCGAGCGTCGGCGCGTCGGCACGCTCGACCCCGAGGCACTTGGTGGCCCACCGCGCGTACCAGCCCTGCGCCGCGCCGATCGGGTCGAGGTCCGAGTCCTTGGCCGCCGGCCCGCCCCCGATCCGGGGGAAGCCGGGCGCGCTGCTGCCGCGGCCGAAGCCCGGCATGCCCTCGGCGCGCAACCGCCCGCCGGTGATCGACCAGCGGTTGCCGTCCTCCTGCCGGAACCTCGTGAACCATCCGTGGTCGATCGCGCCTCGCGTCCGCATGCGCTCGACCACTCCACGCGCCCAGGCGACGAGCTCGCGGTCCGTGGGAGCGAACACCTCGAGCACGTCCTGCACGTTGCCCTCGGCAAGCACGTCCCTGGCCGCCTGGAGCAGGATCTCCGGGGCGACCTCGACCTCGGCGACGACGCTGCCGGTGAGCTCGAGCGTGCGCCCGACGCCGGAGCGGAGGCCGAGCTCGAGCTCGATGTCGAGCAGCAGCCGCTTGGTGACACGCTTGCGCACGGCGGAGGTAGCCGGGGGAAGCGTGGCCTTCTGCCAGAACGGCGCGAACTTCTCCCGATCGGCGAGCGCCGGCGCGAGGATGCGGTAGCGCTTGTCCTGCTCGTCCCCGGCGAGCTCGACGACGGTGCGCGCGAGGCTGTCGAGGTCGGTGCGTCCGTGCCCGATCGCCTCGCGCAGCACAGCGCGGAGCGTCAGGGCGTGGGATCGCGCCTGGACGAAACCCGCGCGGTGGGCCGCGTCCTGCACGCTGTCGGTGAAGACGAGCGCCTTCTTCTCGGTCGGGCTCAGCCCTTCGGTGCCGAAGAGGCCGGAGAGCGTCACGGAGAGAAGGGTCGCGATGGCCGACCCGAGGAACCGGATGCCGTCGGGCTGCTGGCACGACGGGCAGACGTCGTCGGCAGACGCCTTGCCGGCGTCCTCGCCGCGGTGCGTGAGGACCGGAAGGACGCCGCCCTGCTCCATGCTTACGTCGTCCGGACGCTGGTGCACGAGCCGCCGCTCCTGGACGACGAGCCACGCGAGGTCGTCGACCTGCTCGCCGGCCGCAGCCCGCTGGTCCTCCTCGAGCGCGTGCACGAGAGGGCGGAACCGCTCGTCGCGGCGCAGGTGCCGCTCGCGGATCCCGCTGTCCTCGGTGTCGAGGTCGGCGCCCGTCGGCGCGAGAGCGACGCCCCAGCCGGACCGGCCGCAGTGGCGGCAGTAGATCGCGGGGAACGTCGGCGTCGCGGCGCCGTCGCCCTCGGCGCCGGCGTCGAGCACGACGCCGTCGTCGCCCCAGCGAAAGCTCGCCGTGTTCGATGCCGCGCGGTCGATCCGCGTCAGCTCGCGCACCCACAGGTGGACGTCTACCGACAGGGCGCGTCGACCGTTCACGACCCGCAGGTGGCTGAGTGCGGACAAGACCGCGGAGAGGAACGGCTCGCCGTCGTCGTCTCCCTCCACGCCGACACCGCGATCGAGGACCTCGCGCGCCAGGTCGGAGAGCGGGACGGCGTCCCGGGCGGCGTCGGCCAGGCGCTGGACGAGCGGGTGCGCCTTCGCAAGGTCGAGGAGCAACGCTCCGTCGGCCTCGCCGAGCTCGGGAAGGGGCCAGTCGGACAGCACGACGTCGGTGTCGTACGCCCCCGCCGGCGGCACCCGGTACAGGTGCCTCAGGACCTCCCTGGTGAGGTGGTCAGGATCAACGGCTCCAACCGCCTCGTCGTCGAGCGCTTCGAGGACCTGCCGCGCGACGACGTGGTCGACGGCGATCGGACGCAGGTCGCGCAGGCGGACGATCTCTGCGGCTTCCCCGACCCACTCGTCGAGCGCGAGCCGGGACTCCGTGACCACGGCGTCGGGCCCGAAGGGGACGCCGAAGACCGTCTCTGCGAAGGAGAGCATCGCTCCCGGGTCGCCCTTGTCGCCGAGGGTGGCCGAGGTCGCGACGGGAGTGACACGGCCGAGCGGACGCTCACGCTCCTCCGCGGTGAAGGGTTCGTCGTCGGACCAGTGGCTCTTGAGGGTAAGGCCGAGGCGGCGCAGGAGCATCGCGACGTCGGTTCCCTGCGCGCCGTCGTAGGTGTGGAACTCGTCGAGGACGAGGTACTGGAGACTGCGCGCGCTCTGCTGCCAGATCTTTGCGTCCTTCTCTCGCAGGAGCATCTGGTCGAGCATCTTGTAGTTGGTGAGCAGGACGTCCGGCGCGGTGTCGCGGATGGCATCGCGCGAGGTGATCAAGCCCTCGTCGTTCACCATGCTGCGCTCGGGTCCGTCCTGCCCCGTGAAGAGCGCCGCAGTCACGCCTCCGAGCGCCGGGTAGCGAGTGATGAGCCCTGCGAGGCGCTTCGCCTGGTCGTTGGCGAGGGCATTCATCGGGTAGAGGATGATCGCCTTGGTCCCACCGGCGCCCGCGCGCTTCGCGCGCAGCACGTGGTCGAGGATCGGGTAGAGGAACGCCTCCGTCTTGCCGGAGCCGGTGCCCGTAGTCACTATCGTCGGTTCCGGGCCGCGGTGGCCCGGGCCCAGGTCGAGGCTGCTGAGGCGGCGGAACGCCGCTGCCTGGTGCCCGTAGGGCGGGAAGCCCTCGTGCCACTCGAGACTGTCGCGCCAGCCGTCGTCGGCCGCGCGGAACGGCAGGCGGAGCCGGACGAACGGGCCACGGAACATCCCCGTGCTCGGCGCTGTGAGGAACTCCTCGAGGACGTCCCGCGTGTCCGGGTCCGCGAGCGAGAACGTCGTCCCGAGGTACTCGACGAGGCTGGACCGCAACGACGCGGCCTGAGACACGGGGAGGAGCTCGCTCACAGGGGACATCGTGGCAGACGACGCACCCGCCGCGGCGGGTCGGCTCACCAGGATCCCTCGACCGTGGGGCGAGATTCACCCCAGGCCGAGCGCCACGCACGGTAGTTCTGTCGGTACCCTGACCGCGCCGATCGCGCTCACGCGGAGGCCTCCGCGTGAGTCGCATCAGACAGGTGGTAGAACGTCTTGAGGAAGCTCAACACCGTTGTCCTCGTGGCGACGCTGGCGGCGGCGATGAGCAGTTGCTCGACCGGCTACGACATCGGCGACGACACGCGCCCCGAGGTCGAGCATGTCGGGCCGGACACGGGTCCCGAGGACCCCTGCGCCACCGGCGAGAACGTCCCTGAGCACTGCTACAGCGACACCGAGGGCGACGCCCCGTGGGGCGAGGCTGTCGTCGCCCCGGATCCTCGCTGGTCTTGCGGCTTCTCCGTGACCTACAACGACGACTGGCACGACGACGTCGTGTGCAGCAACGGTGTCGAGTCGGTTCGCCCCTACCTGCGGGAGTGGGACGACTTCGTGACCGAGGACGAGATCATGGAATCGGCACTCGAGTACGAGGCGTACCTCAACGGGAGCTGATCAGGTCCGAAGGTAGTCACCGACCGCCAGCTCGCCTGGCCTCATGATCACAGCCCACACGGCGGGCGGATTGGCGCTTTTCGCGTGCTCGCTGTGCCTCGAATAGCCGCAGTCTCGGTGGCGGCCGAGCGTTGCTGCGGCGAAAGCCCGCGCCCTGGACGTAGCGACGGGGGACGAGTCCGGGTGAAATACCGGTTGCCTTGTCGCGCTCAGCCCCGTATTCGACGATCGGCCCCGAAGTCCGCGGCTAGTGTGGCCACGCTCAACTTCGAAGGAGTCGGTGTGAGATCTGGCAAGGACCAAGACCAGGAAGCGACGCATTCCGGCACGAAGGGCCGCCGGAAGAGTGGGGTGGCTGAGGACCCCACGATGGATCCCACGCCCCTGCTCGACGCGGCGAGAACGGAACGGGAGCGGATCGGCCGTTTCAACCTCGCGATCGTCGGTGGAACCGGCGTCGGGAAGTCCTCCCTGCTGAATGCGATCTTTGGCGAGGACCGCGCGGAGACGGGCGTCGGCATGCCGGTCACCAAGGGCATCACCTATCACGTCGACGAAGCGCATGCCCTCGGCATCTGGGACTTCGAGGGATTCGAGATCGGCTCGCAGGTCGACCCGGCTCAGCGCATCCGGCAGAACCTGCAGACCATCGCGGCCGGACCGCCCGAGCAGCAGATCGCGGTCGTCTGGTACTGCGTGCTGTCGACGTCCAGCAGGCTCACGCAGCCCGACATCGACATGATCCGGGCGTTCGCCGCGGACGGCCTGCACGTCATCGTCGTGCTGACCAAGGTGGCGCGCGTCAAGAACCACCTGACCAACAAGTGGACGGTGTCCGACGACGCGGCGAAGATGCTCGCGTTCCTCGCCGACCCGGATGGAGCGGACGGACGAGGCGAGCCTCTCGACCTTCCCGTGGCGGCGACCGTCCTCACGGCGGCAGTCGACCAGGGCAAGTTCGGCGGACCGCAGCACGGGCTCGCTGAGCTTCTGACCACGACGCTCGACCTGTCACGGGACAGCGCGCAGGACGCCTTCAGGGTGGCGCAACAGCTCTCGCTCCCGATGAAGCGCGAGCTCGCGCGACGGGCGATCAGGACCGCGGTGGCCAGCTCTGTCACGGCTGCGATGGTGCCGATCCCTTTCGCCGACGCCGTCGCCCTGGCACCGATCCAGCTCGGCATGATGGGCAAGATCTCGGCGGTGTACGGCATTGATCTCAAGGTCGTGTTCTCCGCGCAAGCGCTCGCGCAGCTCGCGACCCAGTTCGCCGGCAGAGCCCTGGTCCGGAGTGCGCTCAAGGTCATCCCGGGGATCGGCTCGGTCATCAACGCATCGGTCGCAGGTGCGCTGACTGGGGCCTCCGGCGAGGCCTGGATGCGCCTGTGCGAGGCGATCCACACGGGCGCCATCCAGCTCGACAACATCGAGAGACTCTGGCGTGAGTACGAGCCCAGCGCCATGCAGATCCTCACGGAGTTCCTGAAGACGAAGGGCCGGTCGGCAAGCCGGTAGAGACTGCCCCGCAGATTCACGGACGACAGGACCGAAGGATGATCGCTCCTCCTCGATGGATAGTGCACGAGACGGCGGACACCCACCTCAGTGCGGCGCTCAGCCCTTTCTTCGACGACCTAGGCGACAGCGAGCTCGAGCGTTCTGGGTCGGATCAGATCGTGCGGGTTCCGCGGATCAGGTTGCGCCCGCTCCTTCCTACCTCCTTCGCCTCCGACGCGCGCGGGAGCTGGTTCGCCCATGGATCACCGGTCCAGGTCGTGCTGGGCCTCGACGACGGCGTGGTGACGGTCGCGCCGGCAGGGCGGGACGTCTGCTACTTCGACCCGGCCGATGCGGAGCTCACGGTCCAGATCAGCGCGGCGACCGGCACCCTCGAGGACGTCGCTCGTGCCATCGAGCAGATGCTCGCCGTCGAGCGCTCCCGCAGACTCTGGTGCACGGACTGCGGCAGCTTCGGAAGAGCGTCGGGCACGGTGGGGCTCTGCACGGAGTGCGAGGACGTGGCGCGCGGAGTGCTCGGGTGACGCGGCGAGCTTCGCGCCGCGGTCGCGCACGACGTGGCAGCGCCGAGGTGCTCCTTCACTCGATCGACGACGTTCGCGCTGCCGTCGGACGCGAAGACCTGCCTGGGCTCGAGGACGCGCTGCAGAGCTCGGCGGAATGGGACATCGCCATCGACATCGCAGATGACGGGCTCGTCGTCAGGATCGGACGGATCGGTACCTGGCTCGAGTACCCGTTCTCGCTGGACGATCTCTGGGCCGCGGTCACCGACGGCGACAAGTGCGCCGACTCGACGACCTCCGACGACCGCTGAGCTGCTCGGTCCGAAGCGCGGGTCCGTTCAGCAGTCGTCGAACCGCCACTGGTCGTCCTCGTGCACCCACGGTTGCAACGCGATCTCGCCGCTCATCGCACCCTCGCCGAAGCCATACGACACCACGGCTAGCGTGCCGTCGATCCGATCGACGACGACGTCCTTCGCCGTGGGACGAAGGCTCCCCTCCGGGAAGTTGATGTCCTGCGCCATAAGAGTGCCCAGGAATCCGTTGCGCGCGTCGTCGTTCGCCTTGCACCGCTCGGACCACAGCTTGGTGTAGGCAACGTCCCAGTCGCCTGCGAAGTATGCGTCCGTGTACTCGGTGACCGCTTGCACCAGCTCTACTTGAGCGTTGTCGCTCGGGGCGGGCTGGGTAGTGTCCTCCGTCGGTTCCGACTCGGCCGCCGGTTCGGCGGAAGCGGTCGTCGTCGATTGTTCGGCTGGCGCTTCGGCCCCGGACGACGGCCCCTCCTCTTCCCCGACGACGATGTTCGGAACGCAGGCGGTCAGGAACGCGAGGGAGACGACGGCGAGCGCGGGCAGTGCTGCAACGCGAGAGGGGTGCATGGAGTGCTTTCAGGCTGGAACTGATCGGAGGGGAACTGGGCAGTGGTTCCGCTGCCGGGGCGCAGCGGTGCTGACTCAGCCGACGTCGCCCGCCCTGACCGCGAGGCGGCGCTCGAACCCGGCGTACGCCTGGCGCATGTGGACCTCGCGGTCGAGAGTCTGGAACGGGAGCTCGTAGGTGTAGGCGACGCCGCTGCCCGGGTGGACGGCGGTGAGATCGTCTTCTGAGAAGCGGCCGTCGTTGCCACCCTTCTTGCGCCAGGTGGCCAGAACGCTGTTCGGGACGAGTCGGCCGTCGTCGTCGTAGTGGTCGCGGTTGCGGTCGTAGCCGTACAGAACCGGGAACTGGGTCCGGTAGATCGTGCACAGCTCGTCCGCGGTCATACCCAGCGACAGAGCCACCAGGGCGTCGATCTCCAGCAGCGCCTGGCGACGGTCCTCCGCCCGGCGCACCGGCGTCTCCGGCGTCCACTCCGGGTCAACGTCGCCGAGATCCACCCAGCCCGTGCGCTCCGGCACTCCGGTCCACGAGTCGTCTCGGAACGCCTCGTCGTAGCACTCCGACCACAGGTCGGCGTAGGCGTCGGTGACGCAGTTCAGGCGAAGGGTTCGCAACATGAGCTCGCGACCGTAGGCGTCGCCTCCGTAGGGAAGGCGCTGCACCGTGGAAAAGAGGATGTCCGACTTAGGGGTGGAACGAACGGTGAAGTCCGCGATGAGGGACTGTAAATATGACGCCGCGAGCACCGTCTTGCGGGTGTCTTTCGGTGACCCAACCGTATAGACGGTCTGGATCTCCGTGCCGTATCGCGGGATGATTGCAGGTATGAGCGTCCGCTCGCCGGTGTTGGCCGCCATACGGCGCCAGGCCAGGCGGTAGAAGGCGCGGGCGGAGACGGTCTCGGTACGGACGGTGGTGCCGTCGGCGCGCGTGGCGGTCTCGACGTGGCGGACGTACTTCGGGTCGACCGTGGGGGAGTCGTCGATGGCCTTGCCGTCCGGGCCGACGACGACGTCGCGGGTCCAATGCGTGTACGCCGCGTCGTAGGCCTTGCGGTCGCCGCGCGGCTTGTACGACGTCGCCGGGATTGCTCCTGCATCGAGTGCTTCAACATCGATCGAGGTCCAGTCGGTGTTGTGGAGCATAGTCTCGTTTGGGCGCTTGTACTGAGGCGTCGCCACACCAATATGCGAGCCCTGGAGAATCGCGACTTCCCATGACTGGGGCACGCCCCATGCAGCATCGAAGCGGCCCTTCGTCCTGTCGTTCTTCTCGTGCCAGCCCGCGGAGAACTGCAGTTCCAGGGAATCGACGCGTGGTCCCGAAGATAGCGCATCGAGCACGTCCGCCGCCGATCGGTTGACTGCATAGATCATCCGGCTTTGCCGCACCGGAACGCCACTGCTCTCGAGCACCTGCTTCCACGTGCCGAGCACTTCGTCATTGACGCTGACGATCCGAGCAGCATGCGGCCTGACGTCCCAGCGGCCCTCTAGGTCCTTAATTCCCGGCTCAGGGCCGTTGCCATCGTGAGCAAGCGACCTCTCGACTGTGTCCGGATGGTACAGCGACGCGGCTTGGATGAAACGGGGTGCGCCGGAGGGGCCGTAGATGTTGATCCCATATCGCTTTTGGTGCTGAATCTCGAAAAGTTGGTGTTCGTTAATGAATTGCCAGTGTCGGCGCAGGCGCTCGTAGGTTGCGGCGCGGAGCGCTCCGGCCCTCTCGTCTGTGAAGTGAGATTCGAGATGGATAAGGGCCGTCATCCCGAGTGGAGATTGATGACGCCAACTCTGCTCCATGAAGCAGCGGTAGAGGTCGGGCTGAAGGCCTGCCAGGAGTGGGTAGTCCTGGACCGAACTCAGGAACCGCTTGGTGACCTCGACGTCGCCGATCGCTCCGGCGACGAAGTCGACCATGTCTTCGGTGGCGAGGGCCGACTCTCGGTGCGCGGCTAGTTCCGAATGGGTCGCCTTGTTCTTGAGTTGCCACCAGGGGTCGGCCTCGGCGAGTAGCGCTTCGAGATCGACCACGGGGCGGACCCACGGCGGATTCCCGACCTGCAAGTCGAACCCGCCCCGCTCTGCGAACACCGACGAGAAGTCGAGCTCCCAGTGGAAGAATGCCTGTTGCCGGGCGACCCGTTGGCACACGACGAGCCACGGGTGCTCGCGTAGCACCCGTTCCGGCGATGCGACACCGGCGAACGAGAGCTCGAACTCCTCGGCCTCGTTGAGCTCGTCCCAGTCGGCAGTCGACCCAAGGGTCTGGTCGCCACCGGTCCACTTCCGTCCACGCCCCGAGGCTCCGGTCTCGGCGTGGACGCCGAGCACGGCTCGCAGCCCAGCGATCCATTCGTCTAGGGTCGGCGGCTCGAGGCTCTCCTCGGAACCGTCGTCCGACTTAACCCGGGTTAACCCGTCAGTCAGCGGCCAGAACCACATTGCCGACCACGCGTCCATGACGAGCCGGAGCCGCTGGTAGGCACCCTTCGCATCGGCGAGTGCCTCCTCGATCTGCTCGCGCGTGACGTCCCCGCCGACAGGCAGGTCTTCGGCGCCCCACACGTCGATGGACCGCCGGATTTGGTCTTCGGCGATACGGAGCCGCTGGTGCGCGAGGTCCCACAGCGCCTCGACGCGGTGGGCGAGGTTGACCAGCTCATTCGCCTGCTTCTTCGACGGAGCGACGAGCACCGTCTTCCGCCACGCCTTGAGGCGGGCGAGCGCCTCAGGCGCGAGCTCCTTGGCCTCCTTCGCCTCGACGGCGCTGCCCCAGCCGGCGGCGGGCAGCAGGAAGTGGTGGATCCTCCCGCCCACGTCGCCGAGCGAGCTCGACCGCCCGGCGGCGCGATCGGCGTCGGACGGCGTGAGTGGCACGTCCGCCGGCACCGCGGTGAGCCAGGCCTTCTTGGCGAGCTCGTCGCGGCGATACACCGCGCGTCGTGCGCCGATGAGGGAGTTGCCGCGCTTGAGGTGCAGACCGAACCATGGCGCTTGCAGCCCCTTGCCCATGGTGTCGAGCCACAGGGAAATCTCGGCGAGCTCGACGGCAGTGCCGTTGAGGTCCACCCCGTACACGTTGTGCAGGGCGATGTACGCCTTGACCTTCTGCAACTCTGCCGCGTACGCGTCGGGGTCGATGCGCTTGCCCGTCTCCTCCTGCTTGCGCCGCAGGTATGCGGCGGCGAGCTGGCGCACCGCCTCGATGGCGAACGCACCGGAGCCGAGCGCCGGCTCGCACACCGTGAGGTCGAGGATCTCGCGTGCTGACATCTTGCGGGGGACCTCGCGGCCCTCCCACTCGACGGAGCCTTCCTTGACCTCGTCCGGGCCGATGAGCTCGACGAGGGCCTGCGACACGGTGAATCGGGTCAGCACCTCGGGCGTGTAGTAGGAGGCCGACTGCTGCCGTTCCCGCCCCGCGAGCCGGTAGACGAACGTCCCCCGCTCGTGGACCACGGGCTTGAGCTCCTTGGTCACCGGGTCCTCGGCGCGGACGAAGTCCTTGGCAGCGATCCCCTCGGCGCGGGTCGTCGGCACGACCCACGAGCCCTTCTCCGCGTTGCCGTCTCTCGCGACCTCGTAGAGGTCCTCCTCGGCGAAGAAGCCCGTGTAGCTCATCAGGCCCTCGTACACCGCACCGAGCTGGTTGATGCCCAGCTCCGCGTAGGAGATGAACCCGCGGTCCTTTCCCTTGACCTCCTTGCTGAGCAGGAGGTGACGGAGCACCTCCTGCACCGTGCCGTTCCCCAGGTGAACCTCGTCCACCAGGGCCGTCGCCGCGGGCGCGAAGAGGTCGGCCTTGAGGGACCGGAAGGTCAGGCCCTCGGTCTCGCCGCCGCCGTCGGGCGCGGTGCCGCCCTCGTGCCCGCGGTCGACGAGTCGGCACAGGACGTGCAACGACTCGTACAGGTGCGTGCCTCGTTCGGCCGACGCGCTCGCCAGCTCGACGAGAGTCAGCTCGCGCATACGGTCGAGGCTGTACCCGCGCTCGTACGCCGGGTCGCCGACGGGTAGCACGCCGAGCTCGGGCGACGCCTCCGCGTAGAGGAGGAAGAGGATGCGGTAGAGGAACCGCAAGGACTGCTTCGCCAGCGTCTGCGCCTCAGACTGCGGGAGCGGGTCGAGGCCCTGCGCCCGGCGCCGCTCCACGACCTCGTTGGCGATGAGCTCGATCGACAGGCGCACTCCTTCGCGCAGGTCCTTCGAGACGCCGACCGTGTGCTTCACGGAGTCCTCGAGGACGCCTGACCACCAGACGTTGCCCTCAGCGTCGGGCGCGAGGGACTGCGCGGCCAGGCACGTCAGTGCGCGGTCGATCTCTCCCCCGCGCTTCGCGTCCGCGCGCTCGGCCACGAGCTGGAGGTCGACGGCGAGGTACCGGCCCTCCGCCCAGCGCGCCCTCTCCGCGACGAGCGCCGTGCCCCCGGCGAGGACGAGCGCGAAGTCGGGCGCGTCGTCGGACACGAACAGGTACGACAGGAGGCGAGCGACCGAGTGGACCTGGGTGGACTCGTCCACGTCGAACGGAACGAGCAGCGTGCGGTCCGCCGGCGACGGCTTGTGCGCATCGCCCTTGGCGAGGAGCGACTCGACGTCCTTGACGGCGACGGCCTCGACGATCGCCAGCGGGGCCGCGCCCTTCAGGCCTGTGGCGTGCACACGCAGGACCGGGCCGGAGCGCTCGGCGACGAGGCCCGCACCCTCGAACCCGAGCACCCGGCGCAACCGCTCGTACAACATGGGCAGCTCAGGGCTACGACCGCCCTCCTCGCCGAACGACGCGAAGACCGACAACAGCTCGCCGCGCGACTCCGTGAAGCGCGACCGCGTCGTCGCACGACCCTCCGCGGTCTCGGCGTCCCACTCCTTGCGGCGGTCCAGCACGCGCGCCTGGAACGACTGCTTGCCGTCCGTCGCGAAGTAGTGCTCGCTGATCCAGTCCTCGCCGACGACGATCGCGTCGCTCACCGCCATCAGTGCTGGTCCTCCTCGATCGGTGAAACCCAGGTTTCAGGACCGGCGACCTGGGGAGGGGCGCCCGACCACGTCGCCGGCACCACGACGAGGAGCGGGCGCACGAGAGTCCGGTCGGGGAGCATCGACTCCGCGAGGCGCGTCTCTTCGTCCACGCGCTCCTTGCGGCTGCGCAGCTCGTCGCGCTGCACGAGCACCTGCGACTCGAGGCGCCACTTCCGGCTGCGCTCCTGCCAGCTGCTCACCCGGCGCTCCGTCTCGGCCCGGATGGCGGCCACCTGGTCGGCGATCGGGGCGTCCGAGGCACGCACCGCCTCAGCCACGAACGGCTGCAGCTGCTCGGCGGCACGGAGTGCGCCCGTGTTGACCGCCTCGAGAGCCAGCGCCGCGATCGCCTCGGAGGCCGACGGGAACACCTGGGCGAGCGCGAACTGCGGATCGCTCTCGTCGGGGAAGATCGCATGGATGTACGACGTCGCGACGACCTGTCCCCGCTTGTTCGTCAGCGTGCCCTGCAGCAGCACGGTGACCTGGTCGACCGCGCCGCGCACCGCGAACACCTGGTCGCGACCGAGCACGGCGAGCGCCCTGTCGGCGGCCCAGTCGACGACCGGGTGCAGCGGGGCGAGGTAGTGCGCCTCGGGCCAGGTCGACGTCGACTCGCTGGTCCGCGCCTGGACCAGCTCCGCCTTGCCACGCGCCGAGGTGGTCGCCAGCTTGAGGGTCTGCGTCACGTCGCGAGCGTCCAGGTACGACTGTGGGAGGACCTCCAGCCGCTGTCGCAGGTCGCGCGGCGGGCGGAGGCTCGCCACGCCGTGGGCCGACGGCGGCGTCCACCCCACCCCGTTCGGCGGCGCCATACCCGGCGTCGGGCTGATCTCGTGCACCGCATCCGTGAGGAACGCGAGCTCGCCGTCGTACAGGCCCGACGTGCCCACGGCGGCCGGCGACCCGTTCGTCGGGACCACGGGGGCGGCGTCGGGCACCTCCGTGCCCGAACCGAGGCTGAGGAGGCGCGCGAGGAAGCCGTCGATGCCGTCGGCCGCCGCGACGTCCTCCGGGCTGCGGACCACGTCGTCCAGGTCCTTCTGCCCCCGGATGACCTCCTCGATGGCCTTCTCCTCCGCCGCGACGTCGTACGTGCCCATGAGGGACGCGGAGTCGCCGAGGGCCTTGTGGGCCTCGTGCTCGCGCTCGACGAGCCGCGTGAGCACGCGGATGTCCCCGCCGAAGCGGTCCGTCGTCGTCGGCTGCAGGAGGAGCGTGACGATCTGCGGGGCGAGCTTCTGCCCGTAGCGGTCGATGCGGCCGTTGCGCTGCTCGATCCGGATGAGGCTCCACGGGATGTCGTAGTGGATGAGGTGGTGGCATTGGCTGTGCAGGTTCACGCCCTCGGAGGCGACATCTCCCGTGACCAGCACGCGGATCGGCGACGACGCAAGCTTGAACGAGTCCACGACGTCCTGCTGCTCGACGTCGCTCAGACCCCCGTGCAGCACCTGCACCTGGTCCTTCGTCATGCCGAGATCCCGGACGAGCTTCTCCTGGAGCCAGCCGAGGGTGGCGACGCGCTCGGCGAAGACGACGGCACGAGCCGTGCTCGTGCGGGCGACGCCGATGCTGCGGAGCTCGGCGAGCAGGGCGTCGTACTTGCCTGAGCGCTGGGTCAGCGCGGCATCGGCTAGGTGCTGGAGGCGTTCCAGCGCGGAAACCTCGGCGCCGACGCCCACCTCCTGGCGCTCCCGGAGCGTGCGCAGGCGGTTGTGGACCGAGTCCGCGAGTGCCGCCGGCGAGGAGAGGAACGCCTTGGCGAGCGTCCACGGGAAGAGGGTCAAGGCCTTGCCCGAGTACGGGCTGCGGCCGGACGCCGGCCACAGCCACACCTGCTCCAGCTCGCGCGCGATCTCCTCCTCGACCGGCGAGGCCGGCACGAGCTCGTTGCGTGGCGGGAGGCGTTCCGCCCAGTCGGAACCGACGACGCTCGCGACGTCGGGCGAGTGGCGGTGCCTGCGGATGATGAGGCGCCGAACCTCTTCCTCCACGAGCGTCCCGTCCGGGCGGACGGCACTCGGCTCGAGCATGCGGACCAGCTCCGCGAACGACTCGGCGCGTCCGTTGTGGGGGGTCGCGCTCGCGAGGACCAGAGCGTCCGTGCGCTCGGCAAGGAGGTTCGCGAGGCGGTTGTTCTGCGTCGAGGTGTTCGTGACGTTGTGCGACTCGTCGATCACGACGGCGTCCCAGCGCTGCTTGCGCAGGTGCGCCACGTACTTGTCGCTCTTCAGCGTGTCGATCGAGATGATCACGCGCTTGAAGAACGCGAACGGGTTGCGGTTCGCCGGCAGCTTCTGGCGGATCCTCTGGATGCCCGTGCTGTCCAGGCGGACGAACGGCAGGGCGAAGCGCGTCCAGAGCTCGAACTGCATCTGCTCCAGGACATGCTTGGGCGTGACGACGAGGATGCGTTCCCCTCGGCCTCGGCGCGCGAGCTCGGAGAGGATCATGCCGATCTCGAGCGTCTTGCCCAGGCCGACCGCATCCGCCAGAAGGATGCGGGGGCGCAGGTTGTCCGGGTCGAGCGCCTGGCGCACCGCTGCGAGCTGGTAGTCGAGCGGGTCCGCGAGGGCACGGTGCGCCGTCGTGAGGCTCGGGTCCGCGACGGGGACCGGCGTCTTGCGGAGCATCGCCTCCAGCCACAGACGAGTTCGGCGGTACTTCGGCGACTCGTCGGCGACGACGCGGGTCGCCGAAGGGTCCACCTCCTGGACGTCGTCGATCGCTGTGCTGAACACGGCCTCCGTGTCGCGAACCAGCTCCGACAGGCCGAGGACATGGACGAAATGACCGTCTGTCGTCGGCTCGATCGACGTGACGAGCCAGGACTCGTCACGGACGATGACGGTGGAGCCTGGGGCTCCGGTGAACGTCGGCCGGGTGGACTGGTCGGTCGCCGTCGTCACGTGCTGGTACTCCTCTGCGGTGCTGCGGCAGGGAGCACCCCTGCCTGGTGGATCCTATCGGCGAGACCGGGCGCCCTCGGGGCCTTTCGGGAGTCCTCCGGGAGGACATCGCGCACCCGCCGGAGCAGTCTCATGACCGCCGCCGAACGGGCATCCTTGTCAACGCACCCCGGGGAAGACCGACTTGATGACCGCGACGAGCTCGGCAGCGCGTTCTTCGTCCAGCTGGATCGACTGGCTGATCGTGCCGACGTCCTTGCGCTCCGGCGAGCCGTAGGTGTCGAGCTGGAGGACCTGCTCTCCGTCGCGAGACGAGACCCGCCACGTGCAGTCTGACCTCGAGTGTGGTCGCCGACCCTCCAGCGGGTCCAACGGCGAGAGCGAGACGATGTAGGCCATTGCGGTAGTTCCTTCTCGGGTTCCTGGTCACGCGACGAACTGGCTGAAGACCTTGTCGGGGCGGTTGCGGAGAGTCCGCGCGTCGCTCCAACGGACGGAGAAGCTGTCGGCGCTGAGCGACTCCGCAACTCGACGCTGCACCTCCTCGAGGTGGTCGACGTCGCGTGACCACAACGGGTGACCGACAGGGACCGCGATCTTCCCTGCCGTCAGGACGGTCACGCCGTCACGCTCCTCGATCGCGATCCGTCCCGGACCGTCCTCGACCGCCTCCCCGAATCCTCGGACGAAGCCTCGCGCGGCACGCTCGGTCACCTCGCGCCAGCGGTCGGTGTCAAGAGCACGCCCGAGGGCCAGGTCTGCGACATCGAGCGCGAGGCGCCAGTCGAGCGCGCCATGCAGGTGGCGGTTGTCCCAGGAGCGCAAGCAGTCCGGGCACGAGGTGTCACACCTCGTGTGCGAAGCATCGGCCCAGGAGGTGGCGATCTGGCCGTGGAGTCGGTCCAAGACGGAACCCACGCGTCTGCGGGCCAGCTCGAGCGCATAGCCGGCGCCGTTGTCCAGCGTGTCCGCCAGATAGACGGCCGCCGTTCGGACCCCTTCGATCGTGCGTGGCTGGATGCCCACCGTGAGCTCGGCCGGGTCGATGTCGAGCTCCGACTGGCAGCCGCGACGCAACGCCTCCGCGAAGGAGAGCATCGCAGCGTTGCCGGACGGGCAGTCGCCCCGGGCCGTCGCGACTACACCGCTCTCGAGGCTGGCTCCTCGGATCAGGAGCAGTGCGGCGTCTGTCGTGCGCACCTCGCCGATCGCTGCCTCACCCACCTTGGGCATCGTCGGCGCGGAGCTGCTCTCGAGCGGGACGATGACCGACTTGTCTGAGTGCTGGTACATCGTGAAGAGCTGACCGTTGCTGTCGTTGATGGTGAGGAGCTTCGCCTGCTCCAGCATCCAGACGTCGAGCGCGCCGACTCTCTCTGCCGGCTGCCCCGGGTTCAACCACCCCAGGACCGGACGGGACGCTCCAGCAGCGCGACGATCCTCGATCTTGCCGTCCGTGCGCTCCGGGTGCGTCCTGAACCCGCTGGGCTCGTACATCGCGACCTCGCGCACGGACGAACCGCAGACGGGGCAGCTCGACCACTTCTCCGACACCGTCGAGGCAGAGCACTCCTGACACCGTGTCACCGTGAGGCGGGCCGAGAGGGGGTTGACGGAGTACGGCTTGTTGTCGAAACCTCGGCGCCACGCAACAAAGCCGTTCGCCGTGTACACCCAGCCGTCGCGCACGACCTGCGCTCCGGGTGCGAAGAGCGAGACGGCCTGGCCCAACGGGCGGTCGCTCAGCTCGTCCGCCGTCACCTTGCCGCCAGCGTCGGTGCGGTACAGGTAGCGCACCCGAGTCGGGAACCCGAACATCGGCAGCACGCCTGCGTTGGCGAGGCGTTCGCTCAGCGACGTCTGCGTGTGAGCCTCGTTCTCGACAGCGTCATCGATCTCGAGCACCAGGGTGTCCCGAACCCAGTGCGCGACGTCATCGAGGTCCGCCGCACCGACACCTGTCAGGGCACTCAGCCGACCGATGACCGGCTGAACGTCGTCACTGGTCATCAACCACTTCTCGACGCCCTCCCGGTGAGCCTCCCACTCCTTCACGTCGCCGAAGGCGCCGTGGACGTTGTCACCCCGCGGGGCGGGCGGTGTCGGGAGAGAGGCGAACGCACGCCGCAACAGCTCCGCCGCCACGACGCGGCGCAGGATGCGCACGCGGCTGGTGTCGAGGAACGGCTGTGGCGGAGCGTCACCGGTGATCCGGTGGGAGTTGGCGAAGTAGTAGTCGTCGTGCGAACGGTCCCGGCAGAGCGTCGCTGCGAACGAGAAGGCCTGGCCCGCGCGACCCGCACGACCGACACGCTGCTGGTAGTTGAACCGTTGCGGCGGCATGTTGCCCATGACCGTCGAGCGCAACGACCCGATGTCGACGCCGACCTCCATCGTGGTGGTCACGCTGAGTACGTCGAGCGGGGTCGCGCGACTGTTCTCCTTGGGTGCAGGAAGAAGTGCTCCTCGGAAGACGCGCTGCCGTCTGCGCTGCTCCTCCGGCGGTCGGGTCTGGCCTGTCAGCTCCGCGACAGCGAGCCGTTGCGGCTTCTGACCGGTGAGCCAGGCGTAGTAGTCCGACTCGCCCAGCGACGACACCGCTACGACCTCGAGCTCTCCGGCGCACCCTTCTCGTGTGCATGTACCTGCGGACGGATGCAGATGACGACGACTGCACAGGTCGCACACCCAGACGTCGTCTCCGGCGGGGACGAGATCGAGCGGAAGGTCGAGGCGGTCGAGATGGACCAGTCCGGAGTCGAGGAGCCCCGCCAGACGAGCGTCGATGCTGCCCTGCAGCTCGTCGGCATCGATGCCCGCTCGCAGGGCGACACGCTTCACGTAGTCGACCGCCGCCTTCACGCGTCCCTTGGCGTCGGACGCGCGGTCCTGAGGAAGCCAACGGTCCGCGGCGAGGATGATCCGCAGGCTCGAGCGGACCGCCTGTGCGATGACGTCCTCGTCTCCCCCGACACTGCGAGGAACGAGAGATGCGACCAGCGTCTCCTCCGAGTCCCTCTCGGCGGACCCGAGCAGCACGTCGCCCAGCGACGACGCCAGGTGGTTGCGGAAGTTCCTCTGCAGGTCCGCGCGAAGCGCGGCCGGTGCGATCGGCTCCCACTCGCCCGGCACCGGGGGCTCGAAGGCGCGGTACCACGGGCTGCCGTCGTCCAGCTTCAGCAAGGACGCTCTCGGTCCGCCAGGCGGCACGCCGAGCTCGACGAGTCGTCTGCTCACCTGGTTGACCAGGTTCGGCCACTCCCACGCCACCGCAGCGGCTTGCTCGGCCTCGAACGAGCTGATGAGCTCGCGATGAGCGTCCTGGGCCACGCCCAGGTGATCGAGCATGTAGGCCTGGTTGACCTGGGAGTGCTTGGCGACGAGCTCACCGTACCGGGCCTGCAGCGCACCCTCGAGCGTTCCTCTCACCCCAGCCCTGAGGATTGCCGCGACATCCTCCGACGGGGCCGCGAGCACCTGCTGCACCTGTTGCCGGACGAGATCGGCATAGTGGTTCATCGAGAGACCTACGGCCATGCGCGCTGCATCGTCTCGAGAGTCGGTGAACACGATCGTCCGGCTCGACTCCCTGTCGTCGCCCAGCTCGCGGAAGATCTCGGAGACCAGGAGCTGGGCGGCCTGGGTCGCACCCTGCGTGTGAGCGCGCAGCGCCGACGAGACACGGCCCGTCTCAAAGCCCCGCTGTCGCCGGTGGTGCCCGCAGCGCGGACAGTGCGAAGGCAGTGCCGGTGGCTCCCAGGAGGCGTCGGGGCCGGAGCTCGTGACCACGGTCCCCGTCGCCTCGTCAGGACCTGGCCGGAGGAATCCGGACCGAGGGTCGAACGACGCAGCGGTAAAGTTGAACTTCCACGGCTTCTTGCCGGGCCCCGTGTGCTGCCACGACATCCCGACTCCCTCTCGGCGGGGCAGGTACCAGCGGTACTCGTGCCGGCGCCGCTCGAACACGAGTCGCGCTCTCTCCGCGTCGCTCTCGCTCGGGTCGACGCCGAGGAAGGCCCCTCCGTCGTCCAGCGAGGAGAGGACATGGCCGCCGAGGCTCGCGTCGCCACAGTTCCCGCAGTAGAGCAGCTCGAGCACCCGAGAACCGCACGCGCACTGACGGGCCGGGCGGGCGAAGAGCCTTCCGACCCCGGGTACGGACCTACCTTCGCCGGGAACCTCGGTGCACTCCGGGTCGCTGCACGCCCACATGCCCCGCATCGTCCGCATGAAGTAGTGGGCCCTGAAGGGGATGGCGTTCGAGGACGGTGACTCCACGATCTTCTCGAGGGCACGGGTCACTCTCTCCAGCCCGCCCGTCCCCTCGCCGAACGCGCGCGTCTCGATGTCCTCGAGAGAGGTGGCGCGGGGAGGTGCGTCCCCGTCGCGGCACGCGCTCGCCAGGATCGCCTCGAGGCTTGCAGATGAACGGCCGGACAGGGCGTCGTCGAGACGGACAGGAAGCGTGACGTCGACTGTTCGGGGCGCGCCACTGATCTGCTCGAACGACGCTCTCGGAACGCCGAAGAACTGCTCGAGATACTCGCCCTTGTCCGCATCGAGGGAGGCGCTCGTCCCGATGACGCGCAGCTGCGGCGAGTCAGCGGCGAGCCCGATCCTGAGCAACAGGTTGCGGAGGATGAGGGCCACCTCTGAGCCCTGCGTACCCCGGTAGAGGTGCAGCTCGTCGACCACCAGGGTGAACTTTCGCGACCGGTCTGCCTCCAGCCACCGCCTCGTCGCCTCGAAGATCGGCTCCTCCATCTGCCGCATCAGCATGATGTTGAGCATCGAGTAGTTCGTCACCAGGATGTCGGGCGGTGTCCGGACCATGTCCCACCGCGTCAGGAGCTCGACGCGCCGCGGATCGGACAGGAAGTCCGTGATCGACGCATCGGCTGCCGCCAGCGAGTCGTACTCGTCGACCAGCTTGCGCATCTCCTCGGCGACTGTCGCCAGCCGCGAGTGGGTTCCCGTGGACGACGGCAGGGTCGTCCCGCCCGGAGCCGCGGAGGTGTACCGGCCGAACCACAGCGCCGGCCCTCCAGCGTCCTGGATACGACGGGCCGTCCGCCGCAGTCGCGACATCTGGTCCTCGACGAGCGCGTTCGTCGGGTACAGCACGAGCGTCCGGACCGCCGGATCTCTGGTCTCACCCGACCGCACGGCGGTCCAGCGCAGTGGCGCGCTGTCCCACCATCGAACTTCTGATCGAGGACCAGGAGCCCAGTCACGTGCCTCGATCAGCAGTCGAGCGAGGACCGGAAGGAGGAAGGACTCTGTCTTTCCCGAGCCCGTGCCCGACGTCACGACCGGGTTGGTCGTGACGACCTCACTCATCGCCACCGCTAGAGCGTCAGCCTGGTGCTGTCGCAGCATGAGGCCGTCAACGTTGTCGACGCCGAAGAGCCCCCCGAGGAGCCATCGCGCCTCGTGAGGGCGCAGGCCTGCGGCTGCGCACGCCTCGAGACCATCCTCCGTCCCGTCGTACGGGAGAACAGGCTCGAGCAGAGGGTGCGGAACGAGCGGTGTCTCCTCCGTGAGGAGCCGCCGGCGCTCGCGACGGAGCGACTCGTCACGGAGGTAGAACGCCGTGTCGATGTAGCGCAGGAGCGTCTCGCGAAGGTTGTCGCCGACGCTGACGGGGTTGGGCTGGGAGGCCATCGTTCCTCAGTTCTCGATCAGGTAGGTCAGTCGGTGCGCCACCTCACGAGACACACCGGGATAGACGAGATAGCCGCGACGTCGCTCTGGCGACCTTCCGGAGTCGAGGACGGCTGCTCGTTGGTACATCCCGGGAAGACTCGCTCCCAGTGGCACAGCGAGGTCGCCGGTCTCCTCCTGGTACGCCAGCAGAGGCTTGCCGCACAGGGCTACGGAGGCGGCGTGCTTCACGAGGTAGACGTCCGCGAGCGCCACGGTTCCGTTCGCGACGTCCGCCTCCGTGCGCAGGAGGTACAGGGAGGCGTACCTGCCGACCCGGTACGCGCCCACGCCGTCGATGCCGACGCCGTCGACCCAGGAGGAGCGCGCGGGGTCGAACGATTGGACGTCCAGGTGTCCCGCCGCTCGCGTCCGCGGGAGAGCGCCGATGACCGTGCTCAGCGCAGGAAGAAGACGAGCGAGCTCCGGTCCGGCGCGCCCGGCCACCAGGACTCCGTCGACGTCGAGCCACTCCAGCAGCTCATCGTCCGTCGCGGTGGTTGCCCAGCGGTCCGGGCCCTTGACCTGCCTGGTGGAGACGACCCGACCCCCGTTGTTCTCGATCGACGCGGTCGCGTCGTCCACCAGCGGCCTGCTCCAGAAGCCGGTGAGGACACGTTCGCTGCCCGTGTCCACGACTGTCGTCGGGCAGACCTCCCACGCGACGGGCGCGAGCGTCTCTGGCGACCGTCGCACCTCGATGTGTCCGAGCGCCTCGAGCGTGCTCGTGAACTCCTTGACGAACACGCGGCTCGGGTCGAGCTGCTGAGCGACACGCTCAAGAACGGCTATCGGGCCGCCGCCGGCGTAGCGCAACGCGTCGAGCGCGACCTCCCAGTCCTCGTCCAGGTCGCCGCCACGGTCCTCGGACGGGGGGAGCGCAGCGACATCGACACGTGCCGTCGCTGCACGAGCCTGCTGACGCTCGAACTTCTTCTTGTTCCGCCAGTAGCTCGAGGAGTATCGCTTCTGCAGTCCACAGCCCTCGCAGACACCCATCGTGGACGTGCTGAGCGGGCGGCCCTTCGAGTCGTACATCGCGGTCTCCAGCTCGAATCGGTGCATGCCCGAGTAGAAGCAGGAGTCCTGGCTCGGCCTCCGGAGGACGACCTTGGTCGCCCTCTCCCGGTCGCGTCCCGAGATCCACCAGGGCTTGCGAGGTGGCTGCGCCGTCGAAGCCTCCGGAGACGTTGGATCCGCGTCGATCACGACGCCTTGCACGACTGGCCCCCTCGCAGAAGGATCACCCGCACCGAGAAGGGAGAGGGGGGCGCTCATCGCATGCTCGATCGTCTCGGCGCGTTCCCAGAGAGAGGCCTCGGGTGTGGAAGACGACCGCAACGAGAACTGCTTGCGAGACAGCGCCGTCTCCCCGGTGCGAAGCTCGACCGCGTAGTCCCCGTCCTCGAGCTCCAGCCCGGCCAGGTCTTGGATGACCGAACCGGAGCCGCCGTCATCCCAGCGCCCAAGCTCCACCTCGTCGTCCCTGTCGTCACCCGGCGCGCCCAGATCGAGAAGACGCACCGAGAACGGCTCGCCGACATCGCTCACCGCGCGCAGCTCGGGAGGCCGTGCCGAGTGCCAACGGTTGCGGAGAGGGCCGGGAAGCGCGAGACCACCTGCGAGCTTGAGCTGGCTGCTGGTCAGCGGGACCAGGGCGCGGACGTCGGTGTGCGCCTGCTCGGCGTCCGACGGCCGCGAGAAGATCTCGACGCGCTGGAGCAAGGTCCAGCCCTCCGGCACCCCCGGCAGCTCCCGAGGCTCCCAACCCGGGCGCGACACCTCAGCCAGGATCCCCTCGACCCGCTGCCGGAGCCGATCAGCGACGAGAACGACCACGTCGTCGCCCATGAGCACCTGCTGCACCTCGACCCAGTCGCCAGTCAGGTCGTCCTTGCGGAAGACGACGAGCCCGCGAGGACGACGACGGATCGTACCGGCGAGCTCGTCCTCCACCTCGAGGACGCCCTCGAGCAGGCTCGCGGCGTCGATGATGCCCGGGTCCTGGAAGCTCATGGCTGCGGCTGAGCTTTGCACGAGAACTAACTTCTCGTCCCGCTCCCCATGGAGCACGACGCTGCGCGACTGCTCAGGGCGGGGCAGGAAGAACACAGGTCGAAGCCTCACCTGCTTACGAGGGAAGGCCGTGATGGACATCGCGAGCGACGCGCGCCCGCGCGGACCGAGACCCTCGGTCTCCGAGTCGATGCCGTCCCACTCGCTCAGCAGCGTCGCCGCGACCTCGGCTACGCGGTCCTGGAGTCCAGACCTGCTCCAGAGCGCTACGAGGTACTTCGTCGCCGGGCTCGGGTTCTGGTCGATCCACGAGCCGAGCAGCGGGGTCAGCTCTGCCGGCGGGAGCTCCGATCGGGGCGCGAGGTCGAAGTCCGAGAAGAACCGCTCGAGGCGCCGCCGATCGGCCTCCCGCACGAGCGCCTGGGAGACCGCGAGGCCGACGAACCGCATCCCCACCGAATACGCGGTCGGAAGCCCTCGTGCACCCCCCACGGTCGTGAGCCAGAGATTGAGGCTCCCCCAGAACGGTTCTGCGATCGTGCGATAGGCCTTGCCGAGAGTTTCGGCCTTACCGCCAAGAAGGGTCGCGAGGCGACCGTAGTAGTTGTTCGCCGACATACCCTCGCCGCTCGCCATGCGTTCGGCGGCAAGGCTGAAGACCGCGAGGAGCGCGATCAAGGGGTTGACGCGCTCGCGATCACCCGTCCTCCACACGGAAAGTCGCTGCCGGTGATGGTGAAAAGCGCGCGCGCTCTCGACCTCGACGGTACTCGCCACCGCGGCCGCCAGCGCCTGCACCACCCCATCTTCAGGTACCCCGATACGCGCAGCGACTCGCGAGAGAACGTCTGCCTCGAGATCCAGGTAGACCGGCGCCGGCTGCTCGGTCTCGGGGAACAGCTCGGCAGCCAGAAGATCGTTCCAACGGTCGTACCCTGCCCAGGCGTCCCTGTCTGGAATCATGCTGCTGCTCCCTGCCACGCTGCACATGTCGGTCGTCCCAACACGTGCACCGTAGTCCGTCATGTCCGTGATCTCGACCGTCGAGGGGGCGAAATCTCCCTGGCGGGTAAGCCAACGCCTCGAGCGGCTGCAGACTCCCCCTCCGTAAGTGGCTACGATCCTTGCGTCGGCGACGGAACCTGACGAGATGGCGAGACGGCGAGATCATGGATTACCTGGGTGGCGAGACTGACGCTGACGACCGTCGCGAGATCGAACGAGCGATCGCTGTAGGGCTTGCATCGTTGTCTGCGACGAGCCCGCACCCGACCGAGGTCGAGCAGTCCGAGGAGTTCACCGAGCACGACGTTCGTCTTGACGACGGCTCCTGGCTCGACCTGGTAGCAGCCGTGCAGGACTGGCTGCGTCTCGACAGCCGTCTCGATCCGATCGCGCCAACGGAGCGCCTCGCGAAGTCTCTGTTCGAGGGCCTCGGCTCCGGCACCCCGCACGAGATGTACACGGTGCACCAGGACATCGTGACGCTCACGCCGCACGGGCTCGACCTTCTCCGCACGCGGGTCGACCGAGCGCTCAACCTTCGTGACGTCTTCCTCGATGCCGTCGAGAGCGGCAGCCGTGCGAGTGCCACCACGACCTGGGTCGAGGCGTGGGACGACACCGTCGACACGACCGTCTCAGGCCCGATCCGGGCCAAGGCCGAAGTGTGGTCGATCCACGACTTCGCCTCCCGGGCAAAGTCGCGAAGGCTCGAGCTCAGTCCCTCCTACCAGCGCGGCGACGTGTGGCCCACCGGCGACTCGCAGCTCCTCATCGAGTCGATCCTCCGAGGGATCCCGCTGCCGTCCGTCATCATCCTGCGTCCAAAGTCGGCGGCGGAAGCGCCCTTCGAGGTTGTCGACGGCAAGCAGCGACTCACGTCGATCCTCCGTTTCATCGGCGCTCACCCAGCCGCGCTCGAGGTCGTCGAGTCAGCGACACGCGAGTACCCAGGGTTCGATCTCGCCCATCTCTTCCGGACCAACTATCCGCAGTTTCGAACGGCGTGGAAGAAGGCGACCGGCGAGGCCTTGACGGCCACTGCGGAGCGCTCCTACTACTTCCCCTTCAAGCTTGCTGCTGGGTCGGCAGGGCTGAGCGGCGATCTCGCCCCGTTGGCAGGCAAGTACTTTCACCAGATCGCCGACGAGTTCGTGCGGGTCGGCGGCGAGCACGTCGCGGTTCGCGACATCTTCGAGGCGACGACGGACTACAAGGTCCCCGTGATCGAGTACACAGAGGCGACGCCCCGCCAGATCCACGAGGTCTTCAGCCTCTACAACAAGCAGGGAAAGCACCTCAACGCGGAGGAGATCCGGAACGCGGTCTACCACGAACTCCTCCTGATGCGTGCCCTCGCGGTATCGGCTGGTGACGGGCCAGGAATCCGCGCCGCCGCATCGTTCCTCTCCCCGGTCTCCTCGCACGTGAGCGCGATCTCGACGTTCCTCTCCGACTCCGGGGTCCCCGACTCTCGTTACCGGCGGACGAAGGTCTTGTCCTGGCTCTTCTCCACGCTCTTCCTCGATTCTCTGAACGACGACGGCGAACCTCGCCGTCTGTCTACCGCGAACCAGATCAATGCGCTCCTGGACCGGGCTCAGCGCCCCGGCGACCCGCTCCGCGACGAAAGGGTCATCAGCGACGCGCTTCGGCTGGTCGCCACGGGCATGCGAGCCCACCGCGCCGCCGACGCGTGGTCGGACCACTTCAAGGACGGCAAGCACGGCGCGCGCTGGCACGACCTCCAGCTCGTGGCAAGTCTGGCTGGGGTCTGCCTCGCTGGCGCCGTTCTGGGCGATCAGGTCGGAGAGGAGCTGCGTCGGCACGAGGAAGAGCTGCGCGTCCGCTCGGCCGCCGAGTGGGGACGCCCCTCCAAGACGCAGACGTCCGTCCAGTGGTCACAGATCGCCAGAGTCGCGATCGGCGTGCTCGACACCTTGGGCATCGATCCTGAAGTGGCAGATCGCGCTGTCAGGGACGGGTACGGCCATTCGACGGCGCGTGCGCTCCAGCTTATCGTCAACGCTGCGGAGAGCTGACCTGCCTCTTGCGCACGCCCGAGAGGACACGCTCGATCTCGGCGGCCACGGCGGACGGCTCCTGATGCTCCCAGTAGCGGAGGACCAGCCATCCCTGCTGCTCGAGCAGCCTGTTCGTGTCCAGGTCTCGCGCGTGGTTCGCCGCGAGCTTGATCCGCCACCACTCGCTGTTCGAGCGCGGTGAGGTTCCGTGCTCCGGACAGCCGTGCCAGAAGCACCCATCGACGAACACCGCGACCCTTGGCCGCGTGAACGCGATGTCGATCGTCCGCCGACGCTGCCCCGGGACGGGAAACGCGACCCGGTACCTGAGCCCGTGCGCATGGAGCACCCTGCGCAGCGCAAGCTCAGGCTTCGTATCTCTCCTGCGCGCACGGCTCATCTTCTCCGAGACACGCGCCGAGGCTGAGCCTGGGTGTGCCGGGACACGCTGCGGACGCGCAGCGACCCCTTCAGGCAGCTCGCGGTTCGTCGTCATCGGTCGCGCCCCCGACGGGGAGCCCCTTCCTGCTGACAACGCCGTGCGCTTCGTCTCCGGCCTCCCATCGGTCGCGCCACGCGTGGCGAGCGCCCTGAAGCCGTGGATCGAGGCCCGCGATCTCTTCGAAGTGCCCGAGAAACTGGGCGAGTGCGAACGCCACCGCCCCGACGTGCACAGCATTGCCCAGCTGCTTGTAGGACGCGCTGTCGGGCTGACTCTTCGTCATGATCTGCGCGACACGATCGGGGAAGCCCTGAAGTCGAGCCGCCTCGAGCGGTGCGATCCGGCGACGCTCCTTACCCAGGATCGGGGTCTGGTTGATCGCGACGAGAGCCGGGGTGTACGTCGCCTTCTTGACCCGGATGCCCGACGGGCGGAGCTGGATCAGGCACTCGTCGAGCGACGAGGCGTCCTGCGCCTGCCACTCGAACTTCTGGCGGCTGCGCTCGAAGGAGAGGACGGTGTCGCCCAGGGTGGCATTGATCTCATGTCGGTAGTCGACGACAAAGCGCTCGTTGAGGTCCAGGAAGGCGTGCTTCCAACCGCGATCATCGGGGTCGTGCGTCGGCCGCCTGCCTTCAGCGTCAGCCCTTTCCTGGGCGAGCCAGCCCTCGTCGAGAACCCCGAGCCAGATGGGGTGCCCAGGGAGCCGCCGGCGGCCGTCGTCTCTCCTGAGCGTGCGACGCCTGACGACTTCACGGACGAAGCCGTCCCACGCCGCGATGGCCGGGCCCTCTTCGCCTACGGCGTACCGGCTGACGTCCCCTAGCCGAGCGTCGCCGACGAGAATCGGCTCACCTCCGTAGAGCGCCAGGGGTGTGGAGCGGATCCGCCACTGACCAGGGTCCCAACCGTCGTACTCGAAGGCCGCAAAGGGCGGCGCCGTCGCGAGGGATGCTCTGCTCTTCCTCGTCCACTCGATGCGCTCTGCTCCGGTCTGGAGATCGTCACCCAGCGCACTTCCGTGGATCGCCATGATGTAGATGCGTTCACGCATCTGCGGCGTACCGCCGAGCCGAGGAGAGATCCTGTGCGGTGAGATGACGGTCGGGTGGGCCGCGACGACGTACCCAAGCTCGTGAAGGGCCCGAATGATCGTCTTGAACGTGGTGTCGCGATGCTTGGGTCCAGCGAGATTCTTCACGTTCTCGAGGAAGACGACCCGAGGCCGCTTAGCGCGGACGATCCGAAGAATGTTGTAGAAGAGGGTTCCTCGGGTCTCGTCCAGCACCCCGTGCTGCTTCCCCGACTTGCTGAACGCTTGGCACGGAAATCCCGCAGCGAGCACATCGTGCTCGGGGAACTCCTTGAGGTCGTCCTGAGCCGCGGGGAGCGCGTCTTCCTCGACGTACGCCACGTCGTCATTGATGTCCTCTGCGAACGGATAGGAGTGACCCCTGCTCCGGTCCGGCTCGATCCACGCCTTCTCGTAGACCTTCCTCGCCCGAGGATCTGTCTCGCATGCGTACACGCAACGTCCACCGAGGTCAGCAAGTGCGGCGTGAAACCCCCCGATACCGGCGAACAGATCGACGAACGTGAACCCGTCCAGTGTCGAGACCAACCTTCCTCCTCCGCCCACGACGCTGCCCGGTCGCGCCGGTCCGGGCAGACCCGACGCTAGCGCGGCAAGCCCGCGGCGCATGCCCTGTCCACAACCGCCCGAGTCCTGGGCGATCACGCGCTCAAGCTACCACCGCCTGCCACACGGAGCTAGCGCACTCGCCATGCCGCGTCAGTACCGGACGCGGGTCCAACTTCACCCTTGCAAGCGTCCACAGACCGACACTTCACTCCTACGCTTCAGTAGCCAGCGTCAGAGGAGGACCACGTGGCGTCATCGTTCGGTTGGCTAGACACCGACCACGCCCAGCGTCGTCGCATGCTCGAGGTCGTCGACCTGTTCAAGGAGCAGGGCACGGTCGACGAGCTGGGGATCGGGTCGATCCGGGACACGTTCTCCGACGCGCTTTTCCCGGGGACGTCGACGCTGCTCACCCGGCTGCGGTACGTGCTGTTCGTCCCGTGGCTGGTGCAGCGTGCGGTCCGTGGCACCTCGACCGTCGACGACGCCGTGCGTCGCCTGCGCGCCGACGAGGTGCGGCTCATCGAGTCGCTGCTCGAGGGCTACCGGGACGAGGAGCGCGGCCGGAACCAGGGCATCCTCGGTCAGACCGCCCGCGCGAAGCTGAAGCGCATGCCGAGCGAGGTCTACTGGGGACCCCTCGGCCGCTGGCACCTGCGCACCTGGGACACGAGCGTCGTCGGGCATCTGCGCCGCGGCTCGGCTCTCCGTGGCGCGGGCCGTGGCCGGACCGAGACGGACGACCCGGGCGCCCGTGACAGGGCTCTGGACGCCGGCTTCGACCTCGCCGGCCTCGAACCTCCCGAGGACCTGCTGCGGTCGACGACCTTCGACCTGCGCCCCGAGGAGGCCGAGGTCCTCCTCGAACGGCTGCGCACGACGACCCACGGTTCGCTGCTCGGATGGCTCCTCGAGCACCGCGACGCCGTCGATCTCGACGCCGCCTCGGCCGCGGAGCTCTCGCTGGTCGGTGTGCCGAGCGACCTTCAATCAGTCGTCGACCACGCAACGCGGTTCAGCCTCGCGATGCACGGTGCCGCGCTCCTGTACAACCTCCTCGTCGCCGAGTCGGCTGCCATCCCGGACGTCGTCGACCACTACCGGGAGCGCCTCGACGACTGGCACGAGGAGCTCGTCGAGACGCGCGCCCTCGACGGCTGGGACCGCGGCGAGCTGTGGAGCGTCCTGACGGCACGCAACGAGCGGATCCCGCTGCCGACCCGCAGGTTCACCGACGCGTGGCTCGACGTCCTGCTCGACGGCGACCGCGTCGAGGACTCGTCGCGAGCACGCGACCTCGTCGCCCAGCGGGAGCGTGGCCTCAAGGGCGGACGCGCACGACTCACAAACAGATCGGCCCGCGAGGCGTGGAAGGGTGAGTCCGGCACCGGACTGCTCGACTACCGGTGGGGCGTGACCCGGCGGCTCCTCGACGACCTCCTGTCCGCTCTGCCCGACCCCCCGAGCACCATTCGACGTGGGCAGCCGACCGACGCGCTCCTCACTGCAAGGACCCCCGCCTGATGCTCACCCCGGATACCCGCGTCCTGCTCACCGACGCCCTCCGCCCGCCCGTCGGCCTGCGCGTCGACGCCGCGATCGCCACGACGTACTCGCTCGACCTCACCGCGCTACTGCTGGGTCCCGTGACGTTCGCGACGCTCGACGCGAGCGCCCAGGTCGATGGCGACGACCTCGCCGCGACCGATCCCATCGGCCTGCTCGAGGCCGTCCAGCGCTACAGCGAGCTCACCACGGTCTTCTGCCAGGCCGGCGGGATCAGCGTGCCGGCGTCGTACCGCTCGGTGCTCACCTTCGTCGAGGGGGCCGTGCACCAGGTCATGGCCCCGGCACCGGGTCGGTTGTTCCATCCCAAGTCGTGGACCCTGCGGTTCGTCGACGACGACGATGCGTACCGCCACCGGTTCGTCGTGCTCAGCCGCAACCTGACGTTCGACCTGTCCTGGGACACCGTGCTAGTCCTGGACGAGGACGAATCGGCCGCCGAGCCGGTCGCCCCCGCCCCGATCAGCGCTTTCCTGCGCGCTCTCCCCCACCTGGCGACGTCCCCGCTCCCCGAGGACCGCGCCGCGCAGGTGGAGTCCGTCGCCGCGTCGGTCGCGAACGCGCGGCTCGCCCCGCCCACACCGTTCCGGAGCGCCGAGGTCCTGCCCCTCGGGCTCGACGGTGTCCCGACGCCCTGGCCGTTCCCCGACGCCGCGGACCGCGTCCTCGCGGTGAGCCCGTTCCTCGACGCCGGATTGCTCCGCAGGCTCCCCGACGCGGACGACCGCACGCTCGTCTCCCGCGCGGAGACGTTCGACCGGCTGGGCACCATCCCGCTCGACTGCTGGGCGACCCGGACCCTGTCGTCAGCGGCCGAGCGCGACCCGTCCTCGGACGACGGCGCCGCCTCGTCGGGCGACCCCCGCTCGACCGCCGGTCCCGTCCGCGAGACGGATCGCGTCCGCGACGGTCTGCATGCCAAGACGGTCGTCGTGGACTCCGGTCGAGACAGCACGACGGTCACCGGAAGCGCGAACCTCACCACGGCGGCATGGGGCGGGAACGTCGAGCTGGCGGTCGCCCTGCAGGGCCGCACCGCCGACGTCGGCGTGCGCGCCACGCTCGACGGTGCGAAGGACGTCCCGGGCTTGGCGAAAGTGCTGGACGCGTTCGCGCCGCGCTCGCCCGAGCCGGTCGTCGACCCTGCCGAGTCCACCGCCCTCGACATCGACGACTTCCACCGGCGTCTCGCCGCGTCCCGACTGCGCGCAAGCCTCACCACGGACGACGCGGACGGCAGCGACGGCGATCCCACGGCGCGCCTCGTCGTCGGGACGCACGGCCTGCCCGAGCCGGTGCCCGGCGCCACCACGGTCACGTGGCCGGTGACCCTGCCGGCCGACCTGCACGCACGGCTGTTCCACGAGGGCGCGGACGTCGCGTGGGAGGGCCTGAGCCTTCGTGCCGTCACCCCGTTCCTCGCCGTGGAGACGACGGCCGGGACGGGTGACGAGCGTGCGACCCGGCGCTGCGTCGTCGTGCTCGGCCTGGACGGTGACGTCGCCGAGCGGCGGCACGCCGCGGTCCGCGACGCCCTGCGTAGCCGGGACGACGTCGCGCGCTATCTCGCCCTGCTCCTCGCCGACCCTGCGGCGGCGTCCCCGTTCGCCACCGGTCCGGTCGGCGACCCGGCCAGGGCTTCGTGGGTCGCGCCGGGCGGCCCGACGCCGGACCTGTTCGAGCCGCTCGTGCGCGCGGTCGCGCACGGCGACGAGGCTTTGGACCGCGTCGCGCAGCTCGTCGACCGGTTGACCGAGATGCCCGACGGCGACGACCTCGTCCCCGAGGGGTTCGCCGAGCTGTGGACCGTCGTCGAGGAGGCGCGCCGTGCCCGCTGACCGCCACCCGCACGAACGGCCGGACGTCGACGACGTCCTGCGCCACCTCAAGGACTTCCAGCGACGCACCGTCGACCACGTGCACGCGCGCCTGTGGGACGACACCGACCCGAGCCACCGCTTCCTCGTCGCCGACGAGGTGGGGCTCGGCAAGACGCTGGTCGCGAAGGGCGTCATCGCCAAGGCCGTCGACCAGCTGTGGGACGCGGTCGACCGGATCGACATCGTGTATATCTGCTCCAACCAGCAGATCGCCCGCCAGAACCTCGCCCGCCTCACCCTCCGCGGGCACGAGCCGCTCCACGCGGAGCGCCTCACCCTCATGCCGCTCGTCACTGGCGAGCTCGCGGGCAAGAAGCTCAACTTCGTCTCGTTCACCCCTGGGACGTCGCTCCAGGTGACGAGCGGCGGCGGGCGAACCCTCGAGCGCGTCGTCATGTACTGGATGCTCGCGCACGGGTCACAGGACCTCGACGTGCGGCCCCGACGCTGGCTCCAGTTCTTCCGCGACTCCTCCAGCCTCAAGAACTTCACCGCGGACGTCGAGCGCTTCCGACGCCACCGGATGCACGAGCTCGACCTGGACTTCGCTGCCGAGTTCGCCGAGCAGCTCTCGCGCGCCCCGGGGCCGCACGGCGGGAAGCTCCTCGACGAGCTGGTCGAGTGCGTCCAGGAGTTCAACTACCTGCGCGGGAACCCTGCGAAGGACCTCTCGCGCCGACGGTCGAGGATCATCGGCGCGATGCGCGCCACCGTCGCGCGGCTTGCGATCGAGCGGCTCGAGCCCGACCTCGTCGTCATGGACGAGTTCCAGCGCTTCAGCGAGCTCATGCGGTCAGACGCCGAGAGCGAAGCAGCAGAGCTGCTGCACTCCCTCGTCAGGTACGCGGGCACGGACGGCACCGCTGTGCGCACCCTCCTGCTGTCCGCGACGCCCTACAAGATGTACACGCTGCCCGACGAGCCCGACGGCGAGGACCACTACGGCGACTTTGTCAGCACGGTCGAGTTCCTCGCCGGTGCCGACCGCGCGGCGACGGTGCGGGCAGGGCTCGCGACGATGCGCGAGGGGATGCTCGCGCCGACCGACGAGTCCGCTGTCGCGCGGGCGGTCACGGCGCGCGACGCCGTCGAGCACGAGCTGCGGCGCGTGATCTGCAGGACGGAACGCCTGGCGGCGACGCGCGAGAAGGACGGCATGCTTCGCGAGGTCCCGCTCCCCGGCGTCGAGGTCACCGCGGGCGATCTCCTGGACCACGCGTCGCTCGACGACGTCGCCCGAGCCGTGCACGCGGCGTCGGGCGCGCAGCGCCAGGACATGCTCGAGTTCTGGCGCTCGACCCCGTACACGCTCAACCTCATGGACCGACGCGCGTACAAGGTGAAGACCCTGTTCGACGACGCCGTCGCCGCGCACGCGCCGGCCGTCACCTCGGCGCTCGCGAGCGCACGGGGACTGCTGCCGTACGACGTCGTCGAGGCGTACGAGCGCCTCGACCCGGGCAACGCCAAGATGCGCGGCCTGGTCACCGACGTGCTCGACCGCGGGGCATGGCGGCTCGCGTGGCTCCCGCCGTCGCTCCCGTACTACGAGCCCGCCGGCCCGTTCGCCGACCCGGCGCTCGCGCGGTTCACCAAGCGGCTCGCGTTCTCGGCCTGGAACGTCGCGCCCAAGGCGATCTCCGTCGTCGTGAGCTACGAGGCGGAGCGTCGTGCGGCCACCGCAGCGAGCGGCGGTCGGCGCCGGTACGGCGACCCAGCGCCCACGCCGCGCCTGCAGTACCGGATCTCCGAGGGCCGACTCGACGGCATGCCGACGTTCCTCCTCTCCTACCCGTCCGTCGCGCTCGCCGACGCGGGCGACCCGTTGCGGCACGCGCGGGCCGCAGGACGTCGACTGGCCCGCGGCGAGGTCGACGCGGCCGTGCGCGCCGAGGTGGAGTCGATGCTCGCGTCCCTGCCACCAGGTGACCCCTCGCTGCGTCCGGGTGCCGATCAGCGCTGGTACTGGGCGGCGCCGCTCCTGCTCGACGCCGCACGCGGGGCCGAGCAGGACGGCTTCTTCGACGTCCTCGGCCACGACGAGGACGCTGATGAGCCGGACGGCGCCGGGCACGCCCGGGCGTTCGAGCGGCACGTCGCGGCCGCCCGCGAGATCCGCGCGGACGAGCTCGGGGCGCGACCCCACGACCTCGTCGACGTGCTCACCGTCGCGGCGCTCGCCGCCCCTGGGACCTGCACGCTGCGCGCGCTCGGGCGCGCGGTCGGTTCCGCCTCGGACGCCACACCCGAGGGCTGGTGGGCGTCGGACGCCGACGTCCGGGAGATCGCCTTCGGGATCGGCGGCGGGTTCCGCTCGCTCTTCAACCGTCCCGAGACGCAGTCGCTCGTGGACGCGGAACGGGCCGACGCCACCCGGGACGACACCGCGTACTGGCGCTCCGTGCTGGACTACTGCGCGGACGGTGGACTCCAGGCCGTGCTCGACGAGTACGCCCACACCCTCGTGGAGTCCGAGGGGCTCGTGGACAAGACGGTGCACGAGCGCGCCGCGCGGATCGGGGAGGTGCTGCGCGGCGCACTGCAGCTGCGGACGCCGACGTCAGCCATCGACGACATCCGGGTCGCCGATGGGCAGGTCCACGTCGAGGACCGACGGGTGCGCACGCACTTCGCCGCGCGATTCGGACGCGGCACCACGGACGAGGGCGCCGAGGTCCGCGAGGAGCACGTCCGTACGGCCTTCAACTCACCGTTCTGGCCGTTCGTGCTGGCGTCCACGTCCGTCGGGCAGGAAGGGCTGGACTTCCACACGTACTCGCACGCCGTCGTGCACTGGAACCTGCCCGGCAACCCCGTCGACCTCGAGCAGCGCGAGGGACGGGTCCACCGGTACAAGGGGCACGCCGTGCGCAAGAACGTCGCGCAGCTGTACGGCTACGTCGCCTTCGCCTCGACCGACGCCGACCCCTGGGCCGCCGCGTTCGACGCGGCCTCACAAGACCGCCCCGACGGAGCGACGGAGATCTTCCCCTCGTGGGTGTGCGCCGCGCCGGGCGGAGCCGCGATCGAGCGCTACGTCCCCGCGCTGCCTCTGTCAAAGGAGGCGTCGCGCTACCGACGCCTCCGCCGGACGGTCGGGGCGTACCGCAGCGTCATCGGCCAGGCGCGCCAGGAGGACCTGCTCCGGCTCGCCGGCGACGCCGACCTGTCGTGGGCGCACATCGACCTGGCGCCGGATGCAGTGCTTCCGACGGTCAGTCGCCGCGACCCGTGAGCTCGTCACGGAGCACGCTCAACGGGACACGTCCAGTGCCACGGTCGATCCGCCAGTACGACCATCCGTTGATCGCATGCCCCGCGACGGCGATACCGGCCGCTGACAAGCTCTCATACTTCCGGTCACCCAGATCGATGAGGCCGTCGGCACCGACGCTTGCGACCACGACACCTCCTCGCGCGTACAGCCGGGCACCGGGCGCAATGAGCCCCGCGTCGAGGAGGTCGCCGAGAGTCGTCCGGCTCCCCCCACGCCGCCGGCGTGCGTCCGGGCGTCCCTCGACCGTCGCCGAGACGTTCTCAGCGTCTCCAGACCCGAGGAGATCGGGGCCGTCCGTGCCGGCGTCGTCGCTCCATCCCAGGGACATCGCGAGCTCCGCGGCACTGATGCGCTGCGCGGCGTCGGCGCGGCCGAGCGAGTCGAACCGGACGCCCTCCGTCTCCAGCAGAGCCCTGGGCGAGACGGTAGCGTCGCCGGATGGCCACCGGAAGCCCGGAGACACGGTGCCGCCTGCCTGGAGCACCCGGTAGGCGTACGGCTCGTCACCGGCCGCGAGTCGGGTGCCGAGGGGTACAGGCGCCGTACCAGCGAGGGCGGCGACGTCACCGTAGGTGGTCCACCGGCCCGCGGGAACCTCCGCGAGGATCTCGCCGAGGCGCCGCCAGATGCCGGCCGCCCGTTCCCGATCGTCCACGACGACGATGCCCTCGTCCGGTCCCGGCCAGAGCTCGATGATCTGAGCCGCCAGTGCCTCGGCCCGTCGGCGGATCTCGGTGAGGTTCCAGGCCGGTAGCGACGCGACAGCCCGGTTCATCGCAAGTCCGCTGTCGCTCAGGAGCGACCTCTTGTGCGCCCACGGACGGTTGCTGAGCTCCGAGTTGTAGCCGGTCAGCGTCAGGTTGCCGAGCGTGTGCAGAGCCGCCTCGACCTCCGGGTCGGTGCCCGAGAGCGGGATGTCCAGCGCTGTCCGCCACTCGGTGGTCAGCGATTGGGGAAGGAGGTGCTCGATCGTCAGACCCTTCGGGTCCACCATCTCCTTGCCGGCGAAGGACTCCTCGATCCAGAGCAGGACGAGCTTCTGCTGTGCCTTGCGCCCCTGCCAGTAGAAGGGCACGCTGTGGACGGCCTCCCGCACCTGGGCGTCGGTACCCCAGTGCTTGCGTCCGGTCGAGAGAGACGTCTTCAGGGCCGCGACGACATCCTCTCCCTGAGCGACGTCAGACACGGCACCGAGAAGGGCACGGTTGAGGTTTGCGGTGGCACGACCGATGACCACCCGCCGCACGAGGTAGCTCTCCACGAGTCGAAGTGCTTCCGCGACGTCGCTGCTGCTCGCCGTCGCGTCCGCGCGTCGGGCGAGGAGTTGGAGAACGACGGGGTAGACCGTCGTGGTCCCCCACGCTCGAAGTCGCTCCAGGCGTCTGCGGACGTCGCGATCCGCCTCTCGCGTCGGCTCCAGGGCGATCGCCAGCAGTGACCCCAGCCTCGCGATCCGCCGGATCTCCGCCTCGATCTCCGCTTCGCTCGTGAGGCGATCGAGACGCGTCTGCTGCCCGACATACGTATCGCTCTGTTTCGCGCTCTCGTCTCTCTGGACGAGGTCCAGCCAGAACAGGAACTCCAGTCGGTCAGGGGGCAGCGCGTCTTGCAGGGGTACCCAGACCGACTCGTAGACGGCTTCTGCCCGTGAGGGCAGGCGCATGAAGAGGTAGTTGCGCAACAGGTCGCCCTGGGTGAGCCGAAGTCCGGTGTTGTTGAGCGACTCGAAGATGCGGTGCGCGTTGTCGCCCGGCTGAGCCGTCACGACCACGAGCGCCAGGCCGCGCAACACCGCCTCTTCGATCCGGTCGAGGTCGACGGGATCCTCTGGGTCGGCGACGGTGCTGAGGCGTGAGCGGAAGAACCGGTACGCGGCACCGACGTTGTCCTCACCTCCCGCTGTGGGTGTCGCGCGGATCGCCGCGAGGTAGGCGGAACGGTCCTTCTGGGTCGGCAGGAGCTTCGTCGGTTGGTCTCTCTCGTACCGATTCACCAGGTACTGGTCGTCGATCCGCGCGCGGTGGTGGTCGCCCTCGACAGCGACGCGATGGTCACGGAGCGCCGCCAGGAGAAGCGTCAGAGTAGTCAGCCGCTGCTGTCCGTCGACGACGAGGTAGCGCTGCAATCCCACCGGCCCGGCGTCCGGGCTCGACGCGAGGACCAGCGACCCGACGAAGTGGGTCGCGGAGGGGTGCTGCGTCCGGTCCGCGGCGAGCTGCAGGATGTCGCGCCAGAGCTGATCGAGCTGGCGTTGACCCCACGAGTAGACCCGCTGGTAGAGCGGAACCTGGTACTGCCGCTTTCCCTCGAGCACGCCCTCGAGGTCGGTCTCCTTTGCGCTGACCACGTATCGCTCCGTTCAAGTGCCGGCACCGCTCGCAGCGGTCGACTGCTGCTTTGTCCAGGTGCACGCTATCGACTGGTCGAGACTCGTGGACCCACGGATGTCGACGTCGACCCGGCCATCCGCTCGTCAGCTCGGCGTGCCGGACGCCGGTCACGTCGGAGCCCCCACCGATTTCACCCGCCGGCACCCACGGAAGTGCTCACTCCGCCCCTACGCTCGCGGTGTGACGTCGACGCTCACCGTGCCAGAGATCCTGACCCCACCCTTCCGGGCTGATGCGGTCTCTCTTCTGCGCAGCTACTTCGGACCAATCTCCGGCGCCACAGGATGGACCGGGTCTCGTTTCGAACGGTTCGCCGGCGGTGGTGACGGCTCCGACGTCGCGGACAGGTTCACCGCTGCCGACCTCGTCGCCGTCACACTGCTCTCGGTCGACGTGCCGGCGCGGGGAGCGATCGATCTGCTGGAGACTCGGGCGGACGAGTTCTCTGCCCTCCTCACCGAGATACCCACGGACCTCGAGCTGGTCGACGTCGTCTCGATACCCGAGAGCTGGGCACCCACGCGCCTATGGACGGCGCTCCGCGACATCCGTGGCATCGGATGGGTTACCGCAGGAAAGCTCGTCGCGCGCAAGCGCCCGTTCCTGATCCCGGTGTACGACACCGTCGTCCAGGGTGCGGTCCGGCCCACGGGGTCGTTCTGGGAGGCGCTCCGGGTCGCGCTCCGCGCCCACGACCGCGCACTGCACCGATACCTCGTCGAGCTCCGCGACGAGGCGGAGATCGGAACGGACATCTCTCCCTTGCGCGTCTTCGACGTCGTGGTCTGGATGGCTTTCCGTCCCTGAACCTGAAGTGGACAACCCGCACCTCGAAGGGCGCACGATGCTGAGCTCGCCTGGCCACGTCTTCGTCGTCAACGGGCGGCTGGAGACTCTCGGGTGGGACGCGGTCGTCATCCCCACGGATGCGTCGTTCAGCGTCCGCGGCCAGTGGCGCCCGGCGGCAGGGCTCGACCGAACCGAGGACTGGCGCGCGCTGCGGCCCGACGGCTGGTCGCGCGGAGCTGCCGGTCCGGCTGCGCGGACGACCCTGCGGCAAGCCGACGTGTGGTTCGTCGACGTCGTCGCACACTCCCCGCACGACGCTGCACGCGCGGCGCGGCGTGCGGTGGAGGGCGTGGCGCGCCACGCATCGGAGCGGCTGCGCGCGAACGCGCACCATGCGGGACGTGACCTTCCGCTGGTCGCCGTGCCGGTCCTGGGGACCGGTGGCGGTGGGCACGGCGCCTCGCGCGGGGCCCTTCTGCACTCTCTCGTCACCGAGCTGGGCGTTGCCGCGGAGACCGAGGGTGTCGACGTCGCGATCGTCGCCGTCTCCCGGTCGGACTACTCGGCGCTGCAGCAGGTCCGCCGGGACGTCGGCGTCACCTCTGCGCTTCCCCGCGACCTGGTCGACCGAGCGCGACAGCTCGCAGTACCTGCCGCGCGCGGCGATCTGGCACTCTTCCTCGGCGCCGGGGTGAGCATGGGCGCCGGCCTTCCCTCGTGGGGTGGGCTCCTGACGAACCTGACCGCCATCCCGGAGGTGCGAGCGACCCTCGACGGCATCGACCCCACCGCGCTGTCCGCGCTGGAGCAGGCCGAGCTGCTCCAGGTCGTCCTCGACGAGCACCACGATCCGCGCGCCCTCGGTCGCCATGTCGCCGCGATCATCCAGGCGACCGACGCGCGACCGTCGCTCGCCCACGCGCTGCTCGCCGGTCTGCGGGTCCGCGAGGCGGTGACCACGAACTACGACCGCCTGTACGAGGACGCGGTCCGCGCATCGGAACCGGCACCGGAGAGCGGCGACCCGCACGACGTCCTGTCCGTCCTGCCGTGGGGTCGCGTCCACGGCGATCGGCCCTGGCTCCTCAAGATGCACGGCGACGTCCAGTACCCGGAGACCATCGTGCTGTCACGAAGCTCGTTCGTGGGCTACGACTCCCGCTGGAAGCCGGTCGGCGCGGTCCTCCAGTCGCTCATGATGACGCGGCACCTCCTCGTCGTTGGTGCGTCCATGACGGACGAGAACGTCCTGCGGTTCGCCTACGAGGTCGCCGGTCTGCGCGAGGACCTCGCACCCAAGGTGCCGGCCCACCGGCAGGCGGGGGTGCTCGGGACGGTGCTCTCGCTCGAGCACGCGCCGGCATTCGAGCGGTTGTGGCAGGGTCGCTTCACGGTCGTCCCGACTGCTCCTGACGAGGACCGACGCCCGCTCGGCACGGAGGCGACCGACGAGGAGAGGTCCGCCCGCCGCCGTCGGGCGGCCCGATCGCTCGCACTGTTCCTCGACACGCTCGCCCTGCACGCCGAGGGAGAGGCGGAGCACCTCCTCGACGGCCGCTACGCCCCTGCCCGCGGCGGAGACCAAGCCATCGTGGTCGACAGGCTGCGCGCTGCCGCCGCGGACGCACGACGACTCGCCGCCCATGACCCCGCGTGGCGGGCCGTGGCGGACTCGCTGGCACGATTCGGCGCATTCGAGGGACCTGCCGAGCACGGGCGCAGATGACACCGCCGTCCTTCCCTGAACGGCATCGAGGCAACTCCGGTCCGCGTCGATCCCGCCCGCTCGAGGTGTGCATCGAGCGGCCCGACGGGGCGGTGCCAGCAGGTATCGCTGACCGTCGCACCGCACTTCGACCTCGACGAGACCGAGGCGTCGAAGGCGATGCGGGGCGTCCTGGCGGCAACGGAGGGTTGGCGCAGCGTCGCCGCGCGTCACGGTGTGCCCGACGCCAAGGTCGACCGATTCGCGACATCCCTCGACACCGCTCGAGACCGGCTTCGCCGCATCGCCGAGTAGACATCGTCGAGCAGACACGAGCTGTCCCCTCCCCCGCCGGACGACCTCGGCGATCGGCGAGCTCGCGCTGACACGTCATCTGTGCGAGGCGCAGTCGACGTCGATATCGACGTCAAGGTGTCCGACGTCGATATCGACGTCGCACACCCCCTCGGGCACCTGGAAGCCCCGAGATCCGAGGTCAGTCGCAGCTGTCGCAGAGAAGAGTCGCCGGGAGCTGCATCGAGCAGGTCGGACACATGACGACCGGACGCTCCGCGCCGCCAGCGCGCACCGCACCGCCCGCTGCCTGCGCGAAGGTTGGCATCTCGTGGCGCCGGTAGCCGCCCTCGTCGAGGCGCACGTCGACGAACCCTCGGTTGAAGTAGGCGGAGGCCAGCCGTCCGTCCAGGTGCCCGACCCCGACGTACGACCGCGACTGCGGGGCCCAGACCTTGGTGAAGTCGACCGGACCGGCGATGTCTCGCATGAGCTGCCGGTTCTCGACGGGGAACTGCAAGGCCTCGAACGCCGCGTCGAGCGAGGCGTACTCCGTACGCCCGACACCGTGGATCTCCTTGTCGCACTCGCTGCAGAGCTCCAGATCGGCGCGGTCGCGGCCGTCCGCCTCGACGAGCTGCGACAGTTCCGTGGCCTGCAGATGGCTGCACCCGAGAACGTGCAGCTTCCCGCGGCTCTTCGTCCGGTACAGCTCCGCGCGTGCCACCAGCTCGTCCTGCTCGTTCATCGTTCTCCTCGATCGAAGTTCCGCGCGCCGGGCGAGCCGCACCCCGTGACCCACCCCGCGCCGTCGGGCACTCAGCGTGCGACGGTGAACCCGCCCAGCGGGCCGGCCACGGGCTGCACGTCGCTCGTGTAGCAGTAGAAGCCCTCGACGGGCGCGCCATCTGCGCGGAACGTCACCTTGTAGACCTTCCCGCTCTTGCTCGCGACGACCGTCCATGGCAGCGAGCCACGGGTCGTCGCGTCGACGAGCTGCTGGAGCGCGGCGCGTGTCGTGTCGGCGTTGAGCGACACCGGGACTCCGTGGACCGTCGCCCAGACCACGGCGCGTCCGCCGTAGGTTCCGACGTCAGCAAGCGTCTCCGCACCCGACGCCAGCACGGATCGCAGGTGCTGCAGCAGCGAGCGCTCGTCGAACGGGTCGTCCTTCGTGCCGCGCGGCTGCGGGACCACGGGCGGTGCGGTCGGGCCGGTCGGCGGCAGCGGAGCCGCCCCACGGGGAGCAGCGGTTCGACGTGCCGAACCTCGCGACGCGGAGCCACCGGCCGCCGCGCGGTCCGCCTCGGTGTACGCGGCGTGCTGGTCGCGCGCAGCGCCGGGTGCCGCGCCGGCCCACACGGCGCCGCGCATCGCCGCCATGCTGCGCGATGTCGCGGCGTACGCCTGGTCGACGTTGGCCGTGTCGTACGTGAGCGACCGCTCGCGCTTCACGCCGAGCGAGGCACCGACCTCGATGGCGTCCTGGTTGGCGCCCATGTAGAGGAACGTCCAGCCGAACTGCTCCTCGCGCTCGGTCACGAGCGCCTTGATCGCCGCGTGCGTGTACTCCTTGGACGCGTTCTCGAGGCCGTCGGTCATGATCCCGACGATCACGGCGCCGGGCCGCTGCTCCTCGGGGAGCTGCGCGATGCGGAGTGCGGTCGTCTGCACGAGGCGCCCGATGGAGTCGAGCAGCGCGGTCATGCCGCGCGGGCGCAGGTCGAGAGGCGGGACCTCGCGCACGTCGAGGTCGGTGTAGACCTCCTCGTACTCGTTGTCGAACTGCGCGAGCGTGACCGTGCAGCGGCCGGGCGCCTCACGCTGCTCGGTGAGGAACAGGTCGAAGCCCTGCTCGGTGGCCTGCTTGATCGACTGCATCGAGCCGGACCGGTCGAGCAGCATGGCGAGGTGGGTGAGGGTCTGGTCGGGCATGGCGGTTCCCTTCGTCGTGCTGCTGGACGGACGGCGTGGCAGGTGGTCAGGTGCGGCGGCGGAACCTCAGCGGTTCGACGGCGGTCGTCGGCTCGGGCGGCGGCGTCCCCCGCTCGCGGTCGTAGCGGGCGCGCGTGACGCCCTCGGCGGAGACGCGGCCGTCGGGGCCGGAGTAGCCCGCGAGCGCCGGGGTTCGCGCGAGGCGCGGAGGCACGGTGTTCGGCGCGACGCCGGCTGCCTCGGCGACGGACCGCATGGACGACCCGGCGAGCAGCGCCTCGGCCATCGCCTCGTCGAGCGCGACGTCGAGCAGCGCGCGTGCCCGCGACAGCGGCTCGACCGCCTCGCCCGGCGCGGCGGTCGACGCCTCGTCGAGCGCCGAGCGTGCGGCGTCGAGGCGAGGTCGAGCGTGTCGCGACGGGTCCGTGGTCATGGAGCGACGTTATGCGCAGTAACTGCACATGCGCAAGAGGTGCGCGCACATCGTGCTCGCACCCACCGCTGAAGACACAGCCCGGCGCCGGAGCACCATGCTCAGCCGGTGAGGATCGAGCGCTCAGCCCCCCGCCGCGACGCCCCTCAGGGCGGCGGCGTACCCGCCGAGATCGTTCTCGACGGTCGCGCGCACGATCTGCGGGTCGACCGTCGCATACCCGTGAGCGATCCTGTTCCGCGTCGCCCAGATCACCGGCCAGGTCGCACCGAACGCGACTGTCCGCGCTTCCTCGCTCAGGCGGGACGCCGCCTCGATCGACGCAGCAAGACGCAGACAGACCGCGTCGACGACGACCTGACGACCCCACCCGCCCTCGGCCACGTGGTGGCCGATCATCGCGAGGTGCTCGAGCGCGTCACGCGCATGGTCGGCGTCGGTCCGCCTCACAGGGGGATCGCCTGGACGGTGGCGCGCACCTCCGGCCGGAGCGATCGCTCCGGCACGACGTCCACCGCGCGACCCAGGATCTCTTCCAGCTCGAGCTGGAGGGCGGCCAATCCCATGAGACCCACCGTGTCGTCCACGTCGACGAGGAGGTCGACGTCCGACTCGGGCGTGTCGGTGCCCGTCGCGACCGACCCGAACACACGAACGTTCCCTGCTCCGTGCCGAGCAGCCGCAGAGACCACGGCGTCGCGCTTCCCTCGCAGCACGGTGTCGAGCACCGTCGTCGGCCCCGCGCTCGCCCCGGTCTTCGCCGTGGCACCGGGCTCGGCCGCCCGGTCGAGCAGTCGCTTGATCTCCGGCTGACTCCTCCCGAGGCCTGCGGCGATGCGCCGCTGGCTCCATCCGAGCTCAGCCGCCTGTCGCGCACCTCGCTCGAGCGTCGCGCTCGCCTCGTCGCGCAGGGCACGTGCCCTCGTGGCGAGCCCACCGAGATACGCCTCGAACGCAGCCTCGACCGACGACCCTTCCATCGTTCCCACCTCCGATAGCAGATGCTATCGGATCGTCGCCCGCTCGTCACCCGCTCGCGGCGTCCCGCAGGATCCGCAGGGCCCGGGGCCCGACCCCGTGCAGGGCGAGCAGGTCCGCGTCGCCCAGCCGGGCGACGTCGGACAGCGTGGCGATGCCCGCGCCGGCGAGCGCGCGCGTGGCGGGCCGACCGATGGCGGCGGGGAGGTCACCGACCGACCCCGGCTCCGCGCCGTCGGCCGCGAGGAGGGCCGCGGCCAGGCGCCGGGGCGCACGGGCGAGCCACGCGCACCGCACCCAGTGGTTGGCCTGCTGTCCGTCGAGGTCGGGGAGGGGCACGCCCGCACCGAGCACGTGGTCGCCTCGCGTCCACCGGCGCGCGGTCGGATGCTCGGCGAGGACGCACGCGACGTCGTCGTCCGTGAGGCGGAGCTGCACGACGTCGTCCCGCGTCACCGCCGCGAACCGTCGCCCGCGCACGGCGAACGTGACCGCCCCGGCGGGCGCGTCCTCCGCCGTCTCGGGCAGGGCGAGCGCGGCCGCACGGACCTGGGCGAGCGTCGTCATGGCGCCACCCTGCCACGCTTCCCCGACCCTCCGCCCGGGCGAGCATGCGGTCACGGACCTTCGACCATGGGGTTGTCGACCGGTTGCGCCACGAGACGGTCGCCAACCCCATGCTCGGCGGGAGCGTGGTGGGACGACGGCGGCGCCGTGCGCGGCACCGGTCCAAGGCCCGGCAGACTGTCCTCCGTGAGCAGCCGCCCGCCCCGTCCCCCGCACCGGCCGAGCATGGTGTGGACGGCCGTGCGCGGCGGGGTGCGCGGACGCGAGCGCCTGACGCCCGTCGTCGACTACCTCGCGGTGCTGCTCATCCTGATCGCGCTGTTCGGCGGGTCGGTGTGGTTCGCCGTGTGGCTCCTGCGGAACGACGAGGGGCTCGCGGCGGCCTTGATCGGCATCGTCGCCCTCGCCTTCGGCGGCGGGCTGGTGGCCTACGTGCGCGGACCGTCGAAGGCGGCGGTCGTGCTGCGGCCGCACGAGGTCGAGCTGCCCGTGGGCGGCGCGGAGGTGGTCCGCGTCGTCGTGCGGTGGGACGACGTCGCGGCCGTGCGGGTCGTGCCGGGCGAGCGGCGCCCGACGCTGCGAGTCGAGCTGCGCGACGGCGCGCGGGCCCGGCACGCCGAGGGCGAGGACCTGCTCCAGGTCCGCCCGGCGAACGGGCCGGACCCGGACACGGTCGACGTCGCGGACGCCGAGGCGGTCGCCCGGGTCCTCCGACACCTGCTGGACCACCCCGAGGACCGTGCGCGCCTCGCGCAGCGCGGCGGGGTGGGCATCGTCCTCGCGTTCGCGCGCCCGGTCTACGGCGACGCGCCCGCCTGACCCGGGCGCCGACGTCGGACCGCCCGCCGCCTGACGCCAGCCCGCCTAGCACGCCCTCACGCGCCGTCGAGCACGGCATGAAGGTCGCCAGACGCCCGATAACGACCTTCAGGTCGTGTTCGGCGCGGGGGGCGAGCGGTCGGCGGCACGGGTGGCCCGGGCACGACGACGGCCCGAGCCCGCACGTGGTGGGTGCGGAGTCGGGCCGTCGTCGATCGGACTGGTTCGGTCGGACCGTCAGGCGTCGGTCAGCGGCGACCGATGTCGGACAGCTCGGCCGCGGCGATAACGAGCTCGCGCTCGGCGTCGTCGAGGACGCCGTCGAGGACGAGGTCCTCGGTCACGAGGCTCACGTGCTCCACGAACTCGCGGTGCGTGGAGTACTCGTCGGTCTCGGCGACGTGGTCGTTGACCGTGCAGCCGGTGCCGTCGTCGTAGTTCTGCACCGTGCTGTCGTGGCCGTCGATGACCACGGTCGGACGGATGTCCGACCCGACGCATCGGTCGCGGACGAGCTGCAGGACCGTGAAGGTCACCTCGCCGTTCGTGACGTTGCCGACGCCGTCGACCGCGCGGTAGCGGACCACGTGCTGGCCGTCGGCCGCGAACGCGACCGGGGCCGCGTAGCGCTGCCACGCGCCGTCGTTCGCCTGGAACTCGATGCGGTCGACGCCCGACTCCTCGTCGACCGCCGTGAGCGTGACGCGCGCGCTCGCGACGAAGTCGCCGTCGCGGGTGCGGCTGCCGCTGACGCCCGCCGTGACGACGGGGCCGTCGGTGTCGCCCGGCTCCTCGCCGCCCGCGATGACGAACGAGACCGTCTGCGGGGCGGACACGTTGCCCGCGACGTCCGTCGCGCGGTAGGTCACGGTGTGCGCGCCCGGGGTCCGCACCGAGATCTGCTTCGAGTAAGGAGTCCACTCGCCGCCGTCGACCTGGTACTCGACCGAGGCGACGCCCGAGTCGGCGTCCTTCGCGAGCAGGCGGACGAAGACGGTCGAGAGGTACTCGCCGGCCTCGTTCTTCTCGCCGCCCATCACGCGGTGGTCGACCGTGGGGGCGACGGTGTCGCTCCCGTCGCCCTCGACCACGGAGAACGTGACGCTCGCGGCCTCGGAGACGTTGCCCGCCTCGTCGGTCGCGCGGTACGCGAGGGTGTGCTGGCCCGGCTCGTCGACCACGACGGCCTCGGTGTACGGGGCCCAGCCCGCGCCGTCGAGGTCGTACTCGACGGACGCGACGCCCGAGCCGTCGTCGGTCGCCGTGACGAGCACGGACGCGGAGCCCACGTAGGCACCGGACTCGTCCTGCGTGCCGCTCACCTCGTGGGCGACGGTCGGGGCCGTCGTGTCCTCGCCGGCGTCGGCGACGACGACGAACTCCGTGACGGTCTCCTCGGAGACGTTGCCCGCGGCGTCGGTAGCCCGGTAGACGAGCGTGTGCTCGCCGGGCTCCTCGACGACGATGGGCTCGGTGTACGGGGCCCAGCCGGCACCGTCGAGGTCGTACTCGACGCTCTCGACGCCGGACGCGTCGTCCGTCGCGGTGAGCGTCGCCGTGGCGGACCCGACGAACGCGCCGTTGTCGTCCTGCTCCCCCGTGACCTCGGCGGTCACGGTCGGGGCGGTCGTGTCCTCCTCGCCGCCCTCGACGACCGTGAAGGTCACCGAGCCGACCTCAGACACGTTGCCCGCGACGTCGGTCGCCCGGTAGGACACGGTGTGCTCGCCGAGGTCGGTGAACGGAACCGTCGTCGTGTAGGGCAGCCACGCGCCGCCGTCGACCTGGTACTCGACCGACGCGACGCCCGAGCCCTCGTCCGCGGCGTGGAGCATGAACGCGGCGGTGCCGACGTAGGCGCCGTTCTCGTCCTGCTGGCCCATGAGCATGGGCTCGACGGTCGGGGCGGTCGTGTCCTCCTCGACGTCGCCCTCGACGACGGTGAACGTCGCGGTCTGCGCCTCGGACGTGTTGCCCGCGACGTCGGTGGCCCGGAACTGCAGGGTGTGCGCACCGACCGCGTCGACGACGAACGGCTCGGTGTACGCCTGCCAGCCCGCGCCGTCGAGGTCGTACTCGACACCGGCCACGCCGGAGCCGTCGTCGGTGGCGGCGAGCGTCACCGTCGCGCCGCCGACGTAGGCGCCGTCGCCGTCCTGCTCGCCCGTGACCTGAGCGGTCACGGACGGGGCGGTCGTGTCCTCGCCCCCGCCGCCGTCGGTGACGACGAGCTCGCCCCACATCTCGCCGTGCCCGGGGATGGCGCAGAAGTAGCGGTACTTGCCGGGCGTGAGGTTCACCTGGACCTCGTGGCGGCCACCGTTCGCGTCGAACGGGCTCGCGAGGATGTTCACGTTGACGTCGTGGTTGTACCCGGGCGTCGAGGTGTCGAACGTGAGCGTGTGGCTCATGCCGAACGTGCTGCCGGTCGCGATGCTGTTCTCGAAGACGAACGTCGCGGGGCCGGCCTCGGCCGTGGCCGGGAAGGCCTTGTAGTCGGTCACGCTGTTGTCCGCGGTCCAGGTGAGGACCTGCGCGGCGGCGACGGTGGCGTCGGCGGCGGACACGACGGCGGACGACGCCGTCGCCGGTGCTGTGGGGGTCGCCGAGGCCGGGGCGACGGTGAGGACCGTCGTCGCGGTGAGTCCGGCGACGGTGGCGGCGAGGAACCGCCGCGCGCCGCGGCGGCGGGAGCCGCCGGGACTGGTACGTCGTTCCATGAGGGTGCACTCCTCCGGGGGTGTCTGGGGTTCTGTCGGGCTGGTCGGGCTGGTCGGGCGCGGGTCGGGCGGGCCGTGCGGCCCGCCCCGAGGGCCGCCGTCGTGCTGCACGACGGCGGCCCCGGGATGGGCGGGGACGGCCGGCTGGGCTCTCCCCGCCCGGGGCGTGCTACAGGTCCGCCACCCGGATGTCACGGAACTCGATGAGGTCCGAGTTGCCGTGGTTCTGCAGCCCGATGAACCCGCTGTCGAACTGGCGCAGGTCCGTGGGCGGGTCGCCGGCCCGGGACGACTGCTGTCCCGGCGAGTTCTCGAACTCGTTGATGACGACGCCGTTGCGGATCATCGTGTAGTGCTGCCCGACGACCCGGATCTCGTACTCGTTCCACTCGCCCTTGGGCTTCTCGCCACCGGTGTTCAGGCCGAGCGGGTCGAAGTTGTAGACCGAGCCGGTCTTCTGGGGCTCGCCCGTCGGGCCGTCGTAGATCTGGATCTCGTGACCGCAGGAGATCGCGACCCACGCGGGTGACTGGTTGTTCGCGCACTGCGCGTCACCCGGGTCGTTCGGGTTCGGGAACCGGGTGAACACGCCGCTGTTCGCGTAGTGGTCGCCCGCCGAGACGTCGCGGTACAGGAGCTTCACGGAGAAGTCCCCGAGCTCCTCGCCCGCGTACCAGAGCATCCCCAGGCCGCCGCTCGACTTGAGCGAGCCGCCCGGCTCGAGCGTGAACTTGCCGCCCGGTGCCTGGAACCAGTCGTACAGCGACGCCTCGGTGCCGTCGAAGATCGTGCGGTACCCACCGGGGTACGCGCCGATCTGGGACCGGGCCGCCGCGTCGACGAGGCGAGCACGCTCGCGGTCGCTGATGCGGCTGTCGTCGTACAGGCTCTTCGCCACCGACTCGACGTGCGACAGGAACCGGGCGTGGGTGCGCCACTCCTTCTCGTCCTGGAACAGGTCGGCGATGTTGCAGGCGCCCAGGTCGCGGTTCTCGACCGTGGAGTCCACGTCGCCGAAGAACACGGTCTCGCGCTCGTCCGGCAGGGTGCACGACGGCGAACCGTCGGTCGTGACCGTGGCCTTCGAGCCGTCGGCGTACGTGACGGTGAGCTTGGCCTCGTAGGTCCCGACGCGCGGGTACTTGTGCTTCGGGTTGGCCTGACGCGAGGTCGAGCCGTCGCCGAACTCCCAGAGGTAGGAGACGCCACCGGAACGCGCACCGGTGAACTGCACCGTCAGCGGGTCGCCCTGGATGCTCGTCGCGGACGCCGCCGGAGCCGGGGTCGGAGCCCCGCCCTGGTACGTGATCCGCATGAGCTTCTGGTTCGGGTCGAGGCTGAAGAAGCCGCCCGCGTAGTCGACCATGTACAGCGCGCCGTCCGGACCGAACTTCGCGTCCATCCAGCTCTGGAGCAGCCCGTCACCGCGGCCGCCCGGGATGATCTGGCGGAGGTCCTCCATGAACACGGGCGCGTCCAGGTTCTCCGGGTCGACCGTCACCGCGACGCGGTTGTTCGAGTTCGACTGGTCGCCGATGAACCACTTGCCCTCCCAGTACGACGGCCATGCGACGTCGGACTCGGGGTCGACCTGCGACTGGCGGAAGGTCGGGCCGGACATGACGGCCTGGCCGCCACCCCGCAGCCACGGGATCGTGTAGGTCGCCTCGCTGTCCACGTACGACGGGATGCCGTTCCCGCGGTCCGGGAACACCGGCCCGCCGCCCGAGGGCGAGTACCAGATCATGTTGTCCCGCACGGGCGGGATGTCGACGAGGCCCGTGTTGCGCGGCGACGTGTTCTTGAGGTTGTCGCAGTCGTACCAGCCGGTGAGGACGCTCGCGTCCTCGTTGCTCCGGTCACGGTACGGCTGCTTGTTGCCCATGCAGTACGGCCAGCCCTGGTTGCCCGCGGACGTGATGATCGTCGCGGTCTCGTACTTGGCCGGGCCGAGCTCGGGGTTCGGGCTGCCGGCGTCCGGGCCCACCCAGGCCGCGGTCAGCCAGTCCGTGTCGGGGTCGATCTGCAGGCGCGAGATGTTGCGCACGCCCATGACGTAGATCTCGGGACGCGTCTTGTCCGCGGGGTACTCGCCCACCGGGAACAGGTTGTCGTCCGGGATCGTGTAGGTGCCGTCGTCCTCGGGGTGGATCCGCAGGATCTTGCCGTTGAGGTCGTTCGTGTTGCCCGAGGTGCGGCGCGCGTCCTGGAAGCTGATGCCCGCGTACTCCTGCGTCCAGTTGTTGCCGGAGTACCCGCTCGAGCCGCCGGACGAGTTGTTGTCGCCCGAGCCGACGTAGAGGTTGCCCTCGCTGTCGAACGCCATGCCGCCGCCCGCGTGGCAGCAGCTGTGGATCTGCGTCTCCCACTCGAGCAGGTCGACCCGCGTGCTCTGGTCGATCGTCGGGGTCGCCGGGTCGTAGGTGAACCGCGAGACGGTCCGGTAGCCGACGCGACGCTCACGGTCGATGTTCTCGTGCGGCATCCAGTACACGTACAGCCAGTGGTTCGTCGCGAAGTCGGGGTCGGGCACGATGCCGAGCAGCCCCTCCTCGTTCTTCACGAGCTCGTCGCCGCTGCCGCGGTTGCCCATGACGTCGAGCGTCGTGAGCAGCTTCGCCTGACCCGTCTCCGGGTCCCACTGGTGGATCGTGCCGCAGCCGAGGCCCACGTTCGGGTCGCTCCACGGGACGATCGGGCCGGTCGCGCACGCGCCACGGCCGATGTAGAAGACCGTGCCGTCGGGCGCGATCGTCAGGCCGTGCTGCTCGCCGTTCTGGTCGAGCGTGCCGGCCGTGTTCACCTTGGACAGACGCTCGGCCTTGTAGTTCGACGCGATGGTCGCCTGGCAGTCGCCGCGCACCACGCCCGTCGTCCACTGGAGCGCACCGAGCAGGTGCTCGCGGAGCGTCTCGTCCTGCCAGCTCTCGGGCGTGCCGCCCATGCCGGTGAAGAACGAGCGGCCGCCGTCGTAGTCGCGGCACCAGGAGAGGGGCTGGAACGGGTTGGTCGTCGGGCCGGCGTCGGGGCCGGGCTCGAGCGTCGCGACCGTGTGCACGTCACCGGTCGGGTCGTCGGCCCAGTCGAGCCACCGGTCCTCGCGGTCCCACGTGAGCGGGAGGTCCGCCGTCGCGGGGTGCTGGCGGTCGACCAGGTCGACCGTGCGCTCCTCGACCGGGATCTCCGGGTCGGGCTGCTCGACGGAGTCGGGGCCGAAGATCGAGAGCTCCGCGAGCTGGATCTCGGCGTCGCCCGAGTTGGCGGTGACGTCCAGGCGGTACCAGCCGTACTCGGTCTCGTTCGCGACGTCGAACGTGCGCGGCTGGAAGCGCTGCGGGAAGTCCTCGTCGGTGCGCGTGTCGAGGTCGACCCACGTCTGGCCGTCGGTCGAGCCCTGGAACTTCCAGTTCTTCGGGTCGCGGCCCGCGGAGTCGTTCGCCGACGTGATGCCGTACTTCACGACCGCGACGGGCTGCTCCATGCGCAGCGTGAGCTGGCCCGTGCGGGCGAAGGTCAGCCACTTGGTGTTGGGGTCGCCGTCGACGGCCTTGGCCGGGGTCTCGGCGGCCGGGCTGCGGCCGGTGCCGGTCGCCTCGGCGACCTTCTCCGCCGTCATCGTCGCGCCCTTGATCCGGGCGCCGACGAGGCCCTCGAACCACTTCGACGCCTCCTGGGCGCGCGCGGCGTCGCGCACGCCGAGGAAGCCGCCGCCGGTGTTGATGTACGCCTGGAGCGCGGCCTCCTGCTCGCCGCTCAGCTCGATGCCCTCCGAGGAGAGCATGACGACGCCGCGGTACTCGCCGAGCGTCGCCGCGCTGATCATCGCGGGGTCGGACGTCGCCTCGACGTCGAACCCGTTGGCGGCACCCAGCTCGGTCAGCGCCGCGGTCGCGGCGACGACCGGGTCGGTCTGCTCGTCGGGCGCGCCGTGGAACACGAGCACGCGCACGGCCGTCGTGGCCGCGGCGGTGGCGGCCGGAGCCGCGGCGAGCGCCCCGCTCGAGGCGACCGCGCTGCTCGGCGCCGTGGCGGCGGGCTGGGCCGACGCCGGGATCACGGCGGCGCTCGCGACGAGCGCGACGCTCGTGAGGCCCACGGTCATGGCCAGTAGTGCTCCTGGTCGGGAGCGTCCCCTCGTGGGGGATGTCGATCGTCTGGACAGCACTCTCCAACTCCTTCGTCATCGGTGCGGCGCTCCCGGGCGGGCCGGGAGCGGGTCGTGCTGGTGAGGGTGGTGCTGGTGCGGGGCGAGCCCGCGGCCCGTCGGTCCTGGATCAGCCGACAGCTCAGTGGCCGGCGTGCCCCGTGAGGTCGACGACGGCCGGCCCGGTCCCTCCGGCCGCGGCGCCACCGGTGGTGGCCGCCGCGCCGTCGGTCGTGGCGCTCCCGCCGGACGGCGCCGACATGGTGTGGCTGCCGTGACCCTGGAACCGGTCGATGGAGTCCTGCGCACCCGGCGGCATGGAGCCGTCGGCGTTGCGCACGAGGAAGATGCCGGCCATCCCGCCGTCGGAGTGGAACTGGACGTGGCAGTGGTACATCCACGCCCCCGGCCCGACGCCCAGACCGGCGACGACCTGGAACCCGAACGCGTCGCCCGGGTTGAGGTCTCGGTTGTCCACGACCTGGCTCGGGTCGTACTGGTCCGCGAGCAGGCCGGTCCGGTTGTTCGCCCAGCGGTGCGCGTGCAGGTGGAAGGTGTGGAGCTGGTTCCCGTGCCCGATGCAGATGAACTCGACGCGCTCGCCGAGCTTCGCCTCGAACATCGGGGTGGCGGGGGCGACCTTGTTGTTGATCGTCATGTCGTTGAAGACCATCGTGAACTGCTTCTGCGGCAGCACGTCCCCGACCCGGCGCACGACGAGCGCGCCGTAGAGCCCGGCGGCGAGGCCCTGCGTGCCGTGGTCGCCCCACGCGTGGTCGTGGTAGTGCCAGTAGCCCGCGCTGCCCGGCATCCAGATGCCGCGGTCGCGCGCCATCTTCACGGTCGACCAGGTGTAGGTGCGCGTCTCGCCCGGCTCGTTGAACGAGTTGTTGAACGTGCTGCCGTCGCTGTTGACGTCGTAGTTCACGCCGTGCGGGTGGATCGACAGGCGCTTGTCCGTCGTGTTGACGAGCGTGATCTCGAGGGTCTCGCCCTCCCACATCTCGAGGATCGGGCCGGGGACCGTGGCCTTGCCGCGCTCGAGGCCGTAGCCGACGAGCGTGTCCGAGATCCGCTCGGCGTACATCGTGATCTTGCGGACGTCGCCCGCTGCGGTGGCGACCGCGCCGGTGGCCGCACCGGTCGTCGTCGCGGCGGCGGCCGGGGGCGCCGCCGCGACGCTGCCGCCGGCGCCCAGCAGCAGAGCGGCCGCAGGGCTCGCGGCGACGACGCCTGCCCCCGCGAGAAGCGCCCGTCGCGAGAGCGGCCTCGCGGGCGTCTCGGTCTCGGTCGTGGGGTCGGGCATGGGGGACTCCTTCCGGGCGTACGGGGTCGTCCGGGCAGCTCGCGGGCGCGCCGGACCGGCGTGCCGGCGCTCGCCGTCACGCTGACCGGCGCCACGTGGGCGCGCGGAGGTTCCCCGGGTGGTGCTGTGGGGGTGCACTGTGGGCAGGACTGGGTCGTGCGGGGGTGTCCCGCGTCGCAGAGGGTCGAGACGGGTGCTCGGTCGTGCGGGGCTCGACTCGCGACCGGTGGGAGACCGACCGTGGGGCGAGGTCCGGGACCGCCATGGTCCCGCCGGGGCACGCGTCGGTGCGCGCCGTCGGCTGTCGGTCCGGACGCAGAGCTCCCCTGCGCCGACGTCCGGTCCCCTGGTCGGTTCCAGGGGCAACGAGGTTTATGACACCGCAGTCAGGAGGCGATGTCAACAGGTAGGCGAAAGTTGTGTCGACAACAAGCAAAAGTCCCCGGTCAATCGACACTTCTCCCGCGACCTCGCCCGTGACGCACCACGAGCACGGGGCGGGCGCCCAGGTCTCGGGACCTCGGCGCCCACCCCGTGCTCAGGTGTCGTCCGGCGCGTGCGCGACGCGCGGCGGGTCAGGCGTCGAGCACCGCGCGCAGCGCCGTCGCGAAGGCCGCCGGGTCGTTGTCCGGCGACCACTCGTTGACCATGAAGCCCCCGTGGTCGCCGGGGAAGGTCACCGCCTCGACGCCCAGCAGCTCCGCGAGCGCCGCGCCCCCGCGCCAGGCCAGCGTGCCCTCGCCCTGCGCGCTCACCGCGGGCACGACCCGCGTCCCCGACGCCCGCAGCACCGCGCCGTCCGGGGCCCAGGCGGGCATGGTCGCGAGGTTCTTGCCGAGCAGGAGGTCGTCGCGCGACCCGTCGTCCGCGGTGGGGAAGCCGAACATCGCCGGGTCCGGGGCCGGGCGGTCGAGGTAGTCCGCGGGCAGCGGGCCCACGTGGCTCACGAGCGCGACGAACTTCGCCATGGCCGGGCCGAACCCCTCGCGGCGGTACGTGTCGACGATGTCCGCCTGCACCGTCGTCGCGAGCCCGGCGTCCTCGAGCAGCGGCGTGATCGGCGGCTCGTGCGACACGAAGGTCCGCACGTCGCCCGGGTGGCGCTCGATCCACGACAACCCGACCACGCCGCCCCCGCTCGACCCGAACACGTCCACCGGGCCCAGACCGAGCGCCGTCACGACCGCGTGCAGGTCGTCGGCGTGCGCCTCGACCGAGACCTGGCCGTCCGGCGCGAGCGTGCTGCGCTCGGTGCCGCGCGGGTCGTACGTGACGACCACGCGGTCGTCGAGCAGCCCGGCGAGCTGCTCGAACCCGGACGCCGCCATGGGCGAGCCCATGACGACGACGGGCAGCCGGTCGCCCGCCACCTCCGGCGTCCAGACGTCGTAGGCGATGACCGCGCCGGGCACGTCCAGGGTGTAGGTCTTGCGCTCGCTCATGGCATCCTCCGTGTCGTCGTGCCCGCGGCCGTCCACCGGGGCTCCCGAGCGTTCTGACGACGACGGCGAGGAGAACTCATCGGCGCCGAGCTCGGGTCCGTCGCCGCCGCCGAGTCGTCAGCCGGTCGGTGCGGCCGGGTGTGCCGTGCCACTACCCTCGCAGGATGCCGTCATCGAGGACCGTCCCCGCCGTCGTCGTCGCCGGAACGCTCACCGCGGTCCTCTGGATGGTCACGGGCCGCGTCGGGGACTGGCTCTCGGGGGCGTCGTCGACCGTGCCCGGCGCCCTCGTCCGCGCGCTCCTCCCCCACCCGACCGCGGGGGATGGGCCCGTCTCCGGCAGCACGCTGCTCACGGCGGCGCTCGCGGGGGCGGTCGTCGCCGCGGGCACGCAGCTCGTGCTGCGGAGCCTGCCGTCGGGCACCGGGCGCTGGGCGACGTTCCTCGGCGTCTGGTTCACCGTCGTCGCCGCGTCGGCCCTCGCCGCGACGGCCGCGTGGTTCGCGGGGGTCACGCTGCCGTGGCGTGCCGACACGATCACGGAGCTCGTGGCGACCGCGCTCGGCGGCTGGTGGGGGCTCGTGAACGGCCTGCTCGTCGGGCTCGCCGTCGTGGTGACGCGCGCACTGACCGACCGTCGCGACGACCCGGCGGGCACGCGGCACACCCGCGCACCCGTGACGGTGCGCGCCTGGCCGGCGGCCCTCGCGGCGGGCGCGGCGACGGGCGTGCTCTGGGCGGCGGCGGGCGTCGGGAGGACCCTGCTCCGCGGTGCGGTCGACCCGCAGTCGCCGTGGGGCGTCGCCCGGGACGTGGTGCTGCTGCCCTCCGCACGGCTCGCCGTCGACCGGGACGCGCTCCTGGCCGACCCGGTGCACCTCGCGCTGCCGCTCGGGGTGGGGCTGGCCGTGGGGCTGCTCACCGCGCTCGCCGCGCGCCGGCTGCCCCCGGCCGAGGGCCGCTGGACGCTCCTGCTCGCCACCTGGTTCGCGTGCGTCGCGGGCGCGGCCGTCGCCGCGGCGGTGCCCGTCGTCGTCTCGACCGTCACCGCCGGCGGCGTCGTGCCCGACGTCGGGCGCGCGCTCCCCGTGCTCCAGGCCGGTCTGGCGTGGGGCCTGGTGTGCGGGGTCCTCGTCGCGCCGCTCGCGGTCGTCGTGCACCGCGCGGCCGGGGCCGTTCCGGACACCGCCGGGGACGCCGAGGAGCCGTGGCCCGCGCCCGGCGCGGCGACGACCGTCGACCAGGACGAGCCGGGCACCTCGACGGAGGCGGACGGGTCGACGACGGAGACCGCGGACGGGGCCGAGCGCTCGGACGGCCCGGACGGCTCCGACCGCGAGCGACCAGCGAGCGCCGAGCGCGACGAGGTCTCCGCGGCCGTATGACGGTCCCGGGCAGCAGGCGGCTGGTCCTCCGGCCCGCCGGTCCTCAGGGTCGCTGTGCCGCTGCCGACTGGCCCACGGTGTTCCGGCGCTTGCCACGCGTTCGTCATCGGTGCGTCATCGCCACGACACCGGGACGACCTAGCGTCGGCCGTGACCAGCAGACCGGGACGACCGGAGAGGGCACAGCGACGATGACCCTGACGATCACGCTCGTACGACACGGGCAGACCTACCTCAACGCACGACGGCACCTCCAGGGGTCGTGCGACTCCCCCCTGACCCGCACGGGGCGCGCGGGCGTGCGCGTCACCGCGCAGCACCTCGCGCGGCACGACTTCGCGGCCGCGTACTCCTCCCCGCAGGGCCGCGCGGTCCTCACGGCGATGGAGATCCTGCGCCACCACCCCGACCTCCCGCTGACCGTCGACCACGACCTGCGCGAGCTGTCGTTCGGCTCGTACGAGCGGCGGCCCGAGTCACACCTCGACGCGGTCGAGCCGTGGGCCGAGCTCGTGCCGCGCATGCTCGCCGGCACGCACCCCGGTGTGGGTGGCGGGGAGCCCGGCAAGGACTTCATGGGCCGGGTGCGTGACGTCTTCGCCCGCGTCGTCGCCGCGCACGACGACGCCTCCCGCCCCGGCGCGGCGCTCGACCGCCACGTGCTCGTCGTCGGGCACGGGCTCACGCTCGGCGCCTGGCTCGCGACGCTCGACCCGTCGGGACTCGCGGCCCTGCCCAACGCCTCGGTGTCCACCGTCGAGGTGACCGACGGCGTCCCGCGCGTCCTCGCGGTCGGCGTCGACGTCGCCGGGCACGGCCACGTCGCCGCGCGCCCCGCACCCGCACCCGCACCCGCACCCGCGAGCGCCGCCGTCCCGGTCTGAGACCGTCCCCACCCGCCGAGCACGGGGTTGCTGTCGTCAACGACCGGAGAGCGACAGCAGGCCCGTGGTCGGCGCGGGGCAACCCCGTGGTCGACCGGCGCCCGGAGGGTCGTCGCTACCGCGCGGTGCGGCGGGCGGCGCGGGCGCGGGCGTCGTCGTGGGCGGCGCGCAGCAGGTCGAGGACGAGCCCGGCCGTGCGCTCGCCCGGGTTCACGACGCACACCCAGCCGAGCGCGCCGTAGACCGGGTGCGGCACGACGACGTCGGTCTCCCCCACCTCCGACGCCGCCCCGTCGCGGGGATCGGCACCGACGAGGTCGCGGAACCGGTCGCGCCCCACGTGCACGTTGACCCTCCAGCGGCCCTCCTCGCCGAGGCGGGAGGCCGCGTCGTCGGGGTAGTCCTTGGTGACGACCGTGCCGTACGGCTGCCCGTGCGGGATCTCGCCGTCGGGGGCGTAGTAGAAGAAGTGGTCGCCCCACGCCAGCTCGGGGAACTCGCTGCCGGGACCGGGCGAGAGCACGAGGACGCCGTCGAGCGACCGGACCGTTCCGAGGATCTGCTCCATACTCATGGTTCGAGTGTGCTCTTGAAGTGCTTGTGGAGGGTTGGCGTGACGATCTCGGGGCGCGGGGCGGCAGCCGGCGAGGCGTCGCGGCCGCTGCGCACAACCGACGTCGCGCGCGCGGCCGGGTGCTCGGTCCAGCAGGTGCGCGACCTGGAGGCCCTGGGCGTCCTTCCGCCCGCCGGTCGGTCCGCGAACGGGTACCGCGCGTTCGGCGACGAGCACGTCCTGGCCCTGCGTGCGTACCGCGGCCTCGCGGCCGCCGTCGGGCCGGTCGCCGCGCGGTGGGTGCTGCGCGACGCGCGCTCGCTGCCCCTCGACGAGGCGGCGAGCCTCGTCTCCGGGCTGCACGTGACGCTCGCGCGGGAACGCGAGGAGGCGCTCGCCGCGCGGCGCGCGCTCCTCGTGATCCGGTCCGAGGGCGACGGCGCGGCCGGCGCTGCCGGCGGGACGGCCACGGGAGCGGCCGAGCCCGACGGGTCCGTGCTCACGATCACGGAGCTCGCCGCCGCGCTGGGCGTCCGGGCGTCGACGCTGCGGTACTGGGAGCAGGAAGGGCTGCTCGCGCCGGAGCGCGTCGCGTCGCGCACGGGCGCGGTGTCGGCCCGCCGCTACCCGCCCGCGGCCGTCCGCGAGGCCCGGGTCGTCGCGGCCCTGCGGGCGGCCGGGTACCGGGTCCCGGAGGTCCGGCACGCGATCGACGCGCTCCGCGGGGCCACCGGTCCGGCGGACGTCGCCGACCCGCTCGCCGCGCTCGACACGCGGCTCGACGCGATCGCGCGCCGCACCCTCGCGCTGCTGGAGGCGGGGCACGACGTCGCACGGCTGCTGACGCGCGTGCCGGGGTCCTCCGACTGACGCTCGGGTGGCGCTCGAGGGAGAGCCCGGAGTGCACGTCGGGGGAGCTCCGGGCCCGTCGCCTGGAGGGTCAGCGCGGTGTGCGGTCCCCCGTCATCTCGCCGCCCCTCCGGCGTCGTCCGGAGTCCACCAGGCCGTCACGCGGCATTCCTAGCGTCGCCGGGGCAACCATCCCGACGCTCGGAGGACCCCATGACGACCACCCGACGCCGCGCCGTGCGCGGTACCGCTGCCGCGCTGGCGGGAACCCTGCTCGCGAGCACGCTCGTCGTGGCAGCGACCACGACCGCGACCGTCCCGTTCGCCGCCCCGGCCGCCGCCGAGCCCGGCGACGTCCTGCTCGCCGAGTCGTTCGACGGCGACGCCCTCCCCGAGGGCTGGACGCCCGTGCTGGGCGACTGGCAGGTCCGGGACGGACGGCTCGTCGGCGACGCGCCGGACGGGTCGTCGCCGGCGCGCATCGTCTTCGGGCAGTCGGCGGAGAACTACCGCCTCGAGGCGACGCTGCGCTTCGAGAGCGTGGACAACGCCTCGCGCTGGGCCGGGGCGATCCTCGACGTCGCGCCCGACGGCGCGGTCCCGTGGTGGCAGGCGGTCCTGCGCAGCACGACGACCGCGAGCAACGGCGTCGAGATCGCGCAGCGGACGCCCGCGAACGCGTGGAACGTCCCGTACACGGCGTCGGCCCCGGCGGACGCGGCGACGGGCCGCGACGTGCGCCTGTCGGTCGAGGTGCAGGGCGCCGCGGTCACCTACGCGCTCGACGGGAAGACCCTCCTGGAGGGGCGGATCGACCGGTCCCGCGACGGCGCTCTCGGCTTCGTCACGGCCGGGGCGACCGTGAGCGTCGACGACGTCACGGTCACCGAGATCGATCCCGCGTCCTGGGTGGGCGACGACGGGGAGCTCCCCGTCACGGTCGCTCACCGCGGCTACTCGTCGGTCGCGCCGGAGAACACGCTCGCGGCCGTGGCCGCGGGCATGCGCTCGGGCGCCGAGTACGTCGAGATCGACGTGCACACCACGGCGGACGGGCTCCCGGTCGTGCTCCACGACCAGACCGTGGACCGCACGACGGAGGGCTCCGGCGACGTCGCCGTGCTGCCCGGCGCGCAGGTCACCGCGCTCGACGCCGGGTCGTGGTTCTCCCCCGCGTTCGCCGGCCAGCAGCTGCCGACGTTCGCGCAGGTGCTGGACCTGCTGGAGACCGGCTCGTCGACCCTCCTGCTGGAGATCAAGGGCCCGGAGACGTCCGCCGAGGTCGAGCGCGTCGTGGACATGGTCGTCGAGGCCGGTCTCGAGGACCGCGTGGTCCTCCAGTCGTTCGACGTCGCCGCGCTGCGGTCCGCGCGCGAGCACGCGCCGCAGATCCCGCGCGGGCTGCTGCGCGGCTCGCTCGACGCCGACCCCGTCGCCGTGGCGCAGGACCTCGGGGCGGTCATGTACAACCCGTCCGCGACCGCGCTGCTCGCACGACCGAGCGTCGTCGCGGACCTCAACGAGGCCGGTATCGCCGTGATGCCGTACACCGTGAACTCGGCGGCCGACTGGGCCCGGCTCACCGAGATCGGGGTCGACGGCGTCATCACCGACCGTGCGGGTGCGTTCATCGGCTGGAAGCAGGCGCGCGAGCAGGAGGCGCCCGCCCCCGCCGCACCCACGGTGGAGGTCGTGAGCCCGGCCGAGGGCGCCGAGGTCGAGCGCGGCGGCACGCTCGTCGTCGCCGCGAGCGCCACGGACGCGGACGAGGTCGTCGTCTCGCTCGACGGCGAACCGGTCAAGAACGGCACGGCGGTCGCCGCCGCCGACCTCGCGCTCGGCGAGCACACCGTCTCCGCGACGGCCCGGGGCGCGGGCGGCGAGGCGACGGCGGAGCGCACCGTCGCCGTCACGGTCACGCCCGAGGGCCTGCGCACCCGCGTCGCGGTGCTGGACCTCCCGCCCGGCCAGCTCGTGGGCGCGCTCGCCGCGGTCGAGGCCGGACGCTGGGAGTCGGTGCGGCGGACCCTCCAGAAGTTCGTCGACGACACGGCGACGCGCGAGCGCCTGCTCGAGGAGATCGACCACCTCGACGGCCGCTGACTCCGACGCCCTGCGGAGCACCGCGGGAGGGCTCGTCCCCGGTCGTGCTGCGACCGGGGACGGGCCCGCTCACGTGTCGGCGAGGAAGCGGCGCCGGTCGGAGCGGGCCGACCCGAGACCTGCCCAGCCGGCGAGGGCGAGCACGCCGCCCGCGATCCAGACGACGACGTCCCACCCGGGCGGGCCGTCCGACCCGACGACGGCGCCGTCGGTCGCGAGGATCGCCGCCCCGAGCCCGAGCAGCACGACGCCCAGCACGAGCAGGACGACGTCCCGCACGGTCTTCCCCGCGCCGCGCCGGGGCGCGCGCGCCGCGAGCGCCGCGTTCTCGGCCGGGGTGAACGGCGACGTCGGGCCGAGGGGCTGGACCTGCTCGGCGCCGTGCCGGAACCGCGCCGGGTCGTCGACCGCCTCGACGACGGCCGACGGCAGGCCGAGGAGGTAGGCGAGGTCCGCGACCGGGTCGCCGGGCCACGTGGGCGCGGCGAGCAGCGCGCGCAGCCGGTTCGGGTCGCGCGGCTCGCCGAAGGTCTCGACGAGGACGTCGTACGCGCCCTCGGTCCCGGACGTGGACAGGTCCGTCCACGTGTCGTTCCAGCTCCCGAAGACCCACGGCCGCCCGGGCGTCGTGAGCGTCCACGACACCCCGGACCCCGCCCGCTCGAGGCTGATCATCGCCTCACCCGGCCGCAGGCCGCGCTCGATCGTCGAGCGCGCACGGAACTCCCCGGAGAGGGCCGCGGTGAACGCCTCCCGCACCTCGTCGTCGGGCGCACCCGGGACGGGCGCGGACGGGCGGGCGACCGTCCACACGGCGGTGCGCTCGTCCGTCGCGCGCACCCACGCCGCCCCGGCGCGACGCACCGCGGCGCGGACGAACGCGGCGTCGGCGCGCACGAGCTGGACGACGGCGTCGGGCGCCGCCGAGCCGGTCGCCGGCAGGTCGGCGACGGCGGCGAACGTGTCGAGCAGGTCGTCGGGGTGCTCGAGCTCGCGCAGACGGTCCGGCGCGGTCGACGCGTCCCGCAGCCCGACGAGCGCGGCGACGGCCGCGAGCACGTGGCCCGGGTCGCCGTCGAGGCGCATCGCGTGGTCGGTGCTCGTCCCGCTCGGGTTGACGGGCGCCCACGTGGCGACCGCCGGCGGAGCCACGGGGTCGGTGCGGGCTGCGAGGATCGCGCTCACGCCGTCGGGCAGCAGGTCCGACCCGCCGTCGAGCTGCACGACCCAGGGCGCCGGGACCAGCTCGTCGACGCGCGCGAGCGCCTGCGCGACCGACCCGGGCGGGCCGGGTTCACGGCCGGCCTCGACGTCGACCTCCGTGTCGACCTCGGCGAACGTCCAGCCGCGCTCGTCCGTCGGGCCGACGCGCCCGTACTCGAGGTCCGCGGCGCGCAGACGGGCGACAACCTGGTCGTGCGGGGTGCGGGTGACGACGTTCACGGCGTCATGATGCCGGAACGTGGCAGGCCCGGGGGCCGCGCCCCGCCAGGCGAGCGGTCGCGCGGTCAGCGCGCCCGGTCGTAGACCACGGCGAGCTCCCCTGTCGCGCCCGTCTCCTGGTACGCGACCGTCCACGAGGTGGTGGGCAGGCCGTCGTCGAAGAGCCGTGGCCCACCGCCCGCGACGACGGGGACGAGCAGGAGGTACAGGCGGTCGACCAGGTCGGCCGCCAGGAGTGCCTTGATGACGCTCGCGCTGCTGTTGACGAGGATGTCGCCCTCTCCCGTGCCGCGGAGCTCCGCGACGACGTCCGTGGCGGGGGCGTCCACGACACGCGCGCGGTCCCACGGCGCCTCGGCCAGCGTCGTCGAGAGCACGACCTTCTCCGTGCCGACGAGCCAGCGCGCGTACGCGCGGTCCCGGGGGTCCGCGGAGCTGTCGTCTGCGACCGGCGGCCAGTAGCCGAGGAACCCCTCGGCGTTGACCCGGCCGAGCACGGCCGTGGTCGCGTCCGCGCACATGCGGGTCATCTGGTCGCGCGCCGTGTCGGTGGCGACGTAGGGGGCGAACGCCGCGAAGTCCCTCGGGCCGCCGGGGCCGTGGTAGCGCCCGTCGAGCGTGAGGGCGAGGTTCGCGGTGACGAGGCGTCCGGTCGTGCGGGTCATGAGGTGCTCCCTGTCTGGTAGGCCAGGCGCTCCGCTCCACGCGGCCGGTCAGAAGCCCTCGGGCGGGGTGAACTGCGACAGCGTGAGGACCGCACCCTGCGGGTCGCGGAGCGTGACCTCGCGGGTCCACTCGCCGACCTCCGCGGCAAGGACGACGGCACCTGCGCGCTCGGCGGCCTCGGCGGCGGCGTCCCGGTCGGCGACGGAGAACACCACGGCGTGGTGGGCCGGCCCGTCGTCCTCGACCACGCCGGCCACGACGTCACGGAACCCGGGCGGCGCGCCCTCCTGGTTCGCGTCGATCTCCGGGTAGACGGTCCGGGCGAGGTGGTCGCCGTAGCCCGCCACGCGCGCCATGCCCGCGCCGAGCTCCGGGTCCACCTCCCACCCGAGGAGCGGACCGTAGAAGTGCAGCGCCCGTGCGACGTCGGGCGTGTGCAGGACGCTGAAGTTCCACGTGCCGGGCTCGTTGACGCGCTGCGCGCCCACTCGGGCCCCGGGCTCCCAGAGCCGGAACGTCGCGCCCTGGGGGTCGCGGACGGACGCCATGCGCCCGGGCGGCCCGATCGTCGTCGGACCGTCGAGGACCTCGCCGCCGAGGTCGGGGACGCCGCGCGACGAGGCGTCCACGTCGTCGACCGCGACGTACGTGATCCACTCCGGCACGCCGGTCCCCGACGCGACCGCCGCGACGTCCTGCCCGCCGAGCGACGCGACGACGTAGCGCTCCCCCGTGCCGGGCGGCAGCCTGTCCTCGAACTCCCACCCGAACAGGGCGCCGTAGAACGCGAGCGCGGCGTCGACGTCGGGCTGCTCGGTGTCCACCCAGCACGGCACGCCGTGGGGGTAGGTGCGGACGGGCGGGGACTGGGTGGTGTCCATGCCTCAGGGTCCCACCGCCCGCCCACGTCGGCAGGGCCTGCCGACGTTCACCCGCCGGTCACCTCGCCTCCCTTCCGCGCGGGGACGCGCCTGCGTACGGTGGCGGGGAACCTCTCGACGACCACCGTCCCCGACGACGAGGAGCCACCGTGTCCACGAGACCTGTTCACCGGGCCCAGCCCCGCACCGCACGCACCGTCCTGACCTCTGCCCTCGCCGTTCCCGTCGCCCTGGCCGTCGCCCTGACCGCCACCATTACCGGGGGAGTCGCCGGCGCCGCCGCGAGCCCCGCCGTCGCGCACGGCGGCCACGGGAACGGCCACGGGAGCGGCCACGGGAGCGGCCACGACCGCGGGACGCTGCGCGTCGCGACGTACAACGCGAGCCTCAACCGCGCCGCGGCGGGCGAGCTCGAGGCCGACCTCTCGACCCCCGACGACCCGCAGGCCGCGACGATCGCCGAGGTGCTGCAGCGCACGCGGCCCGACGTCGTGCTGCTCAACGAGTTCGACTACGTGCCCGACGGGCGCGCCGCCGACCTGTTCCGCGACAACTACCTCGAGGTCGCCCAGGGCGGCGCGACGCCGATCGACTACCGCTACGCGTACGTCGCGCCGTCGAACACGGGCGTGCCCAGCGGGTTCGACCTCAACAACGACGGCGCGGTCGGCGGGGGCGACGACGCGTTCGGCTTCGGGGTGTTCGAGGGCCAGTACGGCATGGTCGTGCTGTCGCGGTACCCGATCGACACGCGCGGCGTCCGCACCTTCCAGCACTTCCTGTGGAAGGACATGCCCGGCGCGCTGCTCCCCGACGACCCGGCGACCGCCGCGCCCGCGGACTGGTTCACGCCCGAGGAGCTCGAGGTCGTGCGGCTGTCGAGCAAGTCGCACTGGGACGTGCCCGTGCGGGTCGGCCGCGAGACGGTCCACGTGCTCGCGTCCCACCCGACGCCGCCCACGTTCGACGGCCCCGAGGACCGCAACGGGCGGCGCAACCACGACGAGATCCGGTTCTGGGCGGACTACGTGACGCCCGGCAAGGCGTCGCGGTACGTGTACGACGACGCCGGCCGCCGCGGGGGCCTGCACCCGGGCGAGAGCTTCGTGGTCCTGGGCGACCAGAACGCCGACCCGCTCGACGGCGACTCGGTCGACGCCGCGATCGACCAGCTCCTCGACCACCGGCGCGTCCAGGACCCGGCACCCCGCTCGGCCGGCGGCGTCGAGGCCGCCGCGCTCCAGGGCGGCGCGAACGCGACCCACCGGGGCGACCCCGCGCTCGACACCGCCGACTTCGCGGACACCGCGCCGGGCAACCTGCGCGCCGACTACGTGCTGCCGTCGCGCGACCTGCGCGTGCGCGACGCCGGGGTGTTCTGGCCCGTCCAGGCGGACCCGCTCTCGCGCCTGACGGGCGTCTTCCCGTTCCCGAGCAGCGACCACCGGCTCGTGTGGGTGGACCTGGCCGTCCGCCGCTGACCCACCGGTCCGCCGTCGCTCCGGGTGCTCGTCGCCCGGGGCGACGGTCCTGGACCGCGACCGCCGTCGGGTGCACACTCGGAGGTCTGTGCTCACCGCCGACGCACAGCAGACTCCCGGCCGGCGCCTCGCCGGTCGCACGGCACGCCCCGGCACACCCTGGCGCGCCACGTCGTCCGGCCCGACGACCACCTCACCCACGTCCCCGGCGCGACGCGCACGCGTGCTGCCCCGCAGCACGGCGACGACATCCCTGCCGCGCCCCGGGACCGCCGGACCTGGAGCACCCATGAGAAGACTCCGCACCGCCCTGCCCGCAGGCGTCGCCGCAGCGACCGCCGCCCTCGTGCTCGTCGCGAGCCCTGCCGTCGCGCACGGCGGCGGGCACGACCCGCGCCCGCCCACCGTGACCGACGTGGCGACCGGGCTCGTCACCCCGCTCAGCCTCGCGGTCGGTCCGCGCGGCACGACCTACGTCACCCAGAACTTCCCCGGCCTGCTCACGTCCGTGGGGAGCGACGGCACGCCGAGCGTGCTCTACGCGTCGCCCGACGGCGGCGAGGTGGGCGGCGTCTCCTACGCCGACCGCCGCATCACGTTCACCGAGACGCAGCTCGGCGAGCAGGGACCGGTCGCGTCGGAGGTCTCGACGCTGCGCACGGACCGCTGGGGGAACCCGACGGGCACGCCCCGGGTCCTCGCGGACACGTTCGCGTACGAGCAGGCGAACAACCCCGACGCACGCGTGACGTACGGCCTGCGCGAGACCGACCCGGCGTGCGTCGCCCAGGTGCCCCCGGTGCCGGTCCCGGGCCTGTACACGGGGATCGCGGACTCCCACCCGTACGCGACGACCTCGTCGCGCGGCACGACCTACGTCGCCGACGCGGGCGCGAACGCGATCCTGTCGATCAGCGACCGCGGGAAGATCCGCACGGTGGCCGTCCTCCCGGCCCAGCCCGCGGTGGTCACCGCGGAGGCCGCGGCCGCGATCGGGTGGCCCGACTGCGTCGTCGGCGAGACCTACTGGTTCGAGCCCGTCCCCACGGACGTCGAGGTGGGCCCGCGCGGCGTGCTCTACGTGACGACGCTCCCCGGCGGGCCCGAGGACGCGAGCCTCGGGGCGCGCGGCGCCGTCTACACGGTGGACCCGTGGAAGGGGAAGGTGCGCCAGCTCGGCTCCGGGTTCGTGGGCGCGACGAACCTCGCCGTGACGGACAAGGGCACGGTCTACGTGGCCGAGCTCTTCGGCGGCAAGATCTCGCAGGTCGGCAAGCGCGGCCCGAGCACGGTCGTCGAGGTCCCGATGCCCGCCGGGCTCGAGTGGGACGGCAGGGGCCTGCTCGCGACGACGAACGCGCTGCCCCCGGACGAGACGACGCCGCCCGACGGGCACCTCGTGCGCGTCGACCTCGGCAAGCACCGCGGTCGATGACGGCAGCGGGGGGCCGCTGACCGGCCCGCTGCTCGGCCCGGGCGCCCTCGCTTCGGCGGGGACGCCCGGGCCCGCCGCATCCGGGGTCGTCTCGTGGGTCGGGCCGTCAGCCCCGACCGACGGTGAGCGCGAGGACCACCACGCCGAGCGCGACGGCCAGACCGACGCCCGCCGCCACGAGGCCGACGATCGTCGCGGCGCGGCTCCCGGCCGACGCACCCACGCTCATGCCGAGGCCCTGGGCCGCGTCGGTGACGATCCGGCGCCCGGCCCCCGTGTCGAAGAGGACGCGCGTCCGCGCCCCCGACTCCTCGTCGGTGATCGACGCGGTGAACGTCGAACGGACGGTCCCGCGCGAGACGGAGCGCACCCAGCCCCGCTCGGGCTCGACGAACCGCCCGTCCGCGTCGAGAGCCCAGTGGGTGCGCCGCACGACGTCGGTGAGCTCGACCCGCAGCCCGTCCGGCAGGACGCGCACCTCGTGGGTGACGAGCGTCGCGTAGTAGCTGTGCGAGAAGATCCGCCACCACGCCGCGTCCGGGCGGTCGAGCCGCAGCTCGAACCCGTCCGGGCGCTCGTCGACGATCCGGTACGGCGTCCCCTCGGCACGCGCGCGGACGGCGGCGGCGAGGTCCTCGGCGGTCGGCACGGCAGCGAGTGTAGGCGCCGCGCCCCGCCCGCCGCCGGGCCCGGCGCAGGACGTGGACCGCCTCAGCCCGACGACGCGGCGCGGCGCAGGGCGTCGAGGCTCACCCGGACGTCGTCGTCCGTCGTCGCCCACGAGCTCACCGACACGCGCAGCACCGCGCGGTCGTGCCAGCGTGAGCCGGACATCCAGGCCGTGCCGTCGTCGAGCACGCGGCGCACGACGTCCTGCGTCCGCGCGTCGTCGCCGAACGCCGCGCAGACCTGGGTGAAGACGACGTCGTTGAGCACGACCGCGCCGTCGAGCGCGCGCATCCCCTCCGCGAAGGTCGTCGCGTGCCGGCAGAAGCCTTCGACGAGGTCCGCGACGCCCGCGCGCCCCAGCGCGCGAAGCACCGCCCACACGGGGAACGCGCGACCGCGGCGCGACAGCTCCGGCACCTTGTCGAGCGGGTCGCCCGTGTCGCTCTGGATGAGGTAGTCGCCGTGCATCCCCATCGCCGCGCGCAGCGGCGCCGGGTCGGCGACGATCGCGAGCCCGCAGTCGTACGGGACGTTGAGCGTCTTGTGCGCGTCGGTCGCCCACGAGTCCGCGCCCTCGTACCCCGCGACGAGGTGCCGGTACGACGGCGACGCGGCGGCGAAGAGCCCGAACGCGCCGTCGACGTGCACCCACGCACCGTGCCGGTGCGCGACCTCGACCGCGGCGGCGAACGGGTCGAACGCCCCGGAGTGCACGTTGCCCGCCTGGAGCACGACGATCGTCGGGCCCCCGGTCCCACCGGTCGAGGGAGAGGCGGGGTCGGTCAGGGCTTCCTCGAGCGCGACGACCGAGATCCGGCCCTGGTCGTCGGCGGCCACGACCTCGGGCGCGCCGAGCCCGAGGTAGGACAGCGCGAGGTCGACCGACTCGTGCCGCTCGGCACCCACGAGCACGCGGACGCGCGGGGCGCCCGTCAGGCCGTCGCGGCGCACGTCCCACCCGGCACGCCGCAGGACCTCGCCCCGTGCCGCGGCGAGCGCCGTGAAGTTCGCGGTCGTCGCGCCCGTGACGAACCCGACCGCGCCCGTGGCGGGCAGCCCGAGCAGGTCGAGCAGCCACGCGCTCGTCACGTCCTCGACGGCGGTGTGGGCGGGGGTCACCGTGCGCAGCGCGGAGTTCTGGTCCCACGCGCTCGTGAGCCAGTCGGCCGCGAGCGCCGCGGGGTGGCTCCCGCCGATGACCATGCCGTAGAAGCGGCCGGACGGCATCGCCGTGAGGCCGGGCCCGCACGCCGTGGCGAGGAGGTCGACGACGTCCGCGCCCCGCGTCGGACCGTCGGGCAGGTCGGTGCCGAGCGCCGAGACGACGTCGGCCACGGTCGCCCGCGGCGGGACGGGCCGCGTCGCGAGGGAGTCGAGCCACGCGGCGGCGTGCTCGTGCGCCCGCAGGAGGGCGGCGTCGCGATCGTCCATGACCGCTCCTGACCGGGCCGGACCGGCGCCGGCCCCTCCCGCCAGGCTGGACCCGCGGCGTGCGCGGGTCAACCGGCGCGACGCAGCGGGCCTCCGCGCGCGCCGGCGGACGATCCGGTACGCGAGTACTTCTTACGCACAGGCAACCATCAGGCAACACACGGTCCCTAGCGTCGGGCGGGCCAGATGTTCCCCCGACGGAAGGCCCCCTGTTGAGAACGTTCACCCTGACCCTGTCCGGCCGCGCCGTCGCGGCCGTCGTCGCGCTCGTCCTGGCGTGCGCGGCCCTCGCCGCGACGGTCGCGTACACCGTCGCCGACTCCCGGGCGTCCGCCGCCGCCGCACGCGCCGAGGGCGCCGCGGCACCGGTGCTCGCCGCCGGGACGGCCCCGGCCAACCCGCTCGGCATCACGTCCGCGCAGTACACGACCGCGACGGCGACCGCCGCCGCGGAGAAGCCGAAGGTCGTCGTCGTCGCGACCGGCGGCACCATGGCCGGCAAGGCGTCCGGCCGCGACACGTTCACGAGCTACCGCGCCGGCACGTACCTCATGGAGGACATGCTCGATACGCTGCGCCCGGAGCTCGACGCCGTCGCCGACGTCACGGCCGTCCAGTTCGGCAACGCCGGGTCGTCCGGCTACTCGATGGAGCAGTTCCACGCGCTCACGCTCGAGGTGGAGAAGCAGCTCGAGACGGCGGACGCCGTCGTCGTGACGACCGGGACCGACACGCAGGAGGAGTTCGCGTACTGGCTCGACCTCACGGTCCAGTCGCGCAAGCCCGTCGTCACGTCCGGCTCGATGCGCCCGTGGGGGTCGGGCGACGGGCCGGACTCGAGCCTCGTGTTCGGCACGGACGCGCCCGCGAACCTGTACAACGCGATCAAGGTCGCGGCGTCGCAGCAGACGTTCTGCTTCGGCACCGTGCTCATGCTCAACGACGAGATCCAGGCGGCCCGCGAGGTCACCAAGTCGAACTCGTACCGCACGGACACGTTCCAGACGCGCGAGTACGGCGTGCTCGGCTGGATCGACGGCGACAACATCACGCTGGGCCGCGCGCCGGCACGCGTGCTGGCGTGCGACACCGAGGAGTGGTTCACGCCGTTCGACGTCACGAAGGTCGACGCGAAGACCCTCCCGCGCGTCGAGATCGTCACGTCCTACCAGCAGGCAGGCGGAGAGGGTGTCGCGGCGTTCGCGAACGCGGGGGTCAAGGGCATCGTCACCGCGGGCACCGGCGCGGGCGGCATCTCGTCCGCGATGAGCCAGGCCCGCACCGCGGCGATCCGCGACAAGGGCGTGTGGTTCGTCTCGACGACGCGCACCGGGTCGGGGTCGTCGTACGGGGGCGGGACCGGCATCCTCCCGGGCGGCGACCTCACCGCCGTGAAGGCGCGGCTCCTGCTGCTCCTGTCGCGGGCCTTCACGGACGACTTCGCGACGGCGCAGGGCTGGTTCGCGACCTACGGCAACGCGTCGTTCGACCAGTCCGCGACGGCGGCCACGATCGGCGCCGAGCCGGGGTCCACGAGCGTCCTCTTCACGGGCACGGCGACGCCGTCGTGCAAGGCGGCGGGCAAGCAGCTCTGGCTGACCACCTCGGTGACGAACACCGACACGGTGCCGATCGACGTCCGGGTGACGACGGTCTCGGGCGAGCACAAGTTCACGAAGATCCCCGCCGGGGAGACGGTCGAGAAGACGTTCTCGGTCAAGGGCACGTCGCTCGACGCGGGCGGGGTGACGCTCGTCGCGTACAAGAACGTCGACGGCCTTGGCGTCCAGACGAAGGGCACGGCGGCCTACCCGGAGACCACGTGCGGCTGACGTCCTGACCGCCGGTCCCGCCGAGCACGACACGAGGGTCGTCATCGAGTCGATGGCGGCCCTCATGTCGTGCTCGAGGGCGGGTGATGTCGTGCTCGAACGAGCGGTGTGGCGCACCTCCTCCGCCGCCCGGATATTACGCAGGTCTCCTCACGAATCACGTAGGGTGGTCACGGCCGCGACGTCGCGGCCGCCGCCGACGAAGAGGACCCCATGGCCGACCCGACGCCCTCGCTCACCTCGACGACGCACGCCTCGCCGCCGGCGCCGGACAGCGCGCCGACGTTCGTCGTGACCGAGCAGCAGTTCGACGCGATGTTCCCCGAGCGGAACCCCTTCTACACGTACGCCGGGCTCGTCGCCGCGACGGCCGCGTACCCCGGGTTCGCGACGACCGGCGGCGACCGGGTGGCCCGCCGCGAGGCGGCGGCGTTCCTCGCGAACGTGAGCCACGAGACGCACGGGCTGGTGCACGTCGTCGAGGTGAACACCGCGAACTACCCGCACTACTGCGACCCCGCCCAGCCGTACGGGTGCCCGGCCGGGCAGGACGCCTACTACGGCCGCGGCCCGCTCCAGCTCTCCTGGAACTTCAACTACCGGGCGGCCGGCGAGGCGCTGGGGATCGACCTCCTCGCCGACCCGTGGTTGGTCGAGCAGGACCCGACCGTCGCGTGGCAGACCGCGCTCTGGTACTGGAACACGCAGCCCGGCACCGCGTCGATGACGTGCCACGACGCGATCGTCGGCGAGCACGGCTTCGCCGAGACCATCCGGTCCATCAACGGCCCCCTCGAGTGTGAGGGCGGCAACCCTCGCCAGATGAACAACCGTGTCCGCCTCTTCCGCCACTACGTGGAGATCGTCGGCACCACGACGGGCGACCACCTCACCTGCTGACCGCCCCGGCCGGTCGCGCCGCGCAGGCCGCGCCGCGCAGGCCGCGCCGCGCCGAGCACGACCTGGGGGTCGTTGTCTGGCCGACAACGACCCCCCGGTCGTGCTCGACAGCGCGCAGGGTCGTGCTCGGCGGTCAGCCGCAGGTGAGCGCGTCGTACGGGACGACGGCGGAGCGGCCCTCCGCGGTGACGGTCGCCTCGCCCGCGGGGACGGTCGCGGCGCGGACGGGGAACGACTGGTAGGCGCTCGCCCCCGGGGCGACGTCCGCGACCACCCGCGTGCCGTACGGCGTGGCGAGCTCGACGTCGACGGGCGCGGCCGCCGTGCTCGTGGCGCGCACCGCGACGTAGGCCTTCCCGGCCAGGCACCGCGTCTCGGCGGTCGCGGTCAGCGCCGGCTCGCCCGGTCCGGAGCCCGGCACGACGGCGTCCCACGGCACGCGCGCGACGAACACATCCGCCGCACCCGCGTTGGTCGTTCCCGCGGGGGCGCCGTACGTGAGCCCGGTGAGCAGCGCCGCTCCCTCGCCGGTCGTGCCGGCCGAGTCGGCCGAGTCGGCCGAGCCCGGCCCAAAGGCGGCCGGGGCCGGGGTCGCGAACAGGTTCGCGTCGTCCCACTCGTCGGCACCGTCGCGCTCGCGCGAGCCGGTCTGCGTCGCCTCGCCCGGGGTGCCGTCGGCCGCGACGGGGAACGTCACGACGTCCACCCCTCCGACGGCCGTGCCCAGGGCGCCGTACGTCGTGCCGACGACGAGCACGGCGTCGTCCGCGCCGAGGACGCCGGTCACGCCGCGGTCGTCGGTGGACGTGCCGACCTGCGTCGTCCACAGGACCTCGCCCGCGGGGTCGAACGCCCGCACCACGACGTCGTTGTCCCCGAGGTTTCCGTCCTCACCGAGCGCGCCGCGCGTGTGCCCGACCGCGACGACCGACCCGTCCGCGCGCGCCACGAGGCCGTTGACCTGGTCGTTCTCGCTCGTCGCCACGGCCCGCAGCCACTCCTGCCCGCCGTCGGCGTCGTAGCGCGCGACCCAGCCGTCGTTCGCGCCCGCGTGCTCGGCCCCGGGCATCCCGCCGCCCGACACCCCGCCCACGTACACCGCGCCGTCGGGCGACGCCGCGACCGCGAGCGCCTTGTCCTCGCCGGGCCCGCCCACCTGGCGCAGCCAGAGCAGCTCGCCGTCGGCGGAGACCCGGCCCAGGAGCGCGTCCTTGTCCCCCGCGCTCGGGACGTCACCGACCGCGCCGCTCGTGTACCCGGCCACGTACGCGCCCCCTGCGCCGTCGGACGCGATCGCGTAGAAGCGGTCGGCTGCTCCCGGGTCGCCGGTCTGCAGCGTCCACGCCCGCTCGCCGTCGGCGGTCACGGCCGCGACGAACCCGTCGTCGCGCGTCGCGCCCGCGTGCGCGCCGTCGAGGTCCCCCTTGGTGTACCCGGCGACGAGCACGCCGCCGTCGGCGCCCGGCACGACGCCGTACGCGCGGTCGTCCGCGCCCGTCGCGACCGCGTGCCGCCAGACCTCGGCGCCCGCGGCGTCGCGCCGCACGACCACCGTGTCCAGCCCGCCCGCGGGCTCGTACCCGTCCCACGCCCCGGCGAGGTTCAGCGCGACGGCGGTCCCGCCGTCGGGCAGTGCCGTGGCACCGCCCGCGCGGTCGTCGCCCGCCGACCCGAGGAGGTCCGCGTCCCACGGGGTCGCGGGCGTCGTGCGCAGCCGCGACGAGACGTCGACGATCCCCTCGCGGAACCCGGGCCGCCAGACGTCCCAGTCGTGGCCGCCGTCGAGCACGCGCAGCTCGGCCGTCACGCCCGGGACGCGGCGCGCCTGGTTGTAGAGGCGCGCGGACTCGAAGTCGATGTCGTGCGTGGCCTCCGCAGGGTCGGGGTTGGCCCACTCGTCGTCGCCGACGGCGACGAACAGGTGCACCGGCAGCGACGGGTCGAGCGCCGCGAGCGCGGCCGGGTAGGAGAGCTCGGTGTAGCGGTCGGCGTCGAAGAGCGCCGTGCCGACGCCGTAGGCGCCGTAGTCCCGCGCGGACGAGTCCGCGGGCGGCTGCGGCACGTAGACCGCGGGGCTCAGGACGATGCCCGCGGAGAAGGTGTCCTGGTGCGCGAGCGTGAACCGCAGCGCGCCCGCGCCACCCATGGAGTAGCCCCCCACGGCGCGCGCCTCGCGGTCCTCGACCGTCCGGTACGTGGCGTCGACGTGCGCGACGAGGTCGCGCGTGAACGCCGTCTCGACGGCGGTGCCGGCACCGGCGCCCGTCGCGTCCCCGGCATAGAGCGAGTCCGTGTACCAGGAGCCGCGGTCGTTCCACGGTGCGTCCGGCATGACGACGACCATCGGCTGGATCTCGCCCGACCCGATGAGCTCGTCCAGGTCCCCCGTGACCTGCTGCCACGCGGCCTGCGTGTCCCCGCGCCCGTGCAGCAGGTAGAGCGTCGGGTACTCCTGCTCGCCGTCGTCGTAGCCGGGCGGCAGGTAGACCGTGTAGTCGATCGGCCCGGCCGCCGAGTCGGCGACCCGCCCCGGCTCGACCGTGCCCTGCTCCGCGGCCGTCGCGGGCAGCGCGAGCCCCAGCCCGCCCAGCCCGACTGCGAGGGCCAGCGCGGTCCCGACCGCCGTCGTCCCGGGCCGTCGGCCCGGCCGTGGTGCCGCGTCGCGCGGTGCGGTACCTCGTGGTGCGACGTCTCGTGGTGCTGCGTCCATCGTGTCTCCTCGTCGAGATCCGTTGATGTGCTGCCCCCCGTCCGCCGAGCACGACCTGAGGGTCGTGATCGGGCCGACAGCGACCTTCAGGTCGTGCTCGACCGCGGGCAGGGTCGTGCTCTGCCGGGCGCTACCCGGCGGGGTGTTGCGCCGCGAGGGCGAGGACCGTGCGGGCTCGCTCGACCATCGCGACGTCGAGGAACGTGCCGTCCGCGAGCGCCACGACGCCCGTGCCCGACGCCGCGGCGTCGCCCACGCGCTCGACGACCTCTCGCGCGCGGTCCACCTCGCCGGTCGTCGGGAGGAACGCGTCGCGGATCGTGTCGAGCTGGCCCGGGTGGATCGCGGTGCGGCCGCAGAACCCGAGCGCGCGCCCGGCGCGGCACGACGCGACGAGCCCGTCGAGGTCGCGCACGTGCGTGTACGCGGACATCGCGGGCGACGGCAGCCCCGCCGCCCGGGCGGCCACGACGACCCGGCTCCGTGCCCACGCGAGCCCCGCCTCGTCGTCGACCCGCAGGTCGGAGCGGAGGTCCGCCTCGCCGAGCCCGAGCGACGCGACCTGCGGCGACGCCGTCGCGAGCTCGAACGCGCGCTCGACCCCGAGCGCCGACTCGACCAGCAGGTGCAGCGCCCGCCCGGGCAGCGCCGCCGCGAGCGCGCGCACCTCGTCGGCCGACTCGACCTTGGGCACACGGGCCCCGACCGCGAGCGGCAGCCCTCCGAGCGCCGCGACGTCGTCGGCGTGCCACGGCGTCGCAGGGTGGTTGACCCGCACCTGGACCCCTCGCGCCGCGGCGGCGTCGTCCAGCAGCCCGACGGCGTTCCCCCGCGCCTCGTCCTTGCGCACCGGCGCGACGGCGTCCTCCAGGTCCACGAGCACGACGTCGGCCGCGGACCCGAGCGCCTTGGCGACCCGGTCGGGCCGGTCCGCGGGCACGTACAGCAGCGTCAGCGGCGGCGCGCCGACCTGGGACGTGTGCCGGTCGCCCGACCCCGGCCCGCCTCCCGGACCCGACCGAGCACCCGCACTCATACGGCGCCCTCCGCCCGCAGCTCGGCGACGCGCTCGGGCGCGAACCCGAGCTCGCCGAGCACGGCGTCGGTGTCGGCGCCGTGCGCGCGGCCGGTGAAGCGGATGACGCCGTCGTTCTCGGACATCCGGAACAGCGGGCCCTGCATGAGCATCGGCCCGAGCTCGGGGTCCTCGATCTCGTGGATCGTGCCGAGCGCGCGGAACTGCGGGTCGTCGACGATGTCCTGGGCGTCGTAGATCGGCGCGACGGCGGCCTGCGCCTCCTCGAACGCGGCGACGACCTCGTCGCGCGTGCGCTGCGCGATCCAGCCGCCGACGGCCTCGTCGAGCAGGTCGGCGTGCTGCGCGCGCTCGACGCCGCTCGCGAACCACGGCTCGTCGACGATCTCGGGACGACCCACGAGCCGCATGACGCGCTCGGCGATGGACTGCGCCGACGTCGACACCGCGACCCACTGCCCGTCGCGCGTGCGGTAGGTGTTGCGCGGCGCGTTGTTCGCCGACCGGTTGCCGGTGCGCGGCTGCACGGTGCGGAGCTGGTCCCAGCGCGTGATCTGCGGCCCGAGCATCGCGAGGATCGGCTCGATGATCGCCGTGTCGACGACCTGCCCGTGGCCGGTGCGCTCGCGCGTGGACAGCGCGACCATGACGGCGAACGCGGTCGCGAGCGACGCGACGCCGTCGGCGAGGCCGAAGGGCGGGAGGGTCGGCGGGCCGTCGGGCTCGCCGGTCATCGCCGCGAACCCGCTCATCGCCTCGGCGAGCGTCCCGAACCCGGGGCGCGTGCGGTACGGCCCGACCTGCCCGAACCCGCTCACGCGCGCGAGCACGAGTCGCGGGTTGCGCGCGGACAGCTCGTCGTAGCCGAGCCCCCAGCGCTCGAGCGTGCCGGGCCGGAAGTTCTCGATGACGACGTCCGCGTCGGCGACGAGCGCGAGGAACACCTCGCGGCCGCCGTCGCTCCCGAGGTTCACCGTGACGGTGCGCTTGTTGCGCCCGAGCGTCTTCCACCACAGGTTCACGCCGTCCTTCGCGGCGCCGTGCGTGCGCGACGGGTCGGGCTTGGTCGGGTGCTCGACCTTGACGACGTCGGCGCCCAGGTCGCCGAGGTGCATCGCCGCCATGGGCCCGGCGAACAGCGTCGACGCGTCGATCACGCGCAGGCCCGCGAGCGCGCCCGCGGCGGGGTCGCGCGAGACGCGCGGTGCGTCCGTCATGCCGTCACCTCCTCGGCGGGCTGGTCGTCGGCGGGCTGGTCGTCGGCGAGGTCCCACGCGCAGCGGAACCCGACGGTCGCGCCGCGCGCGAGCCCCAGGCCGGGGACGAGGAGCTTGACCGCGTAGTCGGCCGCGTGGCGCCCGCCCTCGACGTACCAGTCGGAGCCCTCGGCGCGGTAGTCGCTGCCGCCCTTGAGCATGACGAACCGCGTGCGGCCGTCGGAGTGCTCGGATCCCGTCCAGCTCCACACGGCGGGCTCGCGGCGCGTCCAGCCGGGCTGCTCGGCCGCGAGCTGCCACTCGTCCTCGGTGGGCAGGCGCCCGCCGCGCCACGCGCAGTACGCACGTGCGTCGTCGAGGTCGACGAACGTCACGGGCTCGTCCTCCGTGCCGGGAGCGGGACGCCCGTCCGGCCAGTGCGCGAGGAAGCGGTGGGCGACCGCGGGCTCGTACCCGGTGGCCGCGAGGAACTCCGCGAACTCCGCGTTCGTCACGTCGTCTCCGACCGCGACCGGCGCGGCGAGCTCGCCGTCGCGCTGGAGGGTCCGCGCGTCGTGCAGGCGCGGCGGCAGCGGCTTCCACTCGTCGACGTACGGCGCGCCCTGGTACATGCCCGTCTCGCGCGCCCGGTGCCGCACCGTCAGCACGTACGGCCCCGCGGGGACGACGACGGCCCCCGCCCCGGGAGCTCCCGTCGCCCCGGTGCCGCCCGGCGCGAGGCGGCGCGCGACCCGGTGCGGGAACCGCGCGTCGGGGTCGTGCGGCGAGGACGTGTCGAGCGAGGCGACCACGTCGCGCAGGTGCGGCAGCCAGTCGGGCTCCCCGGCGCCGTCGACCACGTGCAGCACCGCGGCGACCCCCCGCCCCGGCACCCGCACGCCCCGCCGAGCCCGGGGCTCCTCCCCACCGACCGCCCTGGCTGAGGAGGGATCCAGGGTTCGGCGGGAGGGGTGGTCGGCCGGGAGGAGCGGGCCGTCGTATTCCTCGTCGCCGCGGTTCACCAGGGTCCACAGGGTCACGCCGTCGAGGTCCCAGCGCGACGCGTAGACCCCTGCCTCCTCCGCCTCCGGGGCGAGCTCGGCGAGCGGCGTCCACTCGCCGTCGAGCAGCAGCGGCCGCGCCGCGCGTTGAACCGTGACGAGGCGCTTCACCGTCGCGGCGTCGCGCGGCGACCAGCCGACCCACACGCCGAACACGACCTCCCACACCATGACGCCCACGCCGTTGAGCCACGCGGACTGGAGCTCCTCGGAGTGGTCGCGGTGCCAGCGGCGCACGTGGTGCTGCATGTGCCGGCGCTCGTACCAGTGCGCGCGCAGCACGCCGGGCACGGGCGAGTCGGCGAAGAACTGCGCCCACGACGACGAGTGGTCCTCGATGCGCTCGACCGGGAGCTTGGACTCGCCCTCCAGCACGATGCCGGGCCGCGCGGCCTCGAGCCGCGCGACGAGCTCCGGCTCGGCCTTCTTCAGGGTGTCGAGGAAGACGCCGTCGGCGCCGAGGTCGCGCACGACGGCCGCGAGCTCGGTGAGGTCGTCGTCGCCGCGACGGGTGCCGACGTCCCACGGGTTGTAGTCGACGAACACGTGGAGCCCCGCGTCGTGGAAGGTCCGCACGAGGTCGACGATCCCGGGCACGTCGCGGTAGAAGTCCCACTGGTTGCGGTCGTCGATCCCGATGACCGGGTACGCGTGCCACAGGACCACCGCGTCGAGGCCGCCGAACCGCTCGCGCGCGTCCGCGAGGAACCGCTCGGGCGTGAACCGGTGCTCCTCGAACGAGTAGAGCAGCTCGTCCCACAGCCACACCTGCGCGACCGTCGAGCACCCCGCGGCCCACGTCGCGTCCGGCCGGTCGTAGGCGGCGCCCGTGTAGCCGTGCCGGCGGCGGGCGTCGTCGCGCCACGCGGCGAGCCGCTCGCGCCAGGCCGGGCGGTCGGCGGGGTCGGCCGGGCCGACGAAGATCTTCGCCTCGTCGAGCGCGAGGGACTGCTCGGGCGTGAGCGGCCCGTCGAGCGCGACCTCGGTCGGCTTGTCGATCGGACGCGGGACGAGCGGGTCGAACGTGTACGTCATGGTGCCTTTCCCTCGGCGGGCGGGCCCGCGCTCGGTCGTGCTGCGAAGTGGCTCGGGTCGGTCAGGTGAGGCCGTCGGCCCGGCGCGCGAGCGCGACGACGTCCGCCGCGTCGGGCACGGCGTCCTGCGCCCCGGGTCGGGTCACCGCGAGCGCGCCCGCGGCGGCGGCGAGCCGGGCGGCGTCGGGCAGGTCCGCGCCGCGAGCGAGGGCCGCGGCGAGGACGCCGCAGAACGTGTCGCCCGCGCCGGTCGTGTCCACGGCGTCGACGGGGACCGCGGGGACGTCGGTGCCGAGCGTGCCGCCCGGGAGCCGCTCGTGCACGAGGCTGCCGCGGCCACCGAGCGTCACGACGACGGCCGGTACGCGGAGCAGCAGGAGGCTCGCAAGGCTGCTCGGGTCGGTCTCGCCCTCCGTCGGGCCCACCAGGTCCGCGGCCTCGTGCTCGTTGACGACGAGCACGTCGATCGTGTCCCAGAGGTCGTCGGGCAGGTCGCGCGACGGCGCCGCGTTGAGCACCAGGAGCGCACCCGGGCGGCGTGCGGCCGCGGCCGCGCGCACGACGTCGAGCGGGACCTCGAGCTGCGCGAGCACGACGTCCGCCGCGGCGATCCGCTCGGCCTGCGCCGCGCCGACCGTCACGTGCGAGTTCGCGCCGGGCGCGACGACGATCGCGTTCTCCCCGTCGGGCGAGACCGTGATGAGGGCCGTCCCGGTCGGGGCGTCGACCCGCTCCACGAGATCCGTCCGCACGCCGCCGCGCTCGAGCGACGCGCGCAGGAGGTCCGCCGCGTCGTCGTGCCCGAGCGCGCCGACGAACGTCGTGTCCGCGCCGCCCGCGCGCGCCGCTCCGACGGCCTGGTTCGCGCCTTTGCCGCCGGGGTTGCGGCGGAGGTCGCCACCGAGGATGGTCTCGCCGCCGCCGGGGTGGCGCGGCACGTCGACGACGAGGTCGACGTTCGCCGACCCGACCACCACGACCCGCCCCGACCCGCCCGGGACCGTTCCACCGTGCGTCGGGTCCTGCCCCGCGTCCGCCGTCGTGCTCATGCGCGCGCCCCCTCCGTGGCTCCCTGCACGGCTCCCCCGGCCACCACGACCGGCGTCGCCGCGAGCGCGACCGTCCGCGCCGCGAGGTCCACGATCCTCTGCTCGCCGCCGGGCAGCGAGGTCGCGATGTGGCCGTCGAGCGGGCGCGTCCACTGCGGGCCGATCCCGTCGACGCCCTGCAGCGCACCCACCACGCCGCCGACCGTCGCGCCCGCGGAGTCGGTGTCCCAGCCCGCGGTGACGGCGATCGCGACGCTCGCGCCGAAGTCGCCGCGCCCGTCCGCCCCGCGCCCCGCCGTGAGCGCGTAGGCGATCACCGCGGCGTTGTTGAGCACGTGCACCCAGTGCAGGTCGCCGTAGGCGGCGTGGATCGCGTCGAGGCCGGCACGCACGCCTGCCTCGGACGCGTCGCCGTCGCGGCCCGCGTCGCGGCCGAGCCGGATCGCCGCGGCGAGGCGGCTGCCCGGCGGCACGACGGCGTCCGCGGCGTCGAGCACGTCGTCCACCGTCTCGCAGACCATGGCCGCCGACGCGAGGGCGGCGGCCCACATCGCGCCGTACACGCCGTTGCGCGTGTGGCTCAGGCGCGCGTCCGTCCACGCGAGGCGCGCGGCCTCGCGCACGTCGCCGGGCGCGACCCAGCCGAGCACGTCCGTGCGGATGAGCGCGCCGATCCACTCCCGGAACGGGTTGTGGTGCGTCGCCGTCTCCGGCACCGGCCGCGCGTCGAGGACGTTGCGGTACGCGGCGCGCTCGGCCGTGAACACGCGGCCCGCGGGAAGCGCGTCGAGCCAGAGCTGCGCGACGTCGTCCGTCGTGAAGCCGCGCCCGTGCCGCTCCAGCAGGGCGAGCGCGAGGATCGGGTAGTTGAGGTCGTCGTCCTCCGGCATCCCGTCGATGTTCTCCTCGAGCGACGTCGGGGCGCTGCGCCGGTTCCACGGCCAGCGCGCGGCGACGTCGTCGGGCAGCCCGACGGCGGTGAACCAGCGGTCGAGCGGCCACCGGCCCGTCGCGCGCAGGATCTCCTCGATGCCCGCGCGCGGGATCTTCTCCACCGGCTTGCCGAGCAGGCAGCCCGCCGCGCGGCCCGTCCACGCGCCGAGCACGCGGTCGCCGTACGCGGCGTCGCGGCTCACGTCCGTCGAGGCCGTCCGACCGACGCCGCCCGGTCGGCGCGGCAGGACCGGCGCGGCCGGGAGCGTGGCGAGGATCGCGTCCCACTCGTCGGGCTCGTCCGGCGCGGGCGCCGGGGGCAGCGCGTCGAGCTCGACGAGCAGGTCCCGCGCGAGCGCGCGCAGCGCCGGGGTCGCGGGGACGGGACCGGCACCGCTCACCGCGGGGACGGGGTCGCCGCCCGCGGCGGCCCAGCGGTCGCGGACGTCCGCGAGCGCCGCGGCGTCCTTGCCCTCCGCCGCGGCCTGGACGAGCTCGTGCGCGAGCAGGTCCTCGGGCTGGGCCCAGGTGAGCCTCACGCCGGGTCACCCGCCCCCGCGGCCTGTGCCGCGCCGTCGTGCGCGCCGAGACCGGCGCCGTCCGCGGACGCGCCGCCGAGCTCGGCGAGCGCGCGCAGGCGCGACGTGGCGCGCTCCCGGTCGGAGCGGAGGATGTCCGCCGCGGCGGACGCCATGAGGCGGCCGGTCTCGCGGACGTCCATACGGCTCGCCTCCTCGATCGCGTCGAGCCACTCGTCCGGCACGACGGCGGTCCCGCCCAGCCCGGCGCAGACCGCGCCGGCCATGACGGCGATCGAGTCGGCGTCGCGCCCGTAGTTCACGGCGCCGAGCACGGCGCCGCGGAAGTCGCCGCGGTGCCCGAGCACGAAGCCGAGCGCCGCGGGCAGCTCCTCGATGGACTTGGTGCGCGACGGGCGGCGCGCGTCCATGGACATCTGCCGGTAGGCGGGACCGACGGAGTCGAACGGCGCGACCGTCTCCCGGACGAGCCGCGCGAGCGCGCGCTCCTCCTCGTCCGTCGTCGGGGCGGTCGTCCAGCCGTCGAAGGCGTCGACGACGGCCTGGAGCGCCGCGGCGGTGCCGTCGTGGGCGACGTCGAGCGCGGCGTGCACGACGTCGTCGACCGTCGCCCCCGGCGCGACGGACGCGGCGACCATGGCCGCGAAGACGCCCGCGGCCTCGCGGCCGTAGCTCGACTGGTGCGCGCCGGTGAGGTCGATCGCCTCGGCGTACGCGCCGCGCGGGTCGCCGGCGTTCGCGAGGCCGACGGGCGCGACGTACATCGCGGCGCCGCAGTTCACGACGTTCCCGACGCCCGCCTCGCGCGGGTCCACGTGCCCGTAGTGCAGGCGCGCGACGATCCACTTCTCGGCGAGGAACACGCGCTGCAGCAGCAGCGCGGTCGACTCGAGCTCGGGGATCCAGCGCGGCTCGCCGATCATGAGCGGCACGAGGTCCTCGGCCATCGCGTACGCGTCGAGGTGCTCGCGACGCTTCGCGTACACCTCGACGAGCGCGCGCGTCATGAGGGTGTCGTCCGTGATGTGCCCGTCACCCTTGTGGTAGGGCGCGATCGGACGCGCGTCCTGCCAGTTCGGGTACCAGGGCTCCACGATCCCCGTCACGCGCCCCCCGTGGCGCTCCTCGATCTGCTCGGGGGTCCAGCCCTCGGTGGCGCCCCCCAGCGCGTCCCCCACCGCCGCTCCGGTGATCACTGCCACCGCTCGGTCGTCCAGCCAGGTCACGGTCCACTCCCTGTCGATCTCTCCTCGGCGCACGTCGCGCCCGGTGCGACCCGTACGGGCCGCGGTTCCCGGCCGGGGCGGTCGCGGTCACGACCGCCCCGGCCGCTGCTGCTCGGTGCTCGTCGTGCCCGCGCCCGTGCTGGGCGCGGAGCCGTGGCGAGCCGCCGAGGCGCTACTTGGTGATCTCGTCCCAGCCGGCCTCGAGCTCGGTCGCGAGCTGGTCGGCGTCGATCTCCTGGGCGAGGAACTTCTGGTACGCGGGCGTCGCGACCGTGTCCTTCCACTGCGCGTACGCGTCGACGAACAGGTAGGGCGCGGACGTGAGGAACTGGCCGGACGAGAGGATCGTCGACCAGCCGTTCTCGTCGCCGAGCGAGGCCGCCATGGCCTCCTGCGCCGACGTCGTGGCCGGGATGAGCGCGTCCGCCTCGTTGAGCGCGGCGAGGTTCTCCGTGTCGGTGAAGAACTCGATGAACTCCGCGGACTCCTCGACGTGCTCGGAGTCGATGTTCACCGAGAGCGTCTGCGGGTTGGCGGCCTGCTCCGCGCCGTCGGGGCCCTCGAGCGGGGGCAGCACGACCCAGTCGAAGCCCTCGGGCGCGTCGTTGGCGATGTTCGCGGCCTGGAACGAGCCCTGGATCGTCATCGCGACCTGGCCCGCGTAGAACGACGCGAGCGTCTCCGAGCCGGACTGCGTGAGCGTCACCGGCAGCACCGTGTTGTCCGTGTGCGCCATCTCGTCGACGAGCTCCGGCAGGGCCATCTCGCCCTCGCCGATGCTGATGCTCGCGTCGGCACCGGTGCCCTCGAAGTACTGGCCGCCGAAGCCGGGAGCCATCGCCATGAACGCGGCCGTCGGGCTCGCGAGCCCCCACCCGAGCCCGTACGCGCCGTCCTTCGTGGTGGCCTTCGAGATCTCGCGCAGCTCGTCCCACGTCATGGTCTCGCCGGTCGGGATCTCGACGCCGGCGGCCTCGAGCATCGTCTTGTTGGCGAACACCATGTAGGACTGCAGCTCGGTCGGGTACGCGATGACCTGGTCGTCGACCGTCACGGAGTCGAGGATGCCCTCGGGGATGTCGGCGCGCCTCTCGTCCGACATGTACTCGGACAGGTCGGCCAGGTAGCCGTCCACGGCGAAGGGCACGATGCTCGCGGCCTCGTAGTGGATGATGTCCGGCGCGGCGCCGCCGTTGAACTGGGTGATGAGCTTGTCGTAGATCCCGTCCCAGCCCGCGGGCACGATCTCGACCTGGACGTCGGGGTTGGCCTCGTTCCAGTCCGCGACGATCTTCTCGGTCGCCTCGATGGCGGCCGGCTGGTCGGACAGCGACTGGAACTTCAGCGTGACCGGGCCGCCGTCGGCGCCGTCGTCCCCGCTACCGCCCCCGCTCGAGCAGGAGGCGACGAGCAGGGTCGTGATCGTGAGGCATGCGGCGATGGACGCACCACGAGTCTTCATGGTTCTACCTTTCGGGGTGGGGGTCGGTTCTGGGGGTCTGGGGGTGTTCGAGGAGGCCCAGCGGGTCAGCCCTTGACGGCGCCGGACAGCAGCCCGCCGGTGAGCTTCTTCTGCATGATCGAGAAGAAGACGATGCTGGGGATGGCCGCGAGCACGGAGCCTGCGGCGAGCGGGCCGAGCGCCACCTTGCCCTCGCCGCCGATGAACATCTTCAGCGTGATGGGCAGCGTGTAGTTCTCGGGCGACTGGAGCAGGACGAGCGCGAAGAAGAACTCGTTCCACGAGGAGACGAAGCTGAACATCGCCGTCGCGACGATGCCCGGCATGAGGAGCGGGAAGACGATGGTGCGCAGCACGGTCAACCGGCTCGCTCCGTCCATCGAGCCCGCCTCCTCGAGGTCCACGGGGATCGCGGAGACGTAGCCCTGCATCATCCACAGCGCGAACGGCAGGGTGTACGTGGTGTGGACGAGGGTGAGCCCGACGAGCGAGTCCGTGAGCCCGATGGTCCGCAGGATGAGGAACAGCGGCAGGATGATGAGGATCACCGGGAACACCTGGCTCACGAGGATCCAGCCGACGCCCGCCGCGCGGATCTTGCCGCGCAGGCGCGCGAGCACGTAGGACGCCGGGAGCGCGATGACGACGACGAGCGCCGTCGAGACCACCGCGACGATCGCGCTGTTCCACGCCGAGCGCACGAGGCCCTGCCGCGAGAGCGCCTCGGAGTAGTTCTCCCAGTGGAAGTCCTGCGGGATCAGGCTCACCGTCAGCGAGTTGAGCTCGCCCGACGACTTGAGCGACGCCGAGATGAGCCACAGCAGCGGGAAGCCGAGGAAGAGGATGTAGAACGCGAGGGCCACGTACTGGGCCGGCCGGACGAGTGCGCGCACGGGTCAGCTCTCCTTCTCGGAGCGGAACTGCGACCGCAGGTAGATCGCGAGCAGGAGGACGACGACGACCACGAGCACGACCCCCATCGCGGCGGCGTAGCCGATGTTCCGGTTCTTGAACGCCTCGAGGTACGTGAAGAGCATCGGCAGCATGGTCCGGCCGCCCGGCCCGCCCTCGGTGAGCACGTAGACCAGCGAGAACGAGTTGAAGTTCCAGATGAAGTTCAGCGACGTGATCGACGTGATGATCGGCCGCAGGCTCGGGAGCGTCACCGCGGTGAAGCGACGCCAGGCGCCCGCGCCGTCCATCGCGGCGGCCTCGTGCAGCTCGTCCGGGATCTGCTGGAGCCCGGCGAGCAGCGTCACCGTGGTCTGCGGCATGCCCACCCACACCCCGACGACGATCACCGCGGGCAGCGCGGTCGAGAAGTCGGCGAGCCAGTTGATGTCGTCCGGCAGGCCCAGGGCGCCGAGGAAGGCGTTGAGCGGCCCGGCGTTGGGCGAGTAGATCATCTGCCACATGATCGCCACGACGACGGGCGGCATGGCCCACGGGATGAGCGCGAGGACGCGCGTCAGCCCCTGGAGCCGCAGCCCCGAGTTGAGCAGGAGCGCGAGGCCCATCGCCGCGACGAGCTGGAGCAGCGTCACCGAGACGGCCCAGATCATGCCGATGCGGAACGAGTCCCAGAAGAACGAGTTGTCCGCGAGGCGCACGAAGTTGTCGACGCCCACGAACTGGTAGTCCGGGTGGCGCACGAGCCGCGCGTCCGTGAACGCGAGCGCGACGCCCATGACGAGCGGCGCGACGCTCAGCACGAGGATCGGCAGGAGCGACGGCATGACGAGCGCGATCGCCTCGCGCCGCTTGGCGCGGGCCATCCCGCCGGTGCGGCGCGGGGTGCCCCGGTCCGGTCGACGGGCGGCAGCGGCGTGCGGGTCGCCCGCGAGGGTCGGCGCGCTCATCGGGTCCCCCCTCCCGCGGCGTCGACGCTCGCCCCGTGCACGACGGCGTCGCTCGCCTCGTGCTGCCCGGACGTCTCGGGCGTCGCGGCCGGCGCAGCGGTCGACTCGCGCACGACGAGGCGCGGACCGACCGCGGTGTGGCGCCCGGCCTGCGCGTCGCCGTCCACGAGGTCGACGACGAGCTGCGCGGCGATGCGCCCGCGCTCGGTCGAGCCGAGCGACACGCTCGTGAGGCTGGGCTGGAACACGCGGCCGATCTCGGTGTCGTCCATGCCGGTCACCGCGACGTCCTCGGGGACCGACAGGCCGCGCTCGCGCACGGCCCGGATCGCCCCGATGGCGAGCAGGTCGTTGGCCGCGACGATCGCGTCCGGGCGGGCGTCGCCGTCGGGCGCGTCGAGGAGCGCGCGCGTGGCCGCGAGACCCGCCGCGACGGTGAAGTCCGCCGCGACGACGGCGTCGGCGCGCTCCCCCGCGAACCCGTCCGCGCGCGTCGCGGCGTCGAAGCCGCGCTGGCGCGCCTCACCGGGCGTGGTGTCGAGCGGTCCGTTGAGGAACGCGAGCCGGCGGCGGCCGAGGCCGAGCAGGTGGTGCACGGCCTCGCCGATGCCGCCCGCCGAGTCGGTGGAGACGGAGTCGATGCCGCGGTCGGCCAGGGTGCGGCCGATGACGACGACCGGGACGGGCGCCTGCCGGATCTCCTCGACGAGCTCGTCGTCGGTGCGCAGCGGGCTGAGGATCATCGCGTCGACGAACCCGCTCGACAGGCTGCGCACGAGCTCGACGGTCGAGGTCGTCGTGTCCCCCGTCGTCATGACGACGACGCGGTAGCCGTGCGGCGCGAGGACCTCGTGGATCGCCGTCATCATCTCGACGTAGACGGGGTTGCCGATGTCGGCGACGGCGAACGCGACCTGGAACGTCTTCTTCAGGCGCAGGGAGCGCCCGATCGCGTCCGGGCTGTAGCCGAGCTCCGTGGCCGCGGCGCGCACGCGCTCGACCATCGCCGGGCTCGCGCCCGTCCCGTGCAGGGCGCGGGAGGTCGAGGCCAGGGAGACCCCGGCCCGCTGTGCCACCTGGATCAGCGTGGCGCGTGATGACGTCACTGTCGTCCACCTCGTCGTCGAAGGACCGTCGTGTGTGGAAACGTTTCCAGACTGACGGCCTCGACAGCCCTGGAAACGTTTCCGGGTTGCGCACACTCTCGCACCCGCCCGCGCGGACGTCAACCCCGCCGTACGCCCCACGCCGAGGTAGAACCCTGGTCACGCGAGGTAGAACCGTGGTCGTGACCAGGGTTCTACCTCGCGCGACCACGGTTCTACCTCGCGCGACCGAGGCTCTGCCTCGCATCGTCCACGGGTACGGGGTTCTGCGTACGGGGGTTGTCCACCACGGTGCGGCGCCGCCAGGCTCGAACCGACCCGACCACCGACGAAAGGTGCACCGATGCACACCCGAGCTCCGGCGTCGTCCTCCACCGCGGCGTCCGCCGCGGTCGCCCTGCGGCCCGCGTCCCGCCCCCTCGCCCTGCTCCTCGCCGTTCTCCTCGTGCTCGTGGGAGCGCTCTCCTGGGCAGTCGCCGGGCCCGCGCAGCAGGCGCACGCCGCGACGTGCGCCCCCGCGTGGAGCTCCGGCACCGTCTACCTGGGCGGCGCCGTCGTCTCGCACGGCGGCCAGAACTGGAAGGCCGGCTGGTGGACGCAGGGCGAGACGCCCGGCACCACCGGCGAGTGGGGCGTCTGGCGCTCCCAGGGCGCGTGCGGCGGCGGGACCGACCCGGGCAACCCGGGCAACCCCGGCAACCCGAGCGGCTTCGTCGTCTCCGAGGCGCAGTTCAACCAGATGTTCCCGAACCGGAACGCGTTCTACACCTACCAGGGCCTCGTCGACGCGCTGTCGGCCTACCCGGGCTTCGCGACGACGGGCGGCACCGAGGTCGCCAAGCGCGAGGCCGCGGCGTTCCTCGCCAACGTCAACCACGAGACCGGCGGGCTCGTCTACATCAAGGAGATCAACACCGCGAACTACCCGCACTACTGCGACTACTCCCAGCCGTACGGCTGCCCCGCGGGCCAGAGCGCGTACTACGGCAAGGGCCCGGTCCAGCTGAGCTGGAACTACAACTACAAGGCCGCGGGTGACGCGCTCGGCATCGACCTGCTGAACAACCCGTACCTCGTGGAGCAGAACTCGGCCGTCGCGTGGAAGACCGGCCTGTGGTTCTGGAACACGCAGTCCGGAGCGGGCTCGATGTCCGGCCACCAGGCGATCGTCTCCGGCGCGGGCTTCGGTGAGTCGATCCGCTCGATCAACGGCTCGATCGAGTGCAACGGCGGGAACCCGGCGCAGGTCCAGTCGCGCGTCACCGCGTTCCAGCGCTTCGCGCAGATCCTCGGCACGACGACGGGCGCGAACCTCTACTGCTGACCTCGCCCGTCCCGAGCCCGTACCGTGGCCCGTCCCGATGTCGGGGCGGGCCACGGTCGCGTGCGTCGGAGGGCACGCTCAGGCACGCACCACGGTTCTCCCTCGCACGACCGGAGCTCTACCTCGCGTGACCACGGCTCTACCTCGCGTGACCACGGCTCTACCTCGCGTGACCACGGCTCTATCTCGCGTGACCACGGTTCTGCCCCGCGGGGCCTCGGCTCTGGCTCGGCGCGTCAGAGGGCGGCGAGGAGGTCGCGCATGCGGTCGATCTCGCCGCCCTGGCCGGACGCGGTCTCGGCCGCGATCTCGTTCGCGAAGAGGTCCTGCCCGTCGACGAGCACGACGTCGACCATCGCGAGGGCACCCTCGTGGTGCTGGATCATCCCCTCGAGGAACAGCCGGTCGAACTCTGCGCCGCTCGCCGCCTCGAGCGCGGCGAGCTGCTCGTGGGTGAGCATCCCGGAGACGCCGGCCCCGTGCTCGTGGCCCGCGCCGTCGGGGGCGCGCGGGCCCGTGCCGCCGACGTCCTCCGCCCCCTCAGGGACGGCCAGGTCGCGCGCCTGCAGCCACGACGCGAGCGCGTGGACCTCCGGGCCCTGCGCGGCGGTGACGCGCTCCGCGAACGACCGCACGGCGTCGGACCCCGCGCGGTCCGGCGCGAGCGCGGCGATCTCCAGCGCCTGGAGATGGTGCTCGATCATCCCGGTCACGAACGCGGCGTCGGCCTGGTTCCAGGACCCCTCCTCGGGCGCGGCCGCGTAGTCCTCGGGCGCCACCGTCGCCGCCTCCTCGCCCGGCCGGCCGGGCTGCACGACGACGCTCGACGGCGTCGAGGTCGGGTCCGGGTCGGCGGTGCACGCCGAGGCGCCGAGCGCGACCCCGAGCACGACGGCGCCGCAGGTCAGGGCGCGTGCGCCGACGGTCGGGGCTGCGTTACGGCTGGGAAAACTCTGCACCCGTCCTGTTCCCTCCGTGTAAAAGGTCACCGGAAACTGCCCGGTTTGAGTGGTCCAGATCACATTTGCCCGTCAGAATTCGCAGAACCCTACCAAGGAGGTGTTTCCCAGGTGCATCGAACGACGCACGGGCAGACGCTCCGGCAACGACGCCGGGTCCTGCTCGCCTCGTCCATGGCGGCCACCCTCGCCGTCTCCTCGCTCGCGGTCGCCTCGTCGGCGGCCGCCGAACCGTCCGACGGATCTCCCGAGGCGGTGGCCGCGCTCACCGAGCAGGCCGCCGGCTCGCTCGCGGACCTTCCCGCCCAGCGCCTCGCTCCCCTCGCCCAGGCCACCGACGTCCTGGCGCCCGGAGAGGTCGCCGGCAGCCCCAACCTGACCCACGTCGCGAACATCCCGAAGAACGGCGCGTTCGCGCCCGAGGGCCAGTACAGCAGCGACCTCGCGTTCCAGGGCCGCTACGCGTTCGCCGGAAACTACGGCGGGTTCACGGTCTACGACGTCGCGAACCCGACGGCGCCGCAGCAGGTCGCCCAGGTGGTCTGCCCGGGGTCGCAGAACGACATCTCGGTCTACGGGGACCTGCTGGTCCTCAGCACGGACTCGTCGCGCAGCAACGACTCGTGCGACAACGTCGCCCAGAGCGCCACGGTCAAGGACTCGTGGGAGGGCATCAAGGTCTTCGACGTCTCCGACCCGACGTCGCCGCAGTACGTGTCGTCGGTCGAGACGCAGTGCGGCTCCCACACGCACTCGCTCGCGCCGTCGAAGGACGGCGAGGAGCTGTTCGTCTACGTCTCGTCGTACAGCCCCAACGCGGCGTTCCCCGACTGCCAGCCGCCGCACGACCTCATCTCGGTCGTGCAGATCCCGCTCGACGACCCGGCCGCGGCCGAGCTCGTCTCGACCCCGGTGCTCTTCCCCGACGAGGGCGAGAACCCCGGCGGCAACCCCGGCGGCAACGGCTCGAGCACCACGTCGGGCTGCCACGACATCACGACCTACCCGTCGAAGGACCTCGCGGCGGGCGCGTGCATGGGCGACGGCATCCTCATGGACATCTCCGACCGCGCGCACCCGGTGGTCACGGAGGTCGTCCGCGACACGACGAACTTCGCCTTCTGGCACTCGGCGACGTTCAACAACGCCGGCACCAAGGTCGTCTTCACGGACGAGCTCGGCGGCGGCGGCGCGCCCACGTGCAACCCGACGGTCGGACCGGAGAAGGGCGCCGACGCCATCTACGACATCGTGGGCGGCGAGCTCGTGTTCAAGAGCTACTACAAGATCGAGCGCGAGCAGGCCGCGACGGAGAACTGCGTCGCGCACAACGGCTCGCTCATCCCGGTCCCCGGTCGCGACATCATGGTCCAGGCCTGGTACCAGGGCGGCATCTCCGTCTGGGACTTCACGGACTCGGCGAACCCCGTCGAGATCGCGTGGTTCGATCGCGGCCCGCTGTCCTCGGAGCGCCTGATCCTCGGCGGCTCGTGGTCGGCCTACTGGTACAACGGCGCGATCATCTCGAACGACATCCAGCAGGGCCTCGACGTCCTGCTGCTCGACGACCCGGTGACGAACGCCGCGAAGTCGGTCGTGACGGACGAGTTCAACCCGCAGGCCCAGCCGACGTACGCCGAGCCGCCGGCGTGGTCGAAGAGCACCGCCTACACGGGCGGCACCACGGTCACCTACGCGGGAGCCGTGTGGCGCGCGCAGTGGTGGACCAAGGGCCAGGTGCCCGGCGCCGACGCGTGGGGCCCGTGGGAGGAGATCGCCGGGGTCGACTCGGACGGGGTCGGCGCGTGGAAGCCGAGCCGCGTCTACGTCAAGGGCGACACCGTGACCTACGACGGGACCACGTACACGGCGAAGTGGTGGACACGGAACCAGGCGCCCGGCGACCGCTGGGGCCCGTGGGCCGCGCAGGACTGACGCGGTCGCGCCCGGGCCCTCCCGGGTGAGCCACAGCTCGACGGCGCCCGCTCACCTCCCGGTGGGCGGGCGCCGTCGAGCATGCGGTCTTGGCCCGAGACACGTCCGGGACGGGCGGCGACCGCGTGCTCGGCGGTCGGGGTCACGCTGCGGCGACGGCGGCCTTCTGCTCGCGCACGGGACGCAGGGCCCTGCTCCAGGCGACGACCTCGTCGAGGGTCGCGTCGAGGTCGCGCAGGTGCCGCTCGCGCGGCGCGAGCGTGCGGAACTCCTCGAAGTCGTCGTAGAGCGACAGCCCCACCTGGGTCCGCACGTCCGCGAGCTGGAGCTCGCCCGCGACGAGGCGGAGCTGCTCGACGGCGCGCGTGCCGCCCTGCGCGCCGTAGCCGACGAAGCCCACGGCCTTGTCGGCCCACTCGTGGTACAGCCAGTCGAGGGCGTTCTTCAGCACCGCCGGCGGCGCGTGGTTGTACTCGGGCGTCACGACGACGTAGCCGTCGAAGCCGTCGACGACGCGCGACCACTCCCACACCAGCGGGTTCTCGTACTGCTGCAGGCGGGGCGGGAGCGCCTCGTCGAGGTGCGGCAGCGGGTGGTCGGCGAGGTCGACGAGCTCGAACGTCGCGTCGGTGCGCCGCGTCGCGCGATCGAGCACCCAGCGCGCGACTCCCTCGCTGTTCCGCCCGGTGCGCGTGCTCCCGACGAGGATCGCGAGGCGCGGGGTCGAGGTCATGGTTCCTCCAGAAGAGTGACGTGTCACCAAAGTTGGTGATGCGTCACCATAACTCCACCTCGGTGACGTGTCACCCACAGCGCTAGGATCGTCCGCATGGCGGGACACCCGATACTCGACGACGCCGAGCGCGACGCGTGGGACGCCTTCGTGACGATGCGCAAGGCGCTCGACCGCGTGCTCGCCGCCGGGATGCGCGACGACGGCGACCTGTCGGAGGCCGAGTTCCAGGCGCTCTCGGCGCTCCACGCCGCGACGGACCGTGCCCTGCGCACGGGCGAGCTCGCCGCTGAGCTCTGCTGGGAGCGCAGCCGCGTCTCGCACCTCACGCGCCGCATGGCCGACCGCGGCCTCGTCGAGCGGACCGAGTGCGCCGACGACGCGCGCGGCACGTGGATCGTCCTCACCAACCCCGGCCGCCGCGCGCTCCTGCGCACCGTGCGCGGGCACACCGAGCTCCTGCGCGAGGTCGTGTTCGAGCCCCTCGGCCCCGAGGGGCTCGCCCGTCTCGAGGCGGTGTCGCGCACCATCGCGGACGCGGTGGAGAGCTCGGGCCGGGCGCCCGGGGCGGAGTGCGCCGCAGCCGCTGAGACGGACCGGCGGCGGGCCGCGTCGTGACCCCGGCCGACGACGCGCGGTGCCCCTGCCTGTCGGGCGACGCGTACGGGGCATGCTGCGGCCGCCACCACGCGGGGCTGCGTCCCGGCCCGAACGGCACCGCCCCGGGACCGCACGCACCGACCGCCGAGGCGCTCATGCGCTCGCGCTACAGCGCGTTCGCCATCGGTGACGCCGCCTACCTGCGCGCGACGTGGCACGCGTCCACCCGACCCGCCGAGCTCGACCTCGACGACGACCTCGAGTGGCGCCGCCTCGACGTCCTGCGCACCGAGGCCGGTGGCCCGTTCGACACCACCGGCGTCGTCGAGTTCGTCGCGCACCACCGGTCGCGCACGGACCGCACCGACCGCGGTCGGCTCCACGAGGTCAGCCGCTTCGTCCGCGAGGGCGACCGCTGGTTCTACGTCGACGGGACGGTGGACTGACCGGCGGCTCGTGCCAGCCGCACGGCGTCACCGGGCGCGCACCGCCGCCCGTCGTCGGCTCGCGGCGACCACGACGGCCGCGGCCAGCAGCGCTCCGAGGAGCGCCCCGGCGGTGTTCATCACGACGTCCTGGACGGTCGGGACGCGGCCCGGCAGGAGGTTCTGGGACAGCTCGATCGCGACCGACAGCGCGCAGCCCGCAAGGGTGACGACGCCGACGGTGCGCCACACGCCCAGAGGCGCACCGTGCCGTCGGGCGGTCGCGCCACGCAGGAGCGGGACCCCGAGCACGCCGAAGGGACCGAACATGACGACGTTCGCGAGCGCCTCGAGCACGGGGAGGGTGATCGGGATCCCGAGGCCCTGGAGGAACCCGAGGGTCGACGTCGCCCAGCCGGGCGCGTCGGTGGACTGCGGGGACGGCCACAGCGTCACGACGAGGACGGCGGCGAGGTAGGCGGCGAACGTCCAGGTCAGCAGTCGCATCGCGTCAGCGTACGGGCGCCGACGGGGGACGGGACGGTCCCTGCGGGGCGCCCACGCTCCCTCCACCGATCCCCCTCCTCGCGGGCGCCAGGCGCCGAGCGGGCAGGGGGTCGCGGCCAGCGCCGGGCGCTGGTACCCGGCGGAGTCCTACCCTGGGCACGTGACGTCGTTCGCCTCGGACAACTACTCCCCCGCCCATCCCGACGTCCTCGCCGCGCTCGCCGCGGCGAGCGCCGGGCACGAGATCTCCTACGGCGAGGACCCGTGGACGGCCCGCCTCCAGGACGCCGTGCGGTCACGCTTCGGCCCGGACGCCACGGCCTACCCGGTGCTCACGGGGACGGGCGCGAACGTCGTCGCGCTCATGGCGATGCTGCCGCGCTGGGGTGCGGTCGTCGCGACCGAGCACGCCCACCTCAACACGGACGAGAACGGTGCGCCCGAGCGCGTCGGCGGGGTCAAGGTGCTCGCCGTGCCGGCGCCGGACGGGAAGCTCACGCCCGACGCCGTGGAGCGGTTCGCGGGCGACCTCGGCGACCCGCACCGCGCGCAGCCGCTCGTCGTGTCGCTCACGCAGTCCACCGAGCTCGGCACGCTCTACACCCCGGCCGAGATCCGCGCGGTGGCCGATGCCGCGCACGCCCGCGGCATGCGCGTGCACCTCGACGGGTCGCGCCTCGCGAACGCCGCCGCGGCGCTCGACGTCCCGCTGCGCGCGCTGACCACGGATGCGGGCGTGGACGTGCTGTCGTTCGGCGGCACCAAGAACGGGCTCGCGCTCGGGGAGGCGGTCGTCGTGCTCGACCCGTCGGCCGTCGACGGCGTCGAGTTCGTGCGCAAGGCGACGATGCAGCTCGCGTCGAAGATGCGCTACGTCTCCGCACAGCTCCTCGCGCTGTTCGAGCCGGTGGGCGACGTCGTCGCGGAGGTCGACGAGATCGCGGACGCCGACGAGCTCTGGCTGCGCAACGCGCGGCACGCCAACGCGATGGCCGGGCGGTTGCGCGCCGGGCTCGCGGACGTCGTCGTCCCCGCCGCGCTCGGGCCGGACGACGCCGTCCCCGCCCCGACGTCGGGCCTCGCCTTCACGCAGCCCACGCTCGTCAACGCGGTCTTCGCGACGCTCCCCCGCGCTGCCGTCGAGCGCCTGCGGGAGCGGCACCGCTTCTACGACTGGGGGCCGGGCGAGGAGCCGGACCGCGTCGAGGTCCGCTGGATGTGCGCGTGGGACACGACCCCGGACGACGTGGACGGGTTCGTCGCGGACGTGCGCAGCGTCCTCGCGGTCGCGCGCTGACCGGGCGAGGATGGGCGCCATGACTCCCGACACGCTGCCCACCCCCGACGACCTCCTGCACCTGCGCCGCTGCGTCGAGCTCGCGCGCGAGGCGCTCGACGACGGCGACGAGCCGTTCGGCTCGCTCCTCGTCGACCGCGACGGGGTCGTACGGTTCGAGGACCGCAACCGCGTGAAGGACGGCGACGCGATCCGGCACCCGGAGCTCGAGATCGCCCGCTGGGCCGCGGCGCACCTCACGCCCGCCGAGCGGCGCGACGCGGTCGTGTACACGTCGGGCGAGCACTGCGCGATGTGCAGCGCGGCGCACGCGTGGGTCGGGCTCGGCCCGATCGTCTACGCGTCGAGCACGACGCAGCTCGTCGGCTGGCTCGACGAGTGGCGTGTGGCGCCCGGACCCGTGCGCCCGCTCGCGATCGGCGACGTCGCCCCCGGCGTCGCCGTCCGCGGTCCCGCGTACGAGCTCGCGCCCGAGATCCGGGACCTGCACGCGCGCCTGCACGGCGTGTCCTGAACCTGCCGACGCGACGCCGCACCCTGCCGCACCCTGCCGCGACCTGGCGCTGGCGGGTCGCGTCAGTCGTCCAGCGCAGCCCCCACCGCGCCCGCGACCTCGGGGAGCGCGAGGTAGCCCGCCGGGCTGCCGTCGGCGAGCAGCACGGCCGCCGCGTGGCGCCCGGGTGCCGCGTTCGCGACGACGAGGTCCTCGATCGCCAGCGTCGCCGGGTCGAGCGGGAACGCGTCCGGGCCGAGGCCGTGGAGCGCGAGCGCGTCCCGGCGGTCGCGCGCCGCGACCCAGCGCCGCACCGGGGCGGGCACGCGCAGCGGGGCGCGGGCGGCGAGGGCGTCGCGGATCGCGCGGATGGCGAGCGGGGACCCGAGCGTGAGCAGGAGCGGCACGTCCCACCGCGCGGCGTCGGGGTGCTCGCGCAGCACCGAGTACGCCACGACCGACCCGAGCGAGTGCGCGATCACGACGGCCGGGCCGTCCGCGGGGATCGCCGCCGCGACGGCGTCGTCGATCCTCGTGCGCACGGCGTCGTCGTGCAGGTACGCCCACACGTCGCGCGCGAGCAGCACGACGACGCCGCTGCTCAGGCCGGGGACGTACCGGTCGAGCGCGGACAGCAGCAGGTTCAGCCAGGCCCCGACGTCGGCCCCGCCGCCCGTCCCGGCACCCTCGGGCCGCGCCGGGACGCCCGCCCCCGCGCCCCGCAGCACCTCCTCGGCGACGGCCGCGACGAACGCGAGCTCGGCGTCGGGCAGGGCCGCCAGCGCGTGCACGGTCACCGGCGGCGGCTCGGCGTCGCCCGCGACGAGCCCCGCGAGCGTGTCGGCGTAGAAGACGAACGCAGTGTCGTCGTCGTGCAGCACGCGTCCGGACCCCGCCGCGCTCAGGCCCGCGTCCAGCACGGCGGTCCACGTGCGGTCGAGGACGTCGGCGTCGAGGCCCTGGTTGTCGCGGCCGTGGACGAGCACGAGTCGGGTCACGCGCCCGAACCTACCGGCTGCCGGTGTCGCCCGGAGGGTCTACCGTCGGCCCCAGAAGCGAGCCCCCGAGCCCCCGAGGTACCCATGAGCGACCCCTCCCTGACCGACCACAGCACGACCGCCGAGATCCACGTCGCACGACCCCCGCAGGTCGTGTGGGCCGAGCTCATGCACCCGAGCGCCCGCTGGATGCTCGGCATGAACGTCGAGACCGACTTCATGCCCGGCAGCCCCGTGACCTTCGAGGGCCACTACATGGGTCGCGAGTTCGCGGACTGGGGCACCGTCGTCGCGGTCGAGCGCCCGCGGCTGCTGCACTTCACGCACTTCTCCCCGACGATGGGCCTGCCCGACGTCCCTGAGAACTACCACGACATCGCGATCACGCTCGAGCCGGACGACTCCGGGACGCGCGTGCGCGTCGTCGAGCGCAACATCGAGACGGCGGACCGCGCGGACCGCGCCCACGCCCTGTGGACCAAGGCGCTCGCGACGCTCGCGGGCCACGACTGAGGCCGGGCACCCCCGCGCGAGCGGTACGACGACGGGCCGGTCACCCCCGCGGGGTGACCGGCCCGTCGTGCGTCGCGATGGCGACGTCGTCCCGAGGGTCAGGCGGTGCGGCCGCGTCGGGCGCGGATCGCGAGGAGCGCGGCACCGGTCCCGACGAACAGCAGCGCGAGCGTCGTCATGAGCACCGCGTCGGAGCCCGTGACCGCGAGGCCCTGGTCCTCCGCTGTGTTCGTCAGCGTCACGACCACCGTGCCGTCACCCACCGTCACCTCGGTGACCGCCGTGCCGTCCACGGTGAACGCCGGCACGCCCCACTCGACCCCACCGATCTCGGGCAGCTCCGTCTCGCTGAGCCGCACGACGGTCCCGGCCGGGAGGTCCTGCGGCCCGTCGACCGGGACGCCGTCGGCGCGGACGGTCAGCGTCCCGGTGACGGTCCCCACGGGTGAGTCGTACGCGTAGGCCACGACGAACTCCGTGGTCGCGGGGACGGCGTCGGACGCCTCGCCGGTCACCCGCTTGACCAGCGAGAACCCGCCCACCGCCTGGTCCGCCGTGTTCGTCACGGTGACGAGGGTGTTGTCCTCGTCGCCGACGACCACCGACTGCGGGCTGAACGTCGGGACGCCCCACGCGACGCCGGGGATGTCCGGCAGGTCCGCCTCCGTGAACGTGACGACCGTGCCCACGGGGAGGTTCTGCGGGCCGGCGACGACCGTCCCGCCGGCCGGGACCTGGAGGTAGCCGCCGACGAGGGTGCCGTCGAGCTCGTACGAGTACGCGACGGTGAACTCGGTGCTCGCAGGCACGAGGTCCGCGCGGTCGCCGGTCACCTCCTTGGCGACGGAGAACCCGCCGACCTCGGCGACGTCCTGCGTGGTGTTGGTCAGCGTGACGAGGGTGTTCTCCCCGTCGCCGACCGTCACGGTCTCCGGGGAGAACGTCGGGGCGCCCCAGACGACGCCGTCGATCTCCGGCAGGTTGATCTCGGTGAACGTCACGCCGGTCCCCACGGGGAGGTCCTGCGGGCCGTCGACCACGGTCCCGTCCGCGAGCACGGTCAGCGTCCCCGTGAGCGGGCCGTCGTACGTGAAGCCCGCGGGCAGGGTCGCGGACCACTCGACCTCGAACTGCGTGCCCGGCGGCACGCTCCCGGCGAGGCCGCCCTCGACCGCCTTCGCGACCGAGAACCCGCCGGTCTGCGCGGCCGCCGTGTTCGTCACGACGACGCCGGCGACCTCGGTGCCGTCACCGATCGTGATCGTGCCGGGCGAGACGGTCGGCGTCCCCCAGTCGACGCCGGGGATGCTCGGCATCGACTGCTCCGTGAACGTCACGACCGTGCCCTCAGGCAGGTCCTGCGGACCGTCGACCAGGGTCCCGTCCGCGAGCACGGTCACCGTGCCCGACGTCGGGCCGTCGTACTCGGCGCCGTCGGGGACCTCGGCCTCCCAGGCGACGACGAACTCCGTGTCCGGCGGCACGGCCCCGGACGCGTCGCCCGAGAGGGCCTTCTGCACCGCGAACCCCCCGATCTCCTCGGGGGCTTCCGCCGTGTTCGTCACGGTCACCGCGACACCCGTCGGGCCCTCGACGATCGTGAACGGGGACGCGGGCTCGAGAGTGACCGGCCCCCAGACGACGCCGTCGATCTCCGGCAGCGGCTGCTGCTCGACGAGCGTCACCGTCGTGCCGATCGGCAGTCCGGACGGGCCACCCGTCACGGTCCCGTCAGCGAGGACGGTCAGCGTGCCCGACGTGTCGCCGTCGTAGACGACGCCGGTGGGCACGGTCGCGGTCCAGTCGACGAGGAACGCGGTGCCGGGCGGCACGACGTCGGCTGCGCCGCCCTCGAGCACCTTCTGGACCGTGAAGCCGCCGACCACGGCGTCCGCGACGTTGGTCACCGTGACCGCGACCCCGGTCGCGCCCTCGACGATCGTGATCGGCGACGCCGGGCTGAGCACGGGTTCGCCCCACTCCACGCCGTCGATCTCCGGCGGCGTCTGCTCCGTGAGCGTGACGGTCGTGCCGACGGGCAGGTCGGACGGGCCGTCCACCACCGTCCCGTCCGCGCGCACGGTCAGCGTGCCCGACAGGTCGCCGTCGTACGTGGCCCCCTCCGGGAGCGTGGCCTCCCAGTCGACGAGGAACGCGGTGTCGTCGGGGACGAGCCCCGCGGCGCCGCCCGTCACGGCCTTGGCGACCGAGAACCCGCCCACCGCCGGGACGGCGCCGCCGTTCGCCGTGTTCACCACGGTCACGGTGACGGTCTGGTTCTCCTGGATCGTGAACTGCGCGGGGTCGCCGAGCGGCTCGCCGTTCACCTGGATCACGGGAGCGCCCCACTCGACGCCGGGCACGGAGGGAAGGCCCGTCTCGGTGACCGCCACGACGGTGCCGACCGGCAGCGTCGGACCGTTCACGAGCGCGCCGCTGATCGGCACGACGAGCGTGTCGCCACCGGTCGTCCCGTTCGGCTCCTCGTACGTGTACTCGACCTCGAACGTCGTGTCGGCGGGCACGTCGGCCGCGGCCTCGCCCGTCACGGTCTTCTGGACGACGAAGCTCGCGGCCGAGGTGCAGTCGAACGGCCCCGGGCCGATCCACGGGTAGTTGTGCATCTCGAGACCGCCGGTGACGCTCGGGTCGCCGAACGTGAGGTTCCCCCCGACGAGGACGCGCCCGTTGGTGCTCGTCGTGATCGTCGCGTCCGCCGCCGGAGCGAGAATCGTCCCGAGGAACTGGTCTGCCCGGCCCAGCGCGAGCTCCGGCGTCGTCTCGAAGTTCCACAGGATCCGCGAGGCCCAGTTGCCGAACTGAGGGCCGAAGGCATTGATCTGGTTGACGCCGTTGCCTACCCAGAAGTTCGGGTCGAAGTCCACGGGCGCGTCGCCGGTCACGTTGATCGCGATCGCCGCGCCCTCCGGGATCGAGGCGAACTCGACCTCGGTGACGCCGTCGAGCGCCGCCGCATCGATGGAGAACACCTGCGGGTCGTCCGTGCCGGTGCCCGTGAAGACGACCCGGTTCCCCGACACGGCGCCGGGCGTCGCCGGCCATCCCGCGATGGTGCTCGACGCGTCGGCCATCACCGTTCCGAAGTCGGACCACTCGGCGATCGCACCGGGCCCCATGTCCTCCGTCACGGGCGCTTCCACCCCCGGAGCAGCTCCCGCGGTCGAGAGGCTCCCCGCTCCCGTGACGGTCCCACCGACGTTCACCGCTCCGCCGCTGGGCAGCGTCGAGCCGACGGTGACGCTCGTCCCGGCCGCGATGTCGAGGCCCCCTGCGACGGCGAGCATCACCGCCCCGTCCGGCGGCGTGATCTGCGAGCCCGCCCCGACGGCACCCACGCTGAAGTTCCCCGGAGCATCGACGACAGCGTCACCGGCGACGACGAGAAGTCCCTCGGACTCTGCGGCGCTCGCCGTGGTGCGGTAGTCACCGCCTGCGTAGACGGTGACGTTCGAGTCCGTGAAGGCCGGCAGGTTGCCGATGTTGGGCATGTCGCCGGGGTCGGGGCAGAACCCGAGCGCTGCCGAGGCCGGCCGGGCCTGCGGCCCCGTGACGAGGACCACCGCCCCGACGAGGGCGAGGACGGCGGCGATCGTCGCGGCGACGACGCGACGGGTGCGATCCCCCAGGGCGAAGGTGCTGATGGGTGGGCGACGGGGCATGCCTGGCTCCAAGGGTCGGACGATGCGGAACGGCCCGATCGGGCAGTACCTCTCATGCACGAGACATCCCCCCGCGAGGATCATGACGGGAACACCGAGGTGACGCGCGTCATACCCGCGGCTCCGGTCGGCGCGGGCGCGCGTCCACGACCTCCGGCGCGGCGGAGCGGGGCTACGGTGGCCGCTGGAGGTGCCTGCCCTGTGACCCACCGTGCCCGGACCACCTGGATCGTCGTCGCCGTCGTCACCACGCTCGCCGCCGTCTCGGCGGTCGCGTGGTACCTCACCCGCCCGGGCCCTGCCCCGGCTCCGTCACCGTCGGGCGCGCCGACCGCGTCCCCCGACCCGTCGTCGTCGGCCCCTCCCCCGACGCCGTCCACCCCGCCCGAGGACCCGCTGGCCGGGTGGACGCTCGAGCAGAAGGTCGGGCAGCTCTTCATGGTCGGCGTCGACGTGAGCGGCCCCCAGCAGGTGAGCTACGACGCGGTGTCGCAGCTCCACGTCGGCAACGTGTTCCTCGCCGGGCGGTCGCAGGCGGGCACCGGCCCGACGGCGGACCTCGTCGCGGGCTTCACGACGCTCGTCTCGCCGGAGACCACGAACGGCACGCCGCTGTTCGTCGCGACCGACCAGGAGGGCGGCTACGTCCAGGTGCTGCGCGGGGCCGGGTTCTCGCAGATCCCCACGGCCACCGACCAGGCGACGCTCGACCCGGCGACGCTCCAGGCGGACGCGACGACGTGGGGCGGCGAGCTCGCGGCGGCAGGCGTGAACCTCAACCTCGCGCCGGTGATGGACCTGGTGCCCGAGGGGACGGCGGCGCAGAACCCGCCGATCGGGTACTTCCAGCGGAACTACGGCACCACGCCGGACACGGTGACGGCGCACGCGAACGCCTTCAGCGCCGGCATGGAGGCGTCCGGGGTGGACGTGACGATCAAGCACTTCCCGGGGCTGGGCCGCGTCACCGAGAACACCGACACCGACGCGGGCGTGACGGACGACGTGACGACGCGCGACGACCCGTCCGTCGCCGTCTTCGCCTCGGGGATCGAGGCGGGCGCCGCGTTCGTCATGACGTCCACGGCGGTCTACACGCAGATCGACGGGTCGCTCCCCGCCGCGTTCTCGCCCGTCGTCGTCGACGGGATGCTCCGCGGCGACCTGGGGTTCGACGGCGTCGTCATCACGGACGACGTGTCCGCGGCGCAGCAGGTCCAGGCGTGGTCGCCCGCCGACCGCGCCGTCCTGACGATCGACGCGGGCGGCGACATGGTGCTCGCGTCCGCCGACCCGAGCGTCGTGCAGCCCATGGTCGCGGCCGTCGTCGAGCGCGCGACGACGGACCCCGCGTTCGCCGCGAAGGTCGACGCCGCGGTGCTCCGGGTGCTCGCCGCCAAGGAGCGCCTGGGCTGACCCCGAGAACAACTGGCTGACTGGTCAGTAAGAAATATCGCTCCGCCCTCTTGACCTCCGCGGACCGGCTGGTCCAGGGTGTGAGAGAGCGCTCTATCGGCGCGAGCACAGCGGCTCGCCCGACTTTCCGAGCAGCTCGTGACCCGTCCGACGTCCGAAGGAGCACGTCCATGCGCACCGCGTCCCGTGGCACCCGCAGCACCGTCAGCAGCACCTCCCGACGGCCCCGACCACGACCCCGCGGCCGCGCCCTCGCGGCCGCCACGGCCGCCGTCGGGCTCCTCGCCCTCGGCGCGCTCGTCCCGGCGCCGGCGACCGCCGCCCCCGGCGACCCGCTCTCGCACGGCCGCACCGCGACGTCGTCGAGCACGGAGTTCGGCTGGAGCACCGCGGCCGCCGCCGTCGACGGCGACCGCGGCACGCGCTGGTCCAGCGCGCACGCCGACGGCGCCTGGATCCAGGTCGACCTCGGCGCCGTCCACGACCTCGACCGCGTCGAGCTCGACTGGGAGACGGCGTACGCGTCCGGCTATCGCATCGAGGTCTCGACCGACGGCGCCGCGTGGGCGACCGCGTACTCGACCACGAACGGCCAGGGCGGCGACGAGACGCTGCCCCTCGACGTCGCCGCGCGCTACGTGCGGCTCACCGCCACGCAGCGCGCGACCGTCTGGGGCGTGTCCCTCTGGGAGCTCCAGGTGTTCGGCGACGAGGGGGGCACGGGCGAACCCGAGCCCGGCACCGCCCGCCTGCTCTCCTACGGCAGGCCCGGGTCGGCGTCGAGCTCCCAGACGCTCGATCCGAACTGCTGGGACTGCACCCCGGACAAGGCGCTCGACCTCGACCCGGCGTCGCGCTGGGCCACGTCCCCGGACACCGGCTGGGTCGACGAGGGGTGGATCGCGGTCGACCTCGGCGCCCCCGCGCACGTCACCCAGGTCGTCCTCCAGTGGGACCCGGCGTTCGCGACGGGCTACGACATCGAGGTCTCGGACGACGGGTCGTCGTGGCGGTCCGTGTTCTCCACCACGACGGGGAGCGGGTTCAAGGAGACGATCCCGCTCGACGCCGACGGCCGCCACGTGCGCGTGCACATGAACGACCGCAGCAGCGCGTACGGCTACTCGCTGTGGGAGCTCCAGGTGTACGGCACCGGCGGCGCGCCCACGACGCCGCCCACGGACCCCGCCGACCCCGACTTCGACGACCTCGAGCTCGTCTGGTCCGACGAGTTCGACGCCCCGGCCGGCACCCCCGCCGACGCCGCGAAGTGGCACATCGACCCCGGCATGCCGCAGAACGCGGAGCACCAGGTCTACACGGCGTCAGGCAACGGCTTCCACGACGGCCAGGGGCACTTCGTCCTCGAGGCGCGCCGCGAGAACGCCGAGGGCCGTGAGTACACGTCGCACCGCATGAACACGTCGACGTCGCTCAACACCCAGTACGGCCGCTTCGAGGCCCGGATCAAGATCCCCGCGGGCCAGGGTCTGTGGCCGGCGTTCTGGATGATGGGCTCCGACTTCCTCGAGGGCCGCCCGTGGCCGTACAACGGCGAGATCGACATCATGGAGAACGTCGGGTTCGAGCCCACGATCACGCACTCCACGCTGCACGCGCCCGCGTACTGGGGGGCGGGCGGCTACGGCGGCCCGGCGACCCTGCCCGGCGGCGCGCGCTTCGCCGACGACTTCCACGTGTGGGCCGCGGAGTGGGACAGCGAGGGCATCCAGTTCTCGCTCGACGGGCGTGACACGTTCTACGCGTCGAAGGAGACCGTCGAGTCGACGCGCGGTCCGTGGGTCTACGACCACGAGTTCTACCTGATCCTCAACCTCGCGGTCGGCGGGGACTGGCCGGGCGCTCCCGACGCGAGCACACCGTTCCCGTCCCGCATGCTCGTGGACTACGTGCGGGTGTACCGGTGAGCGCCCGCACCCGGCGACCCCTGCGGGCCGCCGGTCCGTTCCCGTGGTGAGGCTCCGCCTCTCCCGGTGACCGGTCCACGGCGGGCGTCCCTCCAGCGCCCGCACCCCGGTGCCCGACGGCGCGGTGCTGCTCCCGCGCCGTCGGGCACCGCCCGGTGTCCCGGCCGGCCCTGGCGAGGCGGTTCCCCGCCCGCGGGGGACGACCGGCCGCACGGCCCCGGGCGGGCGGTATAACTGACGACATGGCTGTCCGTCGCTCCTCTCCCCGCCCGACGCTCGAGGCCGTCGCGGCCGTCGCCGGCGTCTCCCGAGCCACCGTGTCCCGCGTCATCAACGGGGTGCCGACGGTCGACCCGGCGATCGTCGCGGTCGTCGAGAAGGCGATCGACGAGACGGGCTACGTCCCCAACCTCGCCGCGCGCACCCTCGTCACCCGGCGCACCGGGTCGGTCGCGCTCGTCGTCTCCGAGCCGACGGAGCGGCGGCACACCAGCCCGTTCCTGGAGCGCCTGTTCACCGACCCCTACATCGGTCGGGTGACGGCCGGGGCACAGCAGGTCTTCCGCCCGCGCGACATCCACCTCGCGATCCTGCCCGCCGACCCGCCCGCGCACGACCAGGTCGTGCGCTACGTGCGCCAGGGCCACGTCGACGGCGTCCTGCTCATCACGTCGAGCTCCGGCGACCCGCTCCCCGCGCGGTTCGCCGCGCTGTCCGTGCCGGTGGTGCTCTCGACGCACCTCGACGGCGCGGACGAGTCGGCCGGCGTGAGCTGGGTCGACCTCGACCAGGCGGCGGGCGGCCGGCTCGCGGCGGAGCACCTGGTAGCCCGGGGCCGGACGCGCCTGGCGACCGTCGCCGGGCCCGCCGACGTCCCCTTCGCGCGCGCCCGGCTGGAGGGCTTCCTCGACGCCGTGCGGGCCGCGGGCCTCCCCGAGCCGTTCGTCGCGGAGGGCGACTTCACGCGGGCGGGCGGCGAGGCGGCGGCCCGCGAGCTCCTCGCGGCACGCCCCGACGTCGACGGCGTGTTCGGCGCCAGCGACCTCATGGCCGACGGCGCGTCCACGGTCCTCCAGGAGGCCGGGCGGCGCGTCCCGGAGGACGTCGCGGTCGTCGGCTTCGACGACTCCACGGTCGCGCACCAGGCGCACCCCCCGCTCACGACGGTGCGTCAGCCCGTCGAGGAGATGGCGGCGGAGATGGCGCACCTCCTGCTCGCGGCCATCGACGACCCGGAGACCGCACCCCGCTCGGTCCTGTTCGACCCGACCCTCGTGGTGCGAGACTCCGCCTGACCCGGCCCCGCGCTGAGTGCATGAAAGAGTCGCGGTCGAATCGGTCCGACCGCGACTCTTTCACGCATTCAACGGGGGGCCGCGTCAGTGGCCGCCGCTCGCGATGAAGGCGATGCCCACCGCGATCGCGACGACGACGACGGCGAAGCACACGAGCGCGCCGACCTGTCGGCCGCGGGTGGCGCGCTCGACGCGCACGGTGCGGCCGTCGGACGTGAAGCGGCCGTCGGGGGTGCCGACCTCCACGGGCACGGCGCGACCGGCGGCGAGCCGGACCCCGAGCGCGAAGAGCGCGGGCAGGCCGGCGCCGACGACGAGGCCGGCGACGACGACCTTGAGCAGCGAGTCGATCTCGACGAACACGGTTCTCTCCTCCGGGCTGCCGGGTCAGACGCTCGCGCGCTGGCGCGCGGCGGTCGGGGTCACGGTGGGTGCGCCCGAGGCGGGCACGGGCGACGCGGCGGCCTGCGGCTCGGCGTCGGTGAACGGGTCGGCCGCGTCGAGGCGGCGCTCCAGCGCGGCCTCGCGCGCCTCGACGACCTCGGTCTCGAGCCCGGCGTCCACCGCGCCCTCCTCCCAGGCGTCGTTGACGTTGTTGTGGTCCACGGGCTTGCGGCGCGACGCGACCCAGATGGCGACCGAGGTGGCGACGAGGATCGCGAACACGACGACCGTGCCGGCCGCGCCGCCGATCCCGTGCTGGATGCCGTAGCAGGCGGCGCCGACGAGGCCGGCGGCCGGGAGCGTCAGGCCCCACGCGGCGAGCATGCGGCCCGCGACGCCCCAGCGGACCTTGGCGCCCGGCATCCCGACGCCCGAGCCGAGGATCGAGCCGGTCGCGACGTGCGTCGTCGAGAGCGAGTAGCCGAAAAGGCCGGACATGAGGATGACGGCCGCGGACGACGTCTCGGCGGCCATGCCCTGGCGGGTGTCGATCTCGACGAGGCCCTTGCCGAGCGTGCGGATGATGCGCCACCCGCCCAGGTACGTGCCGAGCGCCATGAAGGACGCGCAGGCGAGGATCACCCAGAACGGCACGCCCGAGTCCGCCGGGACGGCGCCCGCCGCGATGAGCGCGAGCAGGATGATGCCCATCGACTTCTGCGCGTCGTTGGTGCCGTGCGCGAGCGAGACGAGCGAGGCCGAGCCGACCTGGCCCCAGCGGAACGCACGGGTCGACACGTCCTCCGGCACGTCGCGCGTGAGGCGGGCGACCGCCCACGTGCCGACGCTCGCGACGCCCACCGCGACGAGCGGGGCGAGCAGCGCGGGGATGAGCACCTTCGCGGCCACGCCGCTCCAGATGACGCCCTGCGTGCCGACGGCCGCGAGCACCGAGCCCACGACGCCGCCGATGAGGGCGTGCGACGAGCTCGACGGGATGCCGAGCAGCCACGTGAGCAGGTTCCAGGTGATGCCGCCCACGAGCCCCGCGAGGACGACCTCGAGGGTGATGACGTTGGCGTCGACCAGTCCCTTCGCGATGGTCGCCGCGACGGCCAGGGAGAGGAACGCCCCGACCATGTTGAGGACGGCGGAGAGGGCGACGGCGGTCTTGGGCTTGAGGGCCTTGGTGGCGATGGACGTAGCCATCGCGTTGCCCGTGTCGTGGAAGCCGTTGGTGAAGTCGAAGGCCAGTGCGGTCACGACGACGAGCACCAGCAGGAGCGTCTCGGTCACGTCGTCCATGGTGGGGTCATCCCCGGAGCCCGCTCGACCATCCTGTGGATTCTTCCGCCACTGTTCACCGACAGTTCATCCGGTGTTCGAAGCCGCTGTTCGAACGCCGGACGAGGCTCTGTCGAGCAGGCGCCGACCAGGGCCGGACGGCCCGTGAGCGCGGGCGGTCCGACCCTGTCGGGGCACGGGCGGGGACGTCAGGCGGCGGTCGGTGCGCCGAGCGCGGCGAGGGCGTCGTCGAGGTCGTCGACGACGGTCGCGACGGCCTCGCGCTGCGTCCGCGCGCGGTCCGCCTCCGCGGCGACGGCGGTGCGCGCCTCGGCCAGCTCGGCGTCGAACCGCTCCGCGCTGGACAGCGCGGCCGTGCGCTGGTCCCGCGCGCGCTGCTCGCCCGAGAACCACTGCCACGCGGCGACGACCCCCGCGACGACGGTCACCGCGAACCAGGCCGGCGCGACCGCGATCCCGAGCACGAGCGTCACCACCGCGATCGCCCCGACCCCGCCGACGACGCCCCACGACACCCCGTCGACGGGGCGCGCCAGGAGCTCCGACCTCGCCGTCGCGGCGGGCGCCGCACCGTCGTCGGCCGGTGTGACCGTGACCGTCCGGCCGGCGAGTCGCAGCGCACGCGACGGCGCCGGCGTCGCCGCCAGCTCGGCGGCCCGCGCGTGGCTCGCGACGCGCAGGTCGTCGACCAGCAGCGGTGCTGCGAGCACCGCGAGCCCCGGGTCGGTGCCGCGCGCGTCGTCCACGAGCAGGTCGACGAGCGGCCCCGCGGACGCGTCCCACTCCGGGCCGTCGTCCTCGGGCGCGCGGCCCACGCGGTCGGCGAGCAGCTCCGCCCGCTCGAGGAGGCCGCGCTCCACGGGCGCCCCCTCGTTGACGAGCGACCCGACGACCCGCAGCAGCGCCGCGCCCGGTGCCGGTGCGGCGCCCGGCGTCTCGGCGGTACCGGGCGCGGCGGGCGTGGCGCCTGTGCTTCCCGACGACGCCCCGAGCGCGAGCGGGCCCGGCGCCGCGGGCAGGACGATCTCCCCGGCGACGACGGCCCGCGACCACGCGGTCCAGGACCGCAGCAGCGGCAGGGCGTCGGGCGCCGCGGTCCGACGACGTGTCCCGGACGCGTCGGCCTCGGGCGAGCCCCAGTCGTCCCCGCTCTCCGGGAGCGCGGGCGCGGCCTCGAGGAGCCGGGCGCGCCAGCGGGCGTGCGCGTCGTCGTCGAGCAGGGCCACACGGTCGGCGAGCGCCGCGCGGACGACCGCGACGCCGTCGTCGCCGAGGTGCCCGGCAGCCGCGGCACGCCACAGCGCCCGCTCGGAGGTCGTCACGAGGACCTCGTCCGGCCCCTCGCCAGGGCGTTCCGGCGCCGCCTCCGGCGCGCCGTCGGCGCTGCCCCAGCCGGCCGCCGGGAGGACGGGGGCGTCGAGCACCCAGGGCATCCACTCGCGCGCGAGACCGGGCTGCCCGACGAGCGCGCACACCGCGACGAGGTACGTCGCGGCCCGACGCCGGTCGCGCAGCAGCGCCTCCTGCGCCGCCTCGGGGTCCAGCCGTCCGGCGGGCAGCTCGGCGACGGCGAGCGCCGCGGGGACGAGCCAGTAGCCGGGCACGTCGGCGAGGTCGGGCGAGCGACGCAGGTGCGAGACGTCGCCCTCGCCCGCCACGACCGCGCGCGTCAGGGCGCGCGCCGCGTCCCGGGCGCGTCGGGCGGGGGTGAACAGCGCGAGCTCCTCGCGCACCTCGCCCAGCTCGATGAGCGCGTTGACGAGGCGCGTGAGCACCTCGACGCGGCTCGACAGGTCGCCCTCGAGCGAGCGCAGCCGGCGGCTGAGCGACGCCTCGCGCGACCGCGCCATCGCGGCCTGCGCGGCGAGCTCGTCCGAGAGGGCCTGCATGTTGCCCTGGTCGCTGCGCCAGTAGCTGTAGGTCGACATGCGCGCGAGCGTACTCAGCCCTGCGCCGCTGTCGAGGGGGAGTTCTCCCCGGCACCCCGCGCCGCGGCGGTCAGCGTCGCGGACGCATGAGCGGCGGGTCGAGGACGGCGGGCACGCTCGCCGGCGCGAGGTCAGGGTCCGCTCCCGAACCCGGGGTCGATCCCCAGCCGGGGCCGGTCGTGGGGAGGGACCCCGGGTTCGGCGCGGCGCGGTAGAGGGTCGCGGGGCGGCCGGTGCCGCCCGACGTCGTGCGGCCGGTGTCCTCGAGGAAGCCGGGCGTGGTCGTGGCCTTGCGCGAGAAGTTGCGCGGGTCGAGCCGCACGCCCCAGACCGCCTCGTAGACGCGCCGCAGGTCGGCGACGGTGAACTCGGGCGGGCAGAACGCCGTCGCGAGCGCCGAGTACTCGAGCTTGGCGCGGGCGCGCTCGACGCCGTCGGCGAGGATCCGCGCGTGGTCGAACGCCAGGCCGGGGCCCGACGGTGGCCGGTCGCCCGACGTCGTCGACCCGCCCGGGGCCGTCGCGAGCAGGGGCTCGACGGGGTGCCAGGCCGCTCCCCCGGCATCGGACCCGGCGTGCACGACGCCGAACTCCGGCGCAAGGAGAAGGTAGGCGACGGAGAGGACCGGCCCGCGCGGGTCGCGATCGAGCGGCCCGTAGGTGCGGAGCTGTTCCAGGTGGCCGGGCGGGCGGACGCCGGTCTCCTCCGCGAGCTCGCGCCGGGCCGCCCGGGCGAGCCCCTCCTCCGGCAGCACGAACCCGCCGGGGAGCGCGAGCGTGCCGCGGAACGGCTCGATGCCACGCTCGACGAGCAGCACGTGCAGGGCGTCGTCGCGGACCGTGAGCGCCACGACGTCGACCGTGACGGGCAGCAGCGCGGCGGTCGGCGGGACGTCGGGGGTCGGGCTCGCAGGCGGCGTCATGCGGTCATCGTCGCACATTAGCGTCAGGTTGACGAGAACGACCGGAGGGGTCTAGCGTCCTTATTGTCAAAACGACGAGAACGATCGGAGACGACCATGGCCACCATCCGCACCTACCCGTGGACGCGGCACTTCCTCGGCAGCCCCACCGGGCACGTCGTGCACCTGCGCCGCGGGCGCGTCGCGCACGAGGGCGTCGGGCAGGCGTTCTGGTTCCGCCCGACGACGTCGGTCCTCTCGGAGGTCCCCGTCGACGACCAGGAGCTGCCCGTCTTCTTCCACGCCGTGACCGCCGACCAGCAGGACGTCACCGTCCAGGCCGGCGTGACCTACCGGTTCGCCGACCCCGTGGTCGCCTCGCGACGCCTCGACTTCGCGGTGGACCCGCGCACGGGCGAGACGAGCGCCGCCGGCCGCGACCAGGTGACGAGCATCGTCGGACGGCTCGCGCAGAGCCGCGCCGCCGACGCGCTCGCCGCGATGCCCCTCGCCGACGCCCTCACGGCCGGCGTGCCCCGCGTGCGCGACGTGCTCGCCGAGGCGCTGACCACGGACCCGCGCCTCACCGCGACCGGGATCGTCGTCATCGGCGTCCAGGTGCTCGCCGTCCGGCCCGAGAAGGACGTCGAGCGCGCGCTCCAGACGCCGGCGCGCGAGCGGGTGCAGGCCGAGGCCGACCGCGCGACGTACGAGCGCCGGGCCCTCGCCGTCGAGCGCGAGCGCGCGATCGCCGAGAACGAGCTCGCGAGCAAGATCGAGCTCGCGACGCGCCGCGAGCGCCTCGTCGCCCAGGAGGGCGCGAACGCCCGGCGCGAGGCCGAGGAGAAGGCCGCCGCCGCGCTGGTCGACGCCCGCGCGACCGCAGAGCGTGCGCAGCTCGCGACGGACGCGAAGGCCGAGCAGGTGCGCGTCGTCGGCGCGGCCGAGGCCGCCGCCGAGCAGGCCCGCATGGACGTCTACGCGAGCGCCGGGCAGGGCACGCTGCTCGCCCTCGCGGTCCGCGAGGCGGCGGGCTCGCTCCCCGACGTCCAGAACCTCACCATCACGCCCGACCTCCTGACGGGTGTGCTGGGCTCGCTGCTGGGCGGCGCGCTCGGTGGGCCCGACGGCGGACCCGGCGCCCCGCGTCCGGGCGGCGCGAGGTCGGGCGCGACATCGGGCGCCACCGCGGGCACCACCGTGACGGCGGCCTGACGATGCTGCGGCGACGCGCCGTCGTCGTGCACCGGCGGACCGAGCTCGACGAGCTCCTCGACCGGCACGGCACGCGCGGCCAGGCGGAGTTCTTCCTCCGCTCGCGGGGCCGGTCGCTCGGCGAGGTGCAGGCTCGGCACGACGCGCTCACCGCGGCCCGCGCGGCGGTCGCGGCCGCGGTGCCCGACGGGTGGGCCCGCGCGGACGTCGAGCGCGCCGACCTGTCGCGGTTCCTCCTCGCGCCGGAGGACGTCGTGGTCGCCGTCGGGCAGGACGGCCTCGTCGCGAACGTCGCGAAGTACCTGCTCGGGCAGCCCGTGCTGGGCGTCGACCCCGAGCCCGGGGTCAACGCCGGGGTGCTCGTCCGGCACTCGGTGCGGGCGGCGACCTCGCTCCTGCGCGGGCTCGGTGCCGACGTCCCCGCGGGCGCGTCCGACCGCGCGGCTGCCCTGCCCGTCGACGCGCTCACCATGGTCCGCGCCGAGCTCGACGACGGGCAGCACCTCACGGCGCTCAACGAGGTGTTCGTCGGGCACCCGAGCCACCAGAGCGCGCGCTACACGCTGCGGTGCGCCGCGGGCGAGGAGCGGCAGTCGTCGTCGGGGGTCCTGGTCGCGACGGGGACCGGCGCGACGGGCTGGTGGGCGTCGCTCGCGCACGACCGCGGCGGCCGCCCGGCACCGGGGCGCACCGAGCACCGGCTCGGCTGGTTCGTCCGCGAGGCGTGGCCGTCGCCCGCGACCGGCGCCACGCTCACGGAGGGCGTCGTGGAGGACGGCGCGGACGTCGCGCTCACCGTCGCCTCGGACCGCCTCGTCGTGTTCGGCGACGGCATGGAGGACGACCGCCTCGTCGCGACCTGGGGCCAGACCGTCACGATCCGCCCCGCCGAAGCCCCGCTCCGCCTGGTCCGCCCTTGACCCCTACCCCCCTGCCCCCGACCTCCCCCACCGTCGAACATGTGGTCATGTCCCGTCCTGGCGTCCGGACGGGCACCCACCGCATGCTCGGCGGTCTGCCCGATTTCACCCGGGTGATCCGCCCGGGCGACGAAGGTCCGTGGGTAGCATCGCTGCGGTCATGGGATCCCCATGACGTCACCCTCCCGTGGGCCTGGCCTGCGGGGACGCCGACCCCCGAGCCTGCCGAGGTCCCTGCCATGAGCGCGCCCATCGCCTTCACCGACAACGTCCGCGACCTGTCGAACGCCGGTGGGTACCAGTTCGAGTTCCGGTGCGAGCGGTGCGGCAACGGCTACCGCTCGGCCTACCAGACGGACGTGGTCGCCAAGGGCAGCAGCCTCATCCAGGCCGCGGGGCGGTTCTTCGGCGGCAAGGTCGCCGACCTGTCGTACGCGGCGGGGTCGTGGGCCGCCGACCGGCAGACCAACTCGTCGGCGAAGGACAGGGCGCTCGACGCCGCCGTCGGCGAGGTGCGCGACGCGTTCCGCCAGTGCCACGGGTGCGGCGACTGGACGTGCCACGAGGTCTGCTGGAACGACGCCGTCGGCCAGTGCGTGCGCTGCTCGCCGAAGCAGGTGGAGGAGCTCGCGCAGCTCCAGGCCGAGGCCCGCCGGTACCAGCTCCAGGAGCAGCTCCGCACGACCGACCTCGTCGGCGGCGCGGACGTACGGACGGCCGCCGTCACCCGGTGCCCGTCGTGCGACGCGAAGGTCGACGGCGGCAAGTTCTGCGGCGAGTGCGGCGAGCGCCTGGCGCGGGTCGCCGCGTGCCGCGAGTGCGGCACGCAGAACGCCGCGGGTGCGCGGTTCTGCGCCGAGTGCGGCAGCCCGCAGGCCGCCTGAACGCATGCCGTCCGAACCCAGGCCGTCTGAAGCCAGGGCGGCGGGCTCAGCGGTCCGACGGCGTCCCGCGCCGCCGGTCCCGACGCGCCCCCTTGCGAGCCTCCCGCGCCTCCCGCGCCTCGCGGTCGCGGCGCGCCCGGAGCACGGCCTCGCGACGCTCACCGATCTCGTCGCTCGTGAGGCTCGTCAGGCGGTCCTCCGAGCCACGCGACGCGGCCCGCTCCGCCTCGACGCGTGCCCGGTGCTCGGCCGACTGCGGGCGCGTGCGGACGACGCGCGGGTCGATCCGGTACCGGTCGCCGTGCCGCTCGAGGCGGCGCCGCGCCGCCAGGCGTGCGCGCTCCCGGTGGAACCGCCACGTCCAGGCCCGGCGCAACGCGACGACGGACCAGAGCGCGAACGGGACCGCGGCCACGACGAGCCCGAGCCGCCAGCCCGACGGCAGCGCCGTCGACGCCCCGGTGCTCGCGAGCGCCCACGCGACCCCGGCCGGGACCGCGGGCCAGAACTCGCGGAAGTCCAGGTTCCAGCCGCACGCGTAGAAGCGCATGAGCGTGTCCGTGAGCCGCGTGCGCCGTTGCGGCTGGAGCGACATCGCGACCGGCCCGGGCACGGGCGGGCCGAGCGTCGTGCCGGGGGCGGCGTGGCTCGTGAACGACAGCCGGTCACCGCGGTACGACGGCCGCAACCCCCGCCCGGCGTACACGAAGGACAGCGCCGCGAGCGGCCAGATCGCGCACGACAGGTACCAGGCGACCGGTCCGGCGAGCGCTACGAAGACGGGCGCGAGCACGGCGAGCCGGCCCAGCACGGCACCGGGCGAGACCACGAGATCGGCCCACGGCTCCTGGTCCGCGGGCGGCTCGAACAGCCCGTACGCCGCGACCGCGAGGTACAGGCCGACGACGAACAGCCCGATCGTCGTCCACACCAGCCCGATCGCGAGGTAGCCGACCGGGCGCAGCAGCAGCGCCGCCGTCCCCGGGGGCGTCGCGTCGCGCGCCGCCCGCGGGGCGGGCGTCGGGCCGGTCACCGTCCCGCGAGCCCGAGCACGTCGAGCACCCATGCGTCCTCGTACGCGACCTCGCGCCAGCCCTCGTACCGACCAGAGACCCCGCCGTGCCCGGCGTGCATCTCGATCTTCAGCAGCGCGGGGGCCCCGGCGGCGCGCAGCCGCGCGACCCACTTCGCCGGCTCGACGTAGAGCACGCGCGTGTCGTGGAACGACGTGACGGCGAGGATGCGCGGGTAGCGGGCCGCGTCGTCGGGCACGTTCTCGTACGGCGTGTACGTGCGCATGTACCGGTAGACCTCGGGGTCGTGCAGGGGGTCGCCCCACTCGTCCCACTCGACGACGGTCAGCGGCAACGACGGGTCGAGGATCGACGTGAGCGCGTCCACGAACGGGACCTGCGCGAGCACGCCCGCGAACAGCTCGGGCGCGAGGTTGGTCACCGCGCCCATGAGCAGGCCGCCCGCGGACCCGCCCTGCGCGACGAGCCGCTCGGGGCTCGTCCAGCCCGCGTCGACGAGGTGGCGCGCGACGGCGACGAAGTCGGTGAACGTGGTGCGCTTGGCGAGCGTCTTGCCGTCGTCGTACCAGCGACGCCCCATCTCGCCGCCGCCGCGCACGTGCGCGACCGCGAACACGACGCCGCGGTCGAGCAGCGACAGGCGCGAGACCGAGAAGCCGGGGTCGATGCTGATCTCGTACGACCCGTACCCGTAGAGCAGCAGCGGCGCGGGCTCCGCGCCCGTGCCCGTCGCGTCGAGCCCGACGGCGTCGCGCCGCCACACGAGCGAGACCGGCACCTGCGTCCCGTCCTCGGCCGTGGCCCACTCGCGGCGCTGCACGTAGTCCGCGGCGTCGTACCCGCCGAGCACGGGCTGCTGCTTGAGCAGGGTGAGCTCGTCGGTCTCGACGCGCAGGTCGTACACCGTCGACGGCGTGACGAAGCTCGCGTAGGACAGGCGCACGTTCGGCTGGTCCCACTCGGGGTTCCCGGCGAGCGCCGCGGTGTACAGCGGCTCGTCGAACGCGACCTCGTGCACGTGCCAGTGGTCGTCCGAGGGCGCCGGGGTGTCGCCCGTGCGGATCGGCGTCGGCAGGCCCGCGGGGCGGGGCGGCTCGGCCGAGGCGAGGTCGATCACCCCGACCCGCGACAGGGCGTCGCGCCGGTAGGAGACGACGAGGTGCGAGGCGAAGGCGTCGACCGCTTCCAGCCGGGTCTCGGGGTCGTGCGGCACGACGACGGTCGCGTCGCCCGGCCCGCCCGGGCTCGCGCCGTCGTCGGGCACCCCGGTCACGACGAGCTCGAAGTTCTCCGCGCCGTCGTTGTGCAGCACGAGCAGCACGTCACGACCGTGCGCCTGCTCCCCGCCGAGCATGTGGTCGTCGCCCGTCCCGGCCTCGGGACGGGACACCTCCGCATGCTCGGCGGGGAACCAGGTGCTCGGCAGGACGGCGTGCTCGACCGTGTACTCGACGCCCTCTCGGCGCGGCCATACCACCCGGGGCTCGCCCGTCGGGTCCGTGGCGTCGATGAGCCACGTCTCCGACGTGATCTTCGAGCCGACGTCGATCTGCACGAACCGCTGCGAGCGCGAGACGCCCACGCCGACCCAGTAGCGCTCGTCGGGCTCCTCGAAGACGACGACGTCCTGCGTCGCGGGGGTGCCCACCTCGTGGCGCCACACGCGCCAGGGCCGCCACGCGTCGTCGACCGTCGGGTAGAAGACGTACCGCCCGTCCGGGGAGAAGACCGCGCCCGGGAACGTCCCGGGAACCTCGTCGACGAGGTCGGTGCCGGACTCCAGGTCGCGGATCCGCAGGGTGTACCGCTCGTCGCCGACGACGTCGACCGCGTACGCGAGCCGCGTCCCGTCGACCGACACGTCGAACGACCCGAGCGAGAAGAAGTCGTGCCCCTCGGCCTCGACGTTGTCGTCGAGCAGCACCTGCTCGCCCGGCACGGGCACGCCCGGCTCCAGCACGGGCGGCACCCAGGACGACGGCGCGTCGCTGCCCACGCTCGCGTCGATCGGCGCGCGCGCCCGGATCGGGTACTGCGAGCCCTCGACGGTGCGCGCGTAGTACCAGTGCGCGCCCTGGCGCACGGGCACGGACAGGTCGGTCTCGAGGGTGCGCGCCTTGATCTCCTCGAAGATCCGCTCGCGCAGCGGCTCGAGGTGCGCGAGCCGCGCCTCGGTGTACGCGTTCTCGGCCTCGAGGTGCGCGACGACCTCGGGCGACTCCTTGTCCCGCAGCCACTCGTAGTCGTCGTCCACGGTCTCCCCGTGGTGGGTGCGCGGCGCCGGGCGGCGCGGCGCGACGGGCGCCTGCGGCTCCTCCCGCTCCGCGGGGGTCGGCGTGGCGGTCTGCGTGAGGTCGTCAGGCATCTGGCCAGGGTAGTGCCGCCCGACGGCGCGCCGTCGCCCTGGCGCGACGCGCTCCCCTCGTTACGCTCGACGCGTGACGCAGGAGCAGGGGGAGCGCCCGACGGCGGGGACGCTCACGAGCGGTGAGATGGTGCGCGCGTCGGGCCTGTCCATCAAGGCGCTCCGGCTCTACGACGCGAACGGCCTCCTCGTCCCGGCCCGCGTCGACCCCCGCACGGGCTACCGCGCCTACGCGCCCGAGCAGGTCGAGCGGGGCCGCGCCCTGGCGCTGCTGCGCCGGATCGACGTGCCGCTCGCGCGCGTCCCCGAGGTGCTCGACGCGGACCCGCGGGACGTGCGCGACGTCCTCCTCGGCTGGTGGGACGAGCGGCAGCGGTCGCTCGCGGAGCAGCGCGCGACCGCCGAGGAGCTCGCGCGTGCGCTCGTGACCCGACGCGGGGAGACCAAGGTCCGGTGGCGCGAGGTCCCCGCGTGCACGGTCGCCACGATCACGTCGTCCACGACCCAGGCCGGCCTGGTCCCCACGTTCAGCGCCGACCTGCTGACGATCCGGGCGTACCTCGCCGCGGCCGGGGCGGAGGCGGGCGCCGCGCACTGGGTGGTCTACCACTCGCCCGTCGGCCGCGACGTCCCCGGTCAGGTCGAGGCGTGCGTCCCGTACCGGGGAGCGGTCGTCCCCGCGGGGCCGGTCGTGCTCCGCGAGGACCCGGCCCGCACCGAGGCGTACGTCGAGGTCCCCTCGCGCGACTGCCGCTTCCCGCAGATCGTCGGGTACCTCGACGCGCTGCGCGTCGCGACCGGGCTGGCGCACGCCCCGTCGCGCGAGGTGTACGCCGTCCCGTGGTCCGACGAGCCGGACGCGGTCGTCGCGGACGTCGCGCTCGCCGTCGGGCTGCCATGAGGGTGTCTATCTGGTCGCGAACCTGCGCGTCGCGCCGTCCAACGACCGGGTGCAGACGAGAGGGTCGGTCGCCGGGAGGGCCTGGTCCTCGGTCAGAGCGAGCCGCGAGGGACGACCCACTCCTGCTGGAACCCCTGGATGGAGGCGGCGATGTGGTCGCTGAAGTCGGAGTCGTAGTGCAGCACGGTGAGACGGTGCCGGTAGGCGTATGCCGCGATCATCACGTCGACGGGACCAACCGACCGCAGCTTGCCGTGTGTCGCCAACGCTCGCTGGACGTCCTCGCAGGTGTCGTTGAGGTCGTCAGCGGGCTCGAGGTACACCCCGACGGCGTCGAGGAACTGCTGCTGCTTGTCGAAGTCCTCCTGGGACGTTGCCGAGTAGAGGAACTCCAGACGCTGGGGCGTGACCGTGTAGATCACGTCGGTCAGGCCCTCCACTGCCTGCCGAACCTCGGGAACCTTGATCCGACCCCACACCGAGTTGTCGACGATGTAGCCGGCCACGCCTCACACAGTCCGTTCGACGGGTCGAAACTGGGTGACCTCCGCGAGGTCGGAGACGTCCAGGTCGTCGAGCATCGATAGCGCCTTGCGCTGAGCGTGGACTCGCTCCTCGCGCGTCTCCTCCTCGTCGACGGCGTTCTGGATCAGATCGATGACCATCTCTTGGTTGGACTTGTAGCCGAGGAGCTTCTTGGCCCGGGCCAACGCCTGCGGGTTCGCGCGCACCACGGTGGGCTTGGCCTCACCGGCCCGCAGGTCGATATGACCTCGCGTGGCGGTCTTTGAGACAGTCCTGACCGCCGTCGCCCCGTCCGGGGCGTCGGCCTTGCGCTGTTTCGCCATGCTCATGATGGGCTCCCCTCGACATCGCCTCCACGATATCAGATCGGAGCGGATCGATATCGCGGATGCTCGGCCACGCCCGCCCCGGCCCGGGGCGGCCGACCCAGCGCCGGACGCGTGTGTCGTCGTGCTACTCGGGTGTCAGTCCTCGACCAGCTCCAGGTCCCCCGGGAGCCACGTGCGGTCGAACCACGGCTCGAGCGGCCCGTACAGGCGCAGCATGGGGAACCACGACCTGCCCGGGACCGTCCCGACCCAGTTGGACTCGCGCCCCGTCGGCGGCTCCGGGCCGAACCACAGGACCGTGCTCCCGTCGTCCTCCGTGGCGACGGTGCCGCTGAGGCTCATGAGGCTGGGGTACGGGTTGTCGGTCTGGAGCAGCGACCGGGTCTGGGTGTCGTAGAGGTCCACCGACCAGAAGTTCTTCGCCGGCGGGTTCGGCGGCAGCACGAGCCGGTAGGTGCGCGCCCCGTCGAGGATGCGGCCCTGCGCGTCGTGGGCCGTGTAGGCGTACGCCGACCCGGCCCCGACCTGGGCGTGCGCCATCGCGGGCGTGATGACGGTCGCGAAGAAGTGGAACTGCGCGCGCGCGTCGAGCAGGCGCGCGCCGTCGGCGAGGAACTCGTACGAGCCGCCGAGGAACGCCTGGAGCCAGCTCGACCCGGGAGCGACGCGCGCCTCCGGGTCGCGGGGGGAGTAGACGAGCGCGCGGCTGATCGCCGCACCGGCCTTGGCCGCCGTGTCGAGCGTCGCGCGCAGCTCCGGGCTCGGGGCGAACGGGCGGCCGGGCACGATGCCGACGGCCCGCAGCAGCCCGGCACGCTCGGGGTCGAGCGCGCTCGTCGGCTCCTCCGCGACGATCTCGGCGACCTCGTCGAAGAACGACGCGTCGTTGGCATGGACCGTGTTGACGCGCGTCCCCGCGATGTTGACGAACTCGGTCGGGGGCGGGTCCCCCGCGTCGGCGAGCGGGTAGATCCGCGTCTCCTTCATCGCCGGCACGCCGCCCAGCGCGCGCAGCACCACCCAGTTGGTGAACGTGGGGGTCCGGTAGACGAAGTAGCCGTCCGGGACCTCCCCGTCGTAGCCGGGCGGGAGGAACAGGTAGCGGCCCCCCTCGCCGCGGTCCGGACCCGCGATGCCCATGTCGGCGACGTAGCGGAACCAGAAGTCGTCGACCACGCACAGCGAGTTCTTGGGGGGCTCGATGACGAGCGGGCCCGTCTCGCGCAGGTCGACGAAGAGCGACCCGTACGTGGTCGCCGTGTTCGGCGTGAGGAAGATGCCGCCCGAGTCGGCCCGCGGGTCGGTGTACCCGACCTGGTTCGAGCGCAGGAGGCCGAGCTCGCGGAACCCGCGCCGCATCGCCACGAGCGACGCGCCGGGCATCGCGCTGAGGAACGCCTCGACGCCGCGCAGGAAGTCCAGCGAGCCGTAGAGCCGCTCGACGGACTCCGGGGTCGGCACCCCGTCGACCAGCTCGAACCGGCCGAGCGGGGTGTCCACCGGGGAGGGCGTGCTCACCGCGGCGACCGCCGCCGCCAGCGCGTCGGCCCCGCTCGTCGCCGTGCTCTCCTCGGTGCTCCCCCTGGTACTCGCGTCGGACATGGCTCAGGCTCCCTCGTCGGTCGGTGCACGGCTCGCGCGCTCGACGACGAGCGGCTGCGCCGACCGTAGGTCGGGGGCCACCGCACCGCCACCGGAAGGAGGCTTGACCCTGCCCCTGGGGCGGGCCCGAGGGTCGACGCATGGACGTCTCGCGCTACGCCGCCCACAGCCCCTGCTCCGACCCGCGCCACCACGGCCCGCTCCTCGCCGCCGTGGCGCCCGACCCGGCGAGCCTGCACGCCGCGGTGACGAACGCCGTCGTGCACTACCGCGCCGGAGCGACCCCACCCACCCCCGCGCAGCTCGACGACGTCGACCGGCGGTGGGTCTCGTCGACCCTCGACGCGGTCGCGGAGCGTGCCCCCGGCCCGCTCGACGCGCCGCGCTCCCCCGAGCAGCGGGCCGGCGGGTGCTGCCGGGACCACTCCCTCCTCGCCGTGGCCGTGCTCCGCGAGCACGACGTCCCCGCCCGCACGCGGCTCGGGTTCACGGACTACCTCGGCGAGGGCGGGTTCCACCACGACCACGTCGTCGTCGAGCGGCACGACGGCGACCGCTGGGTCCGGTCCGACCCGGAGCTCGAGCAGGGCTCCCGTGCGTTCGACCTCCACGACATGCCGACGGGCGAGGGCGCGCCCTTCGAGACCGCCGCCGAGGTCTGGACGGCCTATCGCGCCGGGCGGCGCGACCTCGCCGACCACGGCGCCGATCCCGACCTGCCGTGGCTGACCGGGCCCGGGTTCGTGCAGCGGTACGTGCTCGCCGACCTCGCGCACCGGCAGCGGCACGAGCTCCTCCTGTGGGACGTGTGGGGCGCGTCCGCCCTGCCCGGCACCGCCCCGGACGACGGCGCCGCGGCGCTCACGGACCGGGTCGCCGAGCTCACGATCCTTGCCGACGCGGGCGACCGGACCGCCGAGGCGGCGCTCACCGTCCTGTGGGCGACGGACGACCGCCTCCGGCCCGGGCGCTACGTGACGACGTGGTCGCCCACCGGCCGGCTCGGCTGGACCGACCTGGTCGCGCGCCGGACCGGCTGGGCCGCGGTGCCGCGGGACGCGGCGGTCGTCGGCTGAGCCCCGCTCAGCCCAGCAGGGTGACCGACTCCCCGTCCCAGCGCAGGAGCCGCCCCTGCGCGGGCACGAACGACGCCCAGTCGCCCTCGAGGTCGTCCTCCCAGACGACCGACCCCGACGAGAGCTCGAGCGCGACCACGCGCGGGTGCGTGCCCGTGGCCGGGTCGACGAGCACGAGGATCGCGCACCGTCCGTCCGTGAAGGCCTGCGTCACCATGGCGGCCCGTCCCTCGTCGCCCCCGAGGTCGTCGAGGAAGCGCGACCACGTCTGCTCCCCCGACAGGGCGTCGAGCCCGAGGACCGTGTTCGCCGTCCCGACGACGGCCGTCCCCTCCGCGAGCACGTAGACGGACTCGGGCACACGGGCGCCGTCGTACGTCCACAGGCGCGCGCCCTCGTCGTCGTACGCGCGCAGGTCGATGCCGTCGCGCACGAGGAGCACGCCGGGCGCCGGGTCGTCGGTCGCCCGCGGGTCGAGCACCTCGCCGGGAACGTCGAGGACGGGCACGCCCTCGGCGTCGAGCACGCGGTCGGCGCGCAGCGCCCCGGTCGAGCCCTGCCGGTCCGCGTCCACGAGGAACCGTCCGCCCGCGAGCGGCACGGCGCCGTCGGCCGGCAGGTCGGGGTCGTCGAGGCGCTCGCCGTCCGGGAGGAACGACGCCGCGACGCCGCAGCCGCCGACGTCGACCAGCGTCTCCGTCGCGACGAGCGTGAGCCGGTCCGGGTCGATCTCCTCTCCACCCGTCTCGGGATCCCACGTGGTGCACGACCACGGCACGTCCTGGAACGGGAGCTCGCTCCGCCAGCGCACGTCGCCCGTCAGGGCGTCCTCGACCGTGACGGCCACGTCGCGCCCCGCGATGCCGTCGATCGTCTCGCCGGCGCCCGGGTCGACCGACACGGGCGGGCCGCTCGGCGGCCCCGGCTCCCCGACGCGCTCGGCCCGGACCAGGCTGCCGTCGGGACCTGGCACGAGCACCGCGCCGTCGATCTCGACCTCGCGCTCCCCCACGACCTGCCCCGCGGCGTCGAGCACGACCGTCGTCGCGGTCCCCGCACCGGGAGGCGGCCGCGCCGCCGGGTCGTACCAGAACGGCGAGACGCCCGTGCCCGCGACGCACACGACCGTGCGCGACGGTGTGCTCGACAGCTCCCACGGGCTCCACGACCCGCACACCGCCTCGTCCCCGCCGAGCGGGGCGCGCCACGCCTCGGCGCCGGTGTCCAGGTCGAGCGCGACCGCCTCGTCGCCCTCGACCGTCACGAGCAGGCCGGGCAGGAACCCCACGCCGCGGTCCGCCGCGGCCGGCGCCGTCCATCGCTCGGTCGGGGCGACGTCGAGGGGGCGCACCGCCCCGCGTGCGGCCTCGAGCCGCTCCTGCGCGTCACGGCTCGTCACCGCGTCGACGACGAGCATCCCGCCCACGAGCGCGGCGACGACACCCGTCACCACGGCCGCGGCGACCCACCGCCGTCGACGACGGTCCCCGCCGGGCGCGCGCGGTAGGGAGCCTCCCGCGCCGACGTCGTCCGGGCCGTCGCCGCCCCCGAGACCCGTCGGGTCGTGCAGCTCGAGACCGGGCGGGGCGTCGCGCGGGAGCGCGCCGAGCAGCACGGGGTGGGGCGCGTCGAGGAGGTCGGGGTCCACGTCGACCCCGGCCGACTCGACGAGCTCGAACGTGCGACGGTCGTCACCGCCGTCTCGTCGTCGGAGCGGCACGCCCCCAGCGTAGGACGGCCGTCAACCGAGCCGGGAGATCTCGGTGTCGGTCATCCGCAGGAGCCGACCCTGGAGCGGTGCGACCCAGGAGCCGCCGTCCGGACCGGCGGTCTCCGCCGTCCACGCGACGCTGCCGTCGGCGAGGTCGAGCGCGAGCAGCGACGTCGTCCCCGCGTCCCAGTCGGAGACGGAGACGATCGCCCGGGAACCGTCCGTGTAGGCCACGTCGGCCGACCACCCCGCCCCGACCTCGAGCCCCGCGATGAGCTCCTCGCGGTCGAGCGACCAGCGTTCGCCGCCCGTCGTGAGGTCGAGGCCTGCCAGGGCGCCGTCACCGTACCCGTTGCTGACGACGAGCGTCCCGCCCGCCGCGACGAGCACCGCGCCGGAGGTGCTCTGCTCGGACGTGCGCCACAGCTCGGTGCCCGCGGCGTCGAACGCGACGAGGTCCAGACCGTCCCGCACGAGAGTGGGCACCGGGCGCCCGTCGGTCGCCGACGGCGAGAGGACGCTGCCCGGCGGCTCCCAGAGCACCGACCCGTCCGCCCCGAGGACCGCAGGCGCAGAGGTCGGCTCGGTCCCGCTCGAGGGTCCCCAGCCGTAGTCGTAGCCGGTCGGGTCGCGGGAGTACGTGCCGTCGGCGAGGCCGACGACCCCGTCGACGGGGTTGTCGGCCTCGTCCAGGCGCGTGCCGTCGAGGGTGAACCACGCCGTGACGCCGCAGCCCTCGACACGCAGCAGGCGCGTCTCGACCGCGGTCCACAGGTTCTCCAGGTCTGCACGGATCGTCTGCTCGCCGTCGGCCTCGCTCCACGTGATGCACTGGCCTGCCCCCGCGACGAAGGGGAGCTTCGCCTCCCAGCGCACGTCACCCGTGAGCGCGTCCTCGACCTGGACGACGGCGGGACGTCCGTCCGGGATCTCGCGCGGCATCCCCGTGGCGTCGTCCGTCTCGAGCACCGCGCCCTCGCCGGCCGGGACCTCGCCCACCCGCTCGGCGCGGACGACCGTCCCACCCGGGCCCGGGGTCAGGAGCGCGCCCTCCGTGCTCGCCTCGCGCTGGCCCAGCACCTCGCCGTCGTCGTCGACCACCGTGATCGTCCAGGTCGCGGCCACGATGCGCCCGGTCATGGGGTCGATCTCCGGCGACCGGTCCCGGACGATCCCTCCCGGGGCCTCCGGGACAGGGGCGACGCACACGAGCGTGTCGTCGGGCTCCCCCGAGGGCAGAGCCCAGAAGATCCCGCTCCCGCACGTCGCGTCCTTCCCGACACCGACCCGCCAGCGCTCCTCACCGCCGTCGAGCGAGACGGCGACCGCCTCCCCGTCCACCACCGTCACCATGCTGCCGGGCAGCAGCGCGAGCCCGCCCGTGAGACCCACGTCGGCCGTCCACTGCTCCCGCGGGGCGTCCGGCAGCGGCTCGACCCCGCCCGGCGCGGCGCGCAGGCGGGCGATGTCGGCCCGGCCGTGCCACGCGTCGACCGCGAGCATCCCGCCGAGCACGAGGGCGACCCCGGCGGCTACCGCACCGACCACGGCCGTCCGCCGCCCGGGGCGCGACGCCCGCGGGGAGTCGGGACGGGACCCGTCCGCCGCGGGTTCGCCGGTGTCGGGCTCGTCGGTGTCGGACACGTCGGCATCGAGCGCGTCCTCGGGGCCGGTGCGTGGGGTGCCCCGGCCGCGCCCTCGCCCGTCGAGGTCCACCGGCCGGGCGGCACCCGACCAGGCGGGGGCGGCGGTGCCGCGCGGCGCCGAGGCGGAGCCGCCCGCGGATCCCCAGACGGGCCCGTCGTCCTCGAGGTCCGCGTCCACGTCCGCCGACTCGACCAGCTCGAAGGTCAGTCGGTCCCGGGCGTCACGACGGCGGAGCGGCACGCGTCCAGCCTAGGCGACGCGACCGTGCCGCCCCCGCACCGTGCAACCCGTACCGCGGTGTCCCGGTGACGCCCGGCGACCGTCGCGTGACGTGGCCGTGAACTCTCGACGAACACTGGGGCTCGTCCCGGCCGGGACGGTCGCGACGCCGCCACACTGCCCGTGTGCACGACGAACTCACCGAGCTGGCCCAGCACACGGCGATGCGCCCGCCCACGCGTACGAGCGGCACGGTCGCCGACCTCGCGCGGCCGGTGCTGTCGGTCGGCTCCTCCATGCCCGTGGGCCAGCTCGAGGTCGTCTTCCGCAACCCCGACGTCACGTGCGTCGTCGTGCACGACGACGAGGTGCCGCGCCCTGATGCCCCGGCCGCGCGTACCGGGGTGGTGGTGCGCGCGAGCCTCGTCGCCGCGCTGACGGGCCGGCTCGGCTACGGCCGCGCGGTCCTCGAACGCCGTCCGGTCGCGAGCGTCACCGACTGGTCCCCGCTCGTCGTCGCGCCGACCGCGGCCGTGACCGAGGTCGCGACCCTCGCCATGTCCCGGCCCGACGACCACCGGTACGACGACGTCCTCGTCCGCGGCGGCCACTGGGCGAGCGTCGGCGCGGCGGAGCTCGTGCGCTCGCTCGTCGGGACGCTCGCGGAGCGGTCCACGCACGACGCGCTCACGGGGCTGCTCTCGCGTCGCAGCACGTGGCACTCGCTCACCCGGCGCTGCCGGCTGGTCGCGCGCGGCGGGACGCGCGTCGCGCTGCTCCTGCTCGACGTCCAAGACATGTCCGGGGTCAACGCGCTCCACGGGCAGGACGCCGGGGACGCCCTCCTCGCGGGGGTGGGGCACCGGCTGCGGTCGTGGCTCCCCGGGGGCTGCGAGGCGGGCCGCGTCGACGGCGACCGGTTCGCGGTGCTCGCGACGCTGCCCGCGATGGGCGACGTCGAGGCCGCCGCGAGCGCCGAGGCCCTGCGCCAGGAGGTCCTCGCCCAGCTCGGCGCACCCGACGGCCCGGTGCGGCCGTCGTTCCGCACGTCGCTCACGTGGTCCGTCGCCGGTGCGGCGGGCGCCGACGAGCTCGTGCGCGAGGGCGAGGCCCGCCTCGCGGCGGCGCGCACCTCGCCGAGAACGACATGGGTGCCGTCATCCCACGGATGACGGCACCCACGTCGATCTCGACAGCGCGCCGGGGCGTGCTCGACCCAGGGTCAGGTCAGGCCACGCCCAGGTACGCCTCCTTGATGCTCGAGTCGGCCAGCAGCTCCTTGCCGCCGCCGCTGCGCACGACCTCGCCCGTCTCCAGCACGTAGGCCCGGTCGGAGCGCGACAGCGCCTGCTGCGCGTTCTGCTCGACGAGCAGCACCGTCGTCCCCTGCGCGTTGATCTCCGACACGATGCGGAAGATCTGCTGGATGACCATGGGCGCGAGGCCCATCGACGGCTCGTCGAGGAGCAGGAGCCGTGGGCGCGCCATGAGCGCGCGCCCGATCGCGAGCATCTGCTGCTCGCCGCCGGACATCGTGCCGCCCACCTGCGCCTTGCGCTCGGCGAGGCGAGGGAAGAGCTCGAACACGCGGTCGAGCGTCTCGTCGTGCTCGGCCTTGGACGCGAACGTCCGCGCGTAGGAGCCCATCTCGAGGTTCTCGATGACCGTCATCCCGGGGAAGATCCCGCGCCCCTCGGGGGCCTGCACGATGCCCTCCAGCACGCGCAGGTGGGCCTTCATCTTGGTGATGTCCTTGCCGTCGAAGAGGACCTTGCCGCGCGCCACCGGACGGATGCCCGAGATCGCGCGCATCGTCGTCGTCTTCCCGGCGCCGTTCGCCCCGATGAGGGTGACGAGCTCGCCCTCCTCGACGGTGATCGAGATGCCCCGCACCGCCTCGATGCGCCCGTAGGCGACCGTCATGTCCTGGAGCTCAAGCAGAGGCATCGTCGCCACCTCCTTCGGTCGTGGGGGTCGCGCTCCGGTCGTCGGCGGCGGCGAGCTCCTCGTCGGGCACGCCCAGGTAGGCCGCGATGACCTTGGGGTCGCTCGTGACCTCGTCGGGCGTGCCGTCCGCGATGACGCGCCCGAACTCGAGCACGACGATGCGGTCGGTGACCCCCCGCACGAGGCGCATGTCGTGCTCGATGAGCAGGACCGTGTAGCCGTCGTCGCGGATGTGGCGGATGAGGTCCATGAGGGACTCCTTCTCCGCCGGGTTGAAGCCCGCCGCGGGCTCGTCGAGGCACAGGAGCTTGGGCTCGGTCGCCAGGGCGCGCGCGATCTCCAGACGGCGCTGGTCACCGTAGGAGAGGTTGCGCGCCTTCTCCGTCGCCCGCCCGCCCACGCCCACGAACTCGAGCAGCGCGAGCGCCCGGTCGATCGCGTCGCGCTCCTCGCGCCGGTGGCGCGGGGTGCGGAACAGGGCACCCGGGACGGACGTGCGGTGGCGCGCGTCCGACCCGACGACGACGTTCTCGAGCGCCGTCATCTCGTTGAACAGACGGATGTTCTGGAACGTGCGGGCGATACCGCGCTGCGTGATCCGGTAGCGCTTGAGCTTGCCGACCGGGGAGCCGTCGAACACGACCTGCCCCTTGGTCGGCCGGTAGACCCCCGTCATCGCGTTGAACGCCGTGGTCTTGCCCGCGCCGTTCGGCCCGATGAGGCCGAGGATCTCGCCGCGCCGGATGTCGAAGGACACGTCGTCGAGCGCGACGAGGCCGCCGAACTGGACGGTGACGTTCTGCATCTGGAGCAGGGGCTCGCCGACCTTCGCGTGGACCGTGCGGTCCGGCGCGACCATCGCGTCGACGAGCTCGGGGTTCGCGAGCTCGGGCCGCACGTCCGCGACGTCGACGATCGCGGGCTCCTCCAGGACGGCGCCCGGCATGTAGAGGTCGGCGCGCGACGAGTCGGCGCGGCCCGACGACGCGAGGTGCTCGTCGCCGTGCTCGCCGCCCGCCCCGATGCCGCCGGGGTCGTGGGTGCTCATCGGGTCTCCTCCCCGTCCGTCGTGCTCTCTCCCGTGCGGGTCCCGCCGGGCGTCGGGCGCGCGGCGCCCGTCGTCCCCGACGCCGTGGCGACGGCCGGGGTGCCCGGCCGCGCACCGTCGTCGGACCCGGACCGCGTGGCGGCCTGCGCCGCGCGGCGCGCCGCCACGTAGAGCTCGCGCCCGTAGGCGAGCAGCTTCTGCCGGACGGGGATGAGGCCCTGTGGACGGAAGATCATGAGCACGACCAGCGCGATCCCGAAGAACAGGTACCGGTAGCTCGCGATCTCGTTGCCGTTGATCGGGATGCCGAACAGCTCGGTGCGGCCGAGGAAGAAGTTCGGCAGGTACACGATGATGAACGCGCCGAGGATCACCCCGAGCTTGTTCCCCTGGCCGCCGAGCACGACCGCGCAGAGGAAGAGCACGGAGTTGATGACGTTGAAGTTCGTCGGGATGACGAACTGGACCTGGCCCGCGTAGAGCGCGCCTGCGACGCCGCCGATCGACGCGCCGATGACGAACGCCCACAGCTTGAAGCGGAAGGTCGGGACGCCCATGATCTCCGCCGCGTCCTCGTCCTCGCGGATCGCGACCCAGGCGCGCCCGACGCGCGAGCGCTCCAGGTTCCCCACGAGGAGCAGCGAGATGACGATGAAGACGAGGCTGAGCCAGTACCACCAGACGCCCGAGTTGAGCGTGCCCGCCGCGTTGCCCGCGGAGAAGACGCCGTTGGGCAGCTCCTCCGTGACCCCGACGCGCGGGTAGGCGACGCCGCGCAGGCCCTGGCCGCCACCCGTGAGCTCGTCGAGGTTGTCCGCGAGGAGGCGGACGATCTCGCCGAAGCCGAGCGTGACGATCGCGAGGTAGTCGCCGCGCAGGCGCAGCGTGGGCGACCCGAGGATCAGGCCCGACAGCGACGTGATCGCGACCGCGACCGGCAGCGCCGCGAGCCAGGCCCAGTCGCTCGACAGCCACTCGTCGGTCTGGTTCCACGGGCTGTCGGGGCTCGTGAGGATCGCGACTGTGTACGCGCCGATGGCGTAGAAGCCGACGTACCCGAGGTCGAGCAGGCCGGCCTGGCCCACGACGACGTTGAGGCCGATGGCGATGAGCGCGATCATGCCGAACTGCGCCATCACCCCGCCGAAGTTGGTCCCCACCGTGGTGAGCACCGGGATGTTGAGGATCGGCACGAGCGCGATGAAGATGAGGAACGGCACGCCGATCAGCCACTGGGTGGGTCGCGCCTGGGCGTCCCACCACAGCCGGAACCGGTCGCCGACGCCGCCGTGCGGGCGGTCCTTCGTCGCGACCCGGCCCACGGGGGGCATGGACGTGGGGCGGCCCTCGGGGGCCGGCTGCGGTGCGGGGGTCGAGGTGCTCATGCGCGCGCCCTCCCCAGAGACTCGCCGAGGATGCCGGTCGGGCGGAACATGAGGACGATGATCAGGAGCGCGAACGCGACGACGTCGCGCCACTCCGTCCCGAACACGACCTGGCCGTAGTTCTCCATGACGCCGAGCAGCAGGCCGCCGAGCAGCGCGCCGCGCAGGTTGCCGATCCCGCCGAGCACCGCGGCGCAGAACGCCTTGATACCGAGGATGAAGCCGCCGGAGTAGATGATCCCGTTCGGCACGCGCAGCGTGTACAGCAGCGCGGCCGCGCCGGCGAGGATGCCGCCGATGAGGAACGTCAGCATGATGACGCGCTCGCGCGAGACGCCCATGAGGGTCGCGGTCACCGGGTCCTGGGCGACGGCGCGGATGCCACGCCCGAACTTGGTCCGGTTGATGAACATGTCGGTCGCGAGGGCGAGGACGAGCGCCGACAGGATGATGACGAGCGTGATGTTCGTGACCGGCGCGCCGCCGATCGTGAACTGCACCTCCGGCTGCACGAGCCGGATCGGCTGCTGCGCGTTGACGCCGCCCAGGGTGCCACCCGTGAGCTTCGGCAGCACGAAGTGCACGAACTCCTGGATGATGAACGACATCCCGATCGCGGTGATGAGGAACACGAGCGCCGGTGCGCCGCGCCGTCGCAGCGGTCTGTAGGCCACGCGTTCCAGCCCGACGGCGGCGCCGCCCGCGACGAGCATGCCGCCGAGCATCGCGATGCCGAGGTAGAGGACCGTGAGGGCGATGCCCTTGTCGTACGCGTTCCCGCTCGGGGCGAAGCCCAGGAGCATGAGCGTCGCGTACTGCCCGAACATGCCGAGCATGAAGACCTCGGAGTGGGCGAAGTTGATGAGCCGCAGCACGCCGTAGACGAGCGTGTAGCCGACGGCCACGAGCGCGTAGATCGCGCCGTAGGTGAGGCCTTCGATGGTGAGGCCCCAGAAGTTCCGGGCGAGGCCCGCGATGTTGAAGTCGATGAGGGACTGGTGGACGAGGGGACCGGCGGTCGCGCTGTGCATCAGCGCGTCAGCAAGAGCGGGCATGACGCTCCCTGATTCTTTCTCTGGTGTACGAGGTCGTGGTCCACGACGGGCGCCCCGCCCGCCGGCCCCCGCGCGGTGCGGGGGCGTCGGGGCAGGGCGCCCGTCGTCGTCGGACTACTGGACCTCGTAGATCCAGATGAGCGCCGAGGCGAGCTCGCCCGTGTCGTCCCACTCGTAGGTGCGGGCCAGGCCCTCACCGGAGTAGTTCGCCACGTAGTCGATCAGGCCCGCGCGGTCGGTCACGCCGGACGCGATGCCCGTGAGCATGATCGTCGCGAGGTCGTAGCCCTCGACCGAGTACACGCCCGGCGCCTGGCCGGCCGACTCCTCGTAGGTCGCCGCGAAGTCCTCCGGCGCGGGGCCGCACGGGCAGGACAGGATCGCGCCCTCGGAGGACGCGCCGGCCTGCGAGACGAACTGCGGGTCGTTCGTGCCGTCCGCCGAGACGAACGGGATCTCGACGCCGCCGTCGCGCAGCTGCTGCACGAACGGCGCCGCCTCGGCGTAGTAGCCGGCGTAGAAGACCGCGTCGGCGTCGGCGCCCGAGATGATCTGGACGGCGGCGGAGAAGTCCTTGTCGCCCGTCTTGACCTCGGCGGCGCAGTCCGCGTTCGCGGCGTCGCCCAGGCCCTCGGTGATCTGCTGGGCGAGGCCGATGCCGTAGTCCGAGTTGTCGGAGACGACGCAGACGCTGCCGAACTCCTTCGTGTTGACGAGGTACTTGGCGACCGACGGCCCCTGGACGGCGTCGTTGGCGAGGCCGCGGAAGAAGTTGGTCCAGCCGTTCGACGTCAGGTCGGGGTTCGTGGCCGACGCCGTGAGCGACAGCAGGCCGGCCTGGCTGAAGACGTCGCCGGTCGCGGCCGTCTCGCCCGAGAACGCCGGGCCGAGGAGGCCGAGGACCGTGGCGTCGCCGACGATCTGCGGCGCGACCTGGGTGGCCTTCTGCGGGTCGCCCTCGGTGTCGAACTCCTTGATGGTCACCTGGCACCCGGGGTTCGCCGCGTTGAACGCGTCCACCGCGACCTGCGCCCCGTACAGGATGTTGAGGCCGAGCGCGGCGTTCGGGCCCGTGAGGGCACCCGCCATCGCGATCGACGTGCCCTCGGCACACTCGGCGCTGCCGTCGCCGGCCGGGTCGACCGGGTTGCCGGCCTCCGCCGCGGGGACCTCGGCACCCTCGATGTCGATCTGGACCGACGGGACGATGCTCAGCTCGGCAGAGCCGCCGTCGTCGGTCTCGGTCGACGTCCCGGTCGTCTCGTCGTCTCCGCCGCCCTGGGACTGGGGACCGCAGGCGGTGAGGACGAGAGTGGCCGCGAGGAGCAGGGCAGCACCCCCGCTCGCCCGTCGTGCTGTGCGATGCATGCCAACCTCCGTGGTCCTGATCCCCGCGGAGGGCGGCCACGCCGCTTCTCCCCGCGGTCGATCGCTGAATTCAACACTGAATTGCGTGCTGAATAGTGACACAGGTCACCCGGGGACGAAACCTGCCGCGGACGTGTCGCCCGGAGCCCTCCGCGGCATCTCGGAGGGCTCCGGACCCACGAATCCGCGGGAGGTGGCGCCTCCGCGTTCCTGGGTGACGCGAACGTAGGCGGATCGGATTTCGTGGGACGCAGGGAGTTGTTACCGACTCGTAACGTAAGGGTCTCGTTTCGTTCCGTGGACGGTACGAATGTGCCGATTCAGGTGCTGCCGTACGGTGGACGGATGACGGTCGCGTCCCGGCTCCTGCACACGCGCTGGCTCGTCCGGACACCTGTCGCCCTCTTCCGCTCCGGGCTCGGTCTGCTCCTGGGCGGACGGCTCCTGATGCTCGGCCACCGCGGCCGGACGACCGGCGAGACCCGGTACGCCGTGCTGGAGGTCTCCGCGCGACCGGATCCCCGCACGTGGGTCGTCGTCGCCGGGCTCGGCCCGCGCTCGCAGTGGTACCGCAACGTCGTCGCCGACCCGCGCGTCCTCCTCTGGGTGGGCGCCCGTCGCGGCGTGCGCGGCCGCTCCCGCACCCTGGCGCCCGCGGACGGAGCGCGATTCCTGCGCGAGTACGCCGCCGCGCACGCCCGCTCCTGGGAGGTGCTGGAGCCGGTGGTCCTCGAGTGGGCGGAACCGCTCGCGACGGAGCGGGGCGAGGACGACTGGCGGCGCGTCGTGCCGGTCGTCGAGCTCACGGTGCCCGCGGCCTGACGCGCGGCCGGCGGGCTCCCGGACGACCCCCCGCGACGCCCCGGCGACACGTCGCGCGACCGGGTACGACATCAGCGGGGAGAGCCATGGCCAAGGAGAGGCATACCCTGTACGGTTGACCCCGAGATTGCAGTGCCTCGCTTGTCCTCGCGTCGATGTGACCGCCACCCGGCGGGCGCCCGGCGGACCTTGTTACCCAAGAGTTGACGACGAACACCGTGATGTACTCCCCTGCGCCCGCGGGGGGTGTTTCCACACTCTTGAAGGAGTAACAATGGCTACCGGAACCGTGAAGTGGTTCAACAGCGAGAAGGGCTACGGCTTCATCGCCCCCGAGGACGGCTCGGCCGACGTGTTCGCGCACTACTCCGCGATCCAGTCGCAGGGCTTCCGCACGCTGGAGGAGAACCAGCGCGTCGAGTTCGACGTGACGCAGGGCCCCAAGGGCCCGCAGGCGGAGAACATCCGCGCGATCTGATCCGATCTCCCCGGTGACGACCCTCCCGGGTCGCGCCGACCGATCGTTCACCGAGCGCCCCCGACCCTCCGGTCGGGGGCGTTCGTGCGTCCGGTGCCGGTCGCGCTGCGGAGCCGTGCCGAACCCGGGGTCGCTCCTCACGAGGCGGGCGCGGTGAGGAACGATCCCGGGTTCGGCAGCGGGCGGAACCGTGCGCCGAGGCTCCTCGTTGTTCCGGGAGTGAGCCGCACCGGCCACGACCCCCGCGCGAGCGTCCGACGCCGCGCCACCGAACTCGGAGGACGACCCATGGGATTCCTGGACCGGCTCCTCGGCCGCGAGCCCCGCGACCCGCACGGCGCCCCGCAGGCGGGCCCCTACGGCTCGCCGGCGCAGCACCCGACGCAGTACCCGACCCAGTACCCGAGCCAGCCCGCCTACGGGAGCGCCCCGCAGGACGCGCGCGCCGCGACGACCGCACCCCGCACCCCCGACCAGGTCGCGGTCGACCGCTACCGGTACCTGCTGCGCACCGCGCCGCCGGACCAGGTCGAGCAGGCGCACGCCGAGGCGTTCGCCCGCCTGACGCCCGAGCAGCGGCGGCAGGTGCTCGCCGAGCTCGGCGAGCAGGTCCCCGCGTCGGAGCGCGCGACGTCCGACGCGCCGCAGGACCTCGCCCGGATGGCGACCCGCGCCGAGATGCGCCAGCCCGGCACGCTCGAGCGCACGTTCGCCGGCCGCGGCCAGGGCGCACCCGGGTTCGGCGCCATGGTCGGCTCGAGCCTGCTCGGCACCATCGCGGGCGTCGTCATCGGCTCGGCGGTCGCGAACGCCCTCTTCGGGCCGGCGTTCGCCGATCCCACGCAGCCCGTCGCGGAGGACGCGGCGGCCGAGCAGGGCGCCGAGGATCCCGGTGCCACCGAGGGCGGCGACGGCGGAGCGGTCGAGGCGGCCGGCGAGGATCCTTCGGGCGGGGGCGACCCCGGCGGGGACGACTTCGGCGGCGGCGACCTCGGCGGAGGGTTCGGCGACTTCGGGGGTTTCGGGGAATTCTGACCCCGGCGCGCCGCCCGCGCATCGCCCGGCCGGGCGAACCCTGCTCGGCCGGGCGAGCCCTGCTCGGCCGAGCGCATCCCCGGCTCACCGCGGGCGGGACTCGCCCGCCGGCCGGACGCCGTTCAGCCGACGGGCGGGGAGCCCGCCAGCCCGAGGAACGCGCCGAGCTCCTCGACACCGCGCGGGGAGTGCGGCAGGAGGTCGGTGAGACCGGGTGAGCGCACGACGACCGCGCTCCACTGCGCTCGCGACACCGCGACGTTGACCCGGTGCCGCGAGAGCAGGAACCCGAGCCCGCGCGACGCCTCGCGGCCCGACGAGGCGGCGAGCGTCACGACGACGACCGGCGCCTCCTTGCCCTGGAACCGGTCGACCGTGCCGACCTCGACGTCCGGGTAGCCCGCGGCCTCGAGCGCCCCGCGCACGGCCCACACCTGCGCGTTGTACGCCGCGACGACCAGGACGTCCCCCTGCCCGAGCGGACGTCGCTCCTCGACCCCGTCGACCGTCGTCGTCCACGTCCGCCCGAGGACCCGCTCGACCTGGCGGACGACCTCGGCCGCCTCCTCGGGCGAGCGCACCGAGTTCCCCGCGTGCGCCACGAGCACCTGCTCGACCCCGGGCGGGACGCCGTCGAGCTCGCGGGCCGCGGCGCACGGGTGCGCGTGGAGACGGTCCTCGTACGCGAGGGTCGAGACGGCCTGCGCGAGGCGCGGGTGCAGACGCCACGTCAGGGGGAGGAAGTAGCCGCGGAGTGCGGGCAGCACCCCGTGACCGTCGGCGAGCCACCCGAGCACCGAGCGGTCGACCGGCTCGGGGTGCCGCCCCTGGCTGACCTGCGGGAGCTGCTGCGGGTCGCCGAGCAGGAGGAGCCGGCGCGCGGCGCGCGACACGGCGACCGTGGTCGCGAGCGAGAGCTGACCGGCCTCGTCGACGACGAGCAGGTCGAGGGTGCCGGCCGGGAGGCGGTCCGCCGCGAAGTCCCAGGCGGTCCCGCCGACGACGCGCGGCCCCGGCTGCGTCGCGAACGCCGCGAGGTGGGCGCCGTCGAGCTCGTCGTACACGGCGCGCGCCGACGGCCCGTCCGCCGCGACCTTCTTCGCCACGACCTCGCGCGGGACGCCGGCCCCGAGCACGACCGCCCGGAGCATGTTCTCGACGACGGCGTGCGACTGCGCGACGACCCCGACCCGCCAGCCCTGCGCGACGAGCCGCGCGACGACCCGCGACCCGACGTAGGTCTTGCCCGTCCCGGGCGGGCCCTGGACCGCGAGGTACGAGTCGTCGAGGCGCTCGACGGCGGCCGTGACCGCCGCGACGATGTCGTCGTCCACGACGGGCGGGAGCCCGGGCCCGGCCGCTCCGTCGTCGCCTGCCGGGACGCGCGCGCCGTCGCCCCCCTCCGGGACGTGGAGGCGGTCCGCGCGTGCTGCCGTCGCCGGCACGAGCCGTGGGGGTCGCCGCAGGAGCACGTCGGTCGCGGCGTCACGCGGCAGCGCCCCCGTCGTCTGCCACGTCCGGAGCGCGGACCGCGCGGCGGCCTCCGCCGCCGCCTCCAACGGCTTGGCGCTCGGGCCCGGCGACGGGGTGAGCGCGACGGGCGTCGCGTCGAACGGCTCGGCACCGGTCGGGAGCTGCTCACGCACGAGGAGCACGTCCCGCTCGCCCGCGGGCGTCGCACGGCGGCGCGCGTCGACGACCGACGCGCCCGTGAGCCAGCCGCGCACCCCGTCGGCCGCCGTCCTGACGCACGGCGGCAGCGGCGGGTCGTAGAGGACGTACGGCGCCACGCCGACGCGCAGGTCGCTGCCCTCGGGGAGCCGGCCCACGAGCTCCAGGCGGCGCGACCACGTCCGGCGCCCAGGCTCGACCTCCCAGCCCGAGACGACCTCGGCCTGCTCGACGAGGAACGCGTTGCGGCGCCCCAGCCACTCGTCCACCGGGAGCGAGAGCCGCGAGTAGTGCTCGTGCCAGAACGGCTTCGCCTCGCGCCGGAAGTACCCCGCAGCGGCGCCGTACAGCGCGAGCGCCTGCTCCTCGGCACCACGCCGGGCACGATCCTCCCCCACGACCTGCCGGATCTCCTCCTCCAGCACCACCACGGACGACCGCTCCCGCAGCTCGTCGGTCGCCAGATCCTCACCCCGCCTGTCGGGCGCGATCTCGCCCCCGGGGGAGGTGACGGACATGGCGGGGTCGGGGGAGGTGCGCGCCGTCGTGGTCGGGTCTGGCGGGAGCGCCGCGAGGGACGAGCGGCGCGGATGGTAGACGGCGCGCACCTCCCCCGACCCCGCACCCGAGGCCACCACCTCGGAGGCGAGAACGGCATGACGCAACCACTCCCCCAGCCGCAGCGTCGACACGCAGTCGTACCGGTTGTAGTCCGCGATCCCGCGGAGGAGCTCGTCCGCCTCGTCGTCGCGCCCCGCCTCGCGCAGCGCGGTGTACTCCGCGTACGCGACGACGGACGCGGCGGCGGTCGTCACGTCGCCGGTGCGCAGCTCGTCGCCCATGTAGAGCGGCTCGAGCTTCTTGATCGACCGGGACTTGTCGGAGACGTGCAGCGCCTGGCGCACGACGGCGTAGAGGTCGACGAGGACGCCGTCGCGCAGGAGGTCGTCGACCTCCTCCTCGTACACGCCGTGCCGCGCGGCGATGGCGAGCAGGTGCGCGCGCTCGTAGTCGGCGTAGTGGTAGACGTGCAGGTCCGGGTACGTGCGGCGGCGCGCGTTGACGTGGTCGACGAACGCGACGAGGGCGTCGCGCTCCGCCGCGAGGTCGTGCGCCCACAGCGCGTGGAACGGCGGGCGGTCCTCGGGCGCGTCGGGACGCTCGACCCAGCCGAACAGGTAGTCGAGGCCCCAGCTCGTGCCGCCCGCATCCGTCCACAGGGGGTCACCCTCGAAGTCGAAGAAGACGTCACCCGGGCTCGGCGCAGGCAGCGCGAGCACGGGGGCCGGGTCGTCGATGCGCCACGAGAGCTCGTGGGGTCCCGCCGCGTCCGCCCACACGACCGTGCCGTCGGAGGGCCCGGTGCCGAGCTGGAACGCGGCCTGGCGTCGGACCTTCGCGAACGAGGACCGGCTCATGCCGTCGGGCACGGGTGTCTCGTCGGTCGCGGCCGCGAGCTCGTCGATCGTGCGGATCCCCGCCGCGTGCAGCCGTGCGCGCTGCGACTCGTACACCCCACCCACGAGCAGCACGTCGCGGTGCGCGTCGATCTGCGCCCGGCAGTCGTCGCAGCGCCCGCACGCCCGGACGGCGGGGTCGTCCCAGGGGGCGCGGCCGTCGCGCGCGACGTGCTCGGCCGTGAGCCGGACGAGCCGGTCGCGGCGGTCCCGGAACACGGGCAGGAGGTCGGCGAGGCGGTGCGAGGTGCGCTCGCGCGTGCCGAGCACGAGCGAGACGTCGGGGTCGACGGGCACGCCCGCGGCCCGGAGCTGGTCGCCGTACGCGGCGAGCTGGAGGAGCGCGGGGACCTTGGCGCGCCGCGCGAGCTTGGTGTCGACGACGGCGTAGCGGGCCGACCCCGTGTCGTCGGTGCCGGTCCGGACGAGGAAGTCGGCACGCCCGTGGAAGGAGCCGTCGAAGAACGCCGCCTGGTGCACGACGTCGGCACCGGCCTCGAGCGCGGCGAGCGTGCTCGCCTGGGCCGCCACGAGCGCGTCCCAGGAGACCCGGCGCGGCGGCTCGAGGCGCACGACGCCGCGACCCGTCGTCGGGTCGAACGCCCCGTGCTCGGCCTCGTAGCGCGCGAGGACCTCGCGCTCGTGCCGAGCGCCGAGCGCGGCGGTGCGCGCGAGCATCGCGTCGTCCCCCGCAGCCCTGCGTGGCGCACGGCCGAGCTGCTCGTCGAGCCGGCACAGGAGCCGGTACTCGCAGTCGGCGGCGACGACGAGGTCGCTCGCCGAGTGCACGAGGACGCGCTCGCGCGCGGGCGCGCCGCCCGTGGCGGCCCGGCCGGGGTCGGCTGCGACGGTCCGCAGCGCCGGCTCGTCGACGAGGAACACGCACACCTCCGGGTCGGGGACGATCGCCGCCGGGGCGGGAGCTGGGCCGCCTCGCCGGTCTGTGTCCGTTCTACCAGCGGCCACCCACGTCGCGGCGCAGCGTTCCCCGCACGCCCGGACGCACCAGGGGCACCGCCACCTCTCCTCCGGTCCGTGCCGGTCTGCGGTCGGTCCGTGGCCGGCGCGCGGGCGCCACTGCCGGTCCGCGGCCGGTGCGATTCGTGCCGGTGGCCACGACTCCCCTACTGTTCCCGTCGAACCCGGAGCCCCGTCGAGACCCTGCGTCCCCGTCGACCGTGCGCCGGACGCTACCGAAGGAGGACCCCATGGCCGTGCGGTTCGTACCGCCCCCGGGGTGGCCCGTGCCCGAGGGCTTCACCCCCACGACCGACTGGCACCCGGACCCGTCCTGGCCGGCCCCGCCCCCGGGCTGGGTGTTCTGGGAGGACGCCGCGACCTCGGGGCCCCCGGTCCCCGTGCCCCTCCCGGACGCGCCGGTCCTCCGCACGACCGAGCCCCTGCCCTCCGGGTCCGGGACGCCGACGCGGCGGTCGCTGCGCGCGCGCTCGTCCGGGGCGACCCCGGCGGTCGGCGCACCCCTCACGGGTCCGGGGTCCGACGCGACGCACGTGGCGACGCTCGCCCCGGTCGCGACGGGCGCCGTCGACGACCACCCGGTCGCCAGCTCGACGATGATCCTCCCCGCGCTCGGCGCGCTGCTCGACGACCCGGCCGCACGCCCTGCGGTCGCGGGCGCGGCCCCGACGGTCTCGGCCGGAGCCGCGCGGTCCGGCGTGGTCCCCGTCGGCCCGACGCCCGCCGGCCCTGCCGCGGCACCGCCGCGCGCGACGGCGAGCACGGCACGCACCCCCGGGGGCGTCGGTCCGCTCGCGCTCCCCGGCGCCGACGACGACGAGGACGCCGCCCCCGACCGCGGCCGCCGGTGGCTCGTCCCGACCGCCGTCGGCCTCGCGGGCGTCGCTCTCGGCCTGCTCGTCGGCATCGGCCTGACGCTCTCCGCGCAGGGGGAGGCGCAGCGCGAGAAGGCCGAGGCGCAGCGCGTGCAGAGCGAGGTCGCGGCGGAGCGCGAGCAGCTCGAGTCGGAGCGTGCCGACCTGGAGGCCCAGCGCGCCGAGCTCGACGCGGCGACGACGCAGCTCAGCGAGCGCGAGGCGGCGATCACGAAGGCCGAGGAGGACGCCGCCCAGCGGTCGCAGGAGCTCGACGACCGGCAGAAGCAGCAGGACGAGCGCGACCAGCAGAACCAGCCCGGCCCGGGGAACAACGGCAACGGCAACGGCAACGACGGGAACACCGACGACGGCAGCTGGGACTGGGGCGACTGGGGCTGGTGAGACCGTGGTGGTCCCCCACGAGCCCGGAGCTCACTTCTCCGGGTCGGGGTGCTCGGCGAGCCGCGCGTAACGGCTGAGGATGCGTGGCCACCCGGTGAAGCGCGACCGCACGCGCTCGCTGCCGGGCGCCCACCCGCCGTGCTCGAACCGCACGGCGGTCCCGGTCGTGCTCGGCCGCAGGTCGACCCGGACGAGCGACGCCCGGCCGGGCGGCTGCCCCGGGGTGAACGTGTGCGCGAGGTGGGTCGCCCGCTCCCAGAGCGTCACGCGCCCCCAGACCTGCTCGTCGGCGCCGTGGGACGCGACCACGCGCCCGCCGACGACGGGCTCGACGACGAGCCCGGAGAACGACCGGGCGTCGTCGGTGTACCCGGGGGGCCACCACTCCGCGATCCGGTCGACGTACGTGTCGAAGGCGACCTCGACGGGGCACGCGAGCCGGAGCTCGTGGACGATCGGGGCGAGGCTCATGCGGTCCTCCCGGGTGCGACCGGGACGCGGCGGCCGGTGCGCGTCAGGATGCAGTGAACCGCGCCCGACGACGTCGCGCCACCGGTGGCTCGTCAGCGCCGGTCCGAGGCGTGCGCGCCCGGTCTCCACGAACGTCTCACGGACACGTCACCGCTTCCGGTCGCGGAACGCACGTCCCTCACCGAAGGTGGGAGGCGTGCCGACGCGATCTCTCTCCCACACCCTCTCCCCCACCCCGGACAGCGAGACCCCGATCTACGACGCGCTCGTGGTCGAGCACGAGAACATGCTGCCGCTCGTGCACCTGGGCCGGGCGCTCAGCGGGGAGATGGTCACGGTCGCGCGCCCCACGGGCCTCTCGCCCCGCCTCGCCCCGGGGCACGACGCCCCCGCGCTCCCGCGCCGCCGTCGCGCGGGCTGAGCCGAGGCGCGCGAGATCGACCCCCACGTCACCGGGTCGACCTTCCGAGGGCCGATCTCGGACGCACAGGCCGATCTCGCGGCCCGCCCCGCCTACAGGACGTGCGCGAGGAACGAGCGCGTGCGCTCGTGCTGCGGGTCGCCGAGCACCTGGTCGGGCGTGCCCCGCTCGACGATGACGCCCTCGTCCATGAAGACGACGGTGTCCGCGACCTCGCGCGCGAACCCGATCTCGTGCGTCACGACCATCATCGTCATGCCGGACCGCGCGAGGTCGCGCATGACGGCCAGCACCTCGCCGACGAGCTCGGGGTCGAGCGCCGACGTCGGCTCGTCGAACAGCATGAGCTCGGGCTCCATCGCGAGCGCGCGCGCGATCGCCACGCGCTGCTGCTGCCCGCCGGAGAGCTGCGCCGGGTAGTGGTCGGCCCGGTCGACGAGGCCGACGCGCGCCAGGAGCTCGGTCGCCTGCGCGCGCGCCGCCGCCCTCCCGAGCCCGCGCACCTGGACCGGCGCCTCGGCGACGTTCTCGAGCGCCGTCATGTGCGGGAACAGGTTGAAGCGCTGGAACACCATGCCGATGCGCGAGCGCTGGCGCGCGACGACCTTGGGGTGCAGGCGGTGCAGGCGCGTCCGCCCGTCCTTGGTCACCTCGCGGTAGCCCATGAGCTCGCCGTCGACGCGGATGCGTCCGCCGGTGATCTCCTCGAGCTCGTTGACGCAGCGCAGGAGCGTCGACTTGCCGGACCCGGACGGCCCCAGGACGACGCACACCGAGCCGCGCGGGACCTCGAGGTCCACGCCCCGGAGCACGTGCAGGTCGCCGAACATCTTGTGCAGGCCCTCGACCTGCACCATCGGCGTGGCGTCGGCGGTCCGGTCGCCTGTGCGGCTGGCCGGCGAGGCCGCCGCGTCGTGCGTCCCGCTCACGGGGTCACCTCCAGGAAGGGGTCGTCCTTGGTCGTGCCGGACGCGGCGATGAGGTCCTGCTTGCTCGGCTTCCGGCGCCCGCCGCCCCGGCCTCCGGGGCCGCGCCCGCGGCGTCGGGCCGCCGTCTGCGTGCCGAACCCGCGGCCGTAGTACCGCTCGATGTAGTGCTGGCCGACCATGAGGACGCTCGTGATGAGCAGGTACCAGATCGCCGCGACCATGAGCAGCGGGATCGGCAGGAAGAGCCGGTTGCCGATCGCGTTCGTCGAGTACTGCAGGTCGAGCGTGAACGGCACGGCGAGGACGAGCGACGTCGTCTTGAGCAGGGAGATCGTCTCGTTGCCCGTCGGGGGCACGATGACGCGCATGGCCTGCGGCAGCACGATGCGCCGAAGGATCTTGCCGTCCTTCATGCCGAGCGCCTTGGCAGCCTCGGTCTGGCCCGGGTCCACGGACCCGAGGCCCGCGCGCACGATCTCCGCGAGGTACGCGGCCTCGTTGAGCGAGAGCCCGATGAGCGCGCACACGAACGCCGTGAACAGGTCCGCCGTGCGGAACTCGAAGAACTCGGGGCCGAACGGGATGCCCAGGCTCAGGCGCGGGTAGAGCACCGAGACGAGGCCCCAGAACACGAGCTGGGTGTAGATCGGGGTGCCGCGGAAGAACCAGATGTAGCCCCAGCTCACCGACTTCATGACGGGGTTGTCCGACCGCCGCATGATCGCGAGCAGCACGGCGAGCACGATCGCGATCGCCATCGAGCAGAACGTCAGCACGAGCGTCCAGCCCACGCCGCGCACGACCGTCACGTCGCGGAAGTAGAGCCAGACGACGTCCCAGCGGAACTTCTCGTTCGTCAGCAGGGCGTTGGCGGCCATCGCGGCGAGGACCAGCAGCACGACGGCGGAGATCCACCGGCCGGGCCGCGGGACGGGTCGGGCGTGGATGCGGTCGGGGACCGGGTCGTCGCCCGGTGCGCCGGCGGCGTCGCCGCCGGGAGTCCTACCGGTCATGGTGCACCTCGGGGTGTCGGGGCTCGGGGCACGAGCCGGGCCGCGCGGACGACGTCGTCCGTGCAGGCGTCCAGTGTGCCGGTCGCGGGGGCCGGGGGGGGGCCCCCCCCACCGCGGGGGCGGGGGGGGGGGGTTTGCACTGCGCTTTTGGGTGTTTGCTTTAGTGTTCGGGGCCCCCCGCGCGGGGGGGGGGGCCCCCAAATTTCACAGGACTCGACCGAGCTC